>CAVHTI010000051.1:0-17359 GCA_963638805.1 Anaerobutyricum sp.
TGCAGGCGTTCCTGCAAAAACTATCAGAACAGACGTTAACTGGGATTCTCACGCCATTTGCCAATATGAAACACTTAATCCTAATTAATCGTTGGTGTTCAACTTGCTTCCCACTTGATTTTTCGTTCTAAGAAAAGTTAATTAACTCTAGAGTAAATAACTTTGGAGTTAATTAACTTTTTCAAAAATTTCACTTCAAAAAAATTCTGTTAGAACTTGTTTTTTAATTTGACTTACACGGCCTTAGGGCGTAAAATTATAACTAATAATATAACCCTATCAGGAGGCCAAATTAAATGGCAAAAGTAGAGCTTAAAGGTATTGGAAAAATCTATGACGGTGGTGTTCGTGCCGTTAGTAATTCTAATATCACTGTAGAAGACAAGGAATTCTGCGTATTCGTAGGTCCTTCAGGATGCGGAAAGTCAACAACTCTCCGTATGATTGCTGGTTTGGAAGATATTTCCGAAGGTAAACTGTACATCGATGGCATTGAAATGAACGACGTTCCACCAAAGGATCGTGATATTGCCATGGTATTCCAGAACTACGCTCTTTATCCTCATATGACTGTTTATGATAACATGGCATTTGGATTGAAGATTCGTAAAATGGACAAGGCAGAAATTGATCGTCGTGTTCGTGATGCTGCAAAACAGCTTGACCTTACTCAGTATCTTGACCGTAAACCAAAGGCACTTTCCGGTGGTCAGCGTCAGCGTGTTGCCGTTGGTCGTGCTATTGTTCGTAATCCAAAAGTATTCTTGTTTGATGAACCTCTTTCTAACCTTGATGCTAAGCTCCGTGTAACAATGCGTTCTGAATTGGCTGCATTGCACAACAGACTTCAGGCAACAATGATTTATGTAACTCATGACCAGATTGAAGCTATGACTTTGGGTACAAAAATCGTTGTAATGAAAGACGGTATTATTCAGCAGATTGGTGCTCCATTGTTCCTGTACAACAATCCAATCAACAAATTCGTAGCAGGATTTATTGGAACTCCTCCGATGAACTTCTTGACTGTAAAAGTTCTTGAAAAGAATGGCGCTATTGTTTGTGATGAAGGTTCTTTTGAAATTAACCCTACAGCAGAACAGGCAAAATATCTTAAAGAATATGTAAACAAAGAAGTTTCTTTTGGTATTCGTCCTGAAGATTTGACTTATGTTGACAAACCGGCTGCAAAAGATGATATGCAGATGAAGATTGTAAACAAAGAACCACTTGGTGCTTCTACACATCTTTACCTTGTATCTAACAAAGGTCAGCAGATTATTGTTAATACAAGCGCAAATGCTGATTTCCGTTTGGGAGATTCTGTAAACGTTGTTCCAAATATGGAAAAAGCTAAATTCTTCCAGATTAATCCTGATGGCGAAGAACTTAACATTTGTGACCAGATTGAAAAGAAATGGTAATTAGTTTTAATTACTAGTTTTAGTTAATTGGGATGCCCTGTGGTAATTTTTACTGCGGGGCATTTTTTTTGTTTCTTTGATTTTCCTGTGTGATGCCAATATGTTTCAAAATATGCTAGACTGTGGTCATGAAAAAAAATTCTGTTGTTTTGTATAAAAATTCTTGTGCCGTTATTGATGATATTGATAAAGATAAATTTGTAATAAGATTTTGCACGCAGCCGGCAACTTTGACGGGAAAAAAGGCGGTTTACGGAACTCAAAAAGTAAGGGAAAAGGACATTATTGTTTTGAGCGACACTCCTTCTTCGTCTTTAGAAAATGTGCTTGCTTTTAATGATGAAAATTTTATAAATCAGTTGAAAGAATGTTATGAACTTTTAATTTCTGATGATGAAACGGCTTCAAAAAAAATCAGTTTTCTGGAATTGTGTCAGCTTGCAAGAGGGGATTTTAAACCGGACGAATCTTATTTTTTGTACAAAACAATTTCTGAATCTCTGGAATTTGCAATTTGCGCGGAAGATTTTAAGTCTGGAATTATTAATTTTACGCTGCGCACTGAAGATGAAATCAAAATCATAAATCAAAAAAATTATGAAAAAGAACATGAAGCAGAAATCAGGGCGGAATTTCTATCGCGTTTAAAACAAAAAAAATTGTTGCCTGATGATGCAAAATTTATGGGCGAAGTTGAAGCGTTTGCGCTTTGCAAGACTGATAAATGCAAAATTCTTTCGGAAGCGGGCATTCAGCAGACGGTAGAAAAGGCTCATCAGCTTTTGATTGACACTGGAATCTGGGATTTTACGAAAAATCCTTATCCTTCGCGTTTTGGTTTTTCTTTTTCGTCTGCGTCGGAACAACTTGGCGCTATGCCTGAGGAAGAGCGGATTGAAGTTCCCGGCGTTTCTTATGCAATTGATTCTGAACATTCTAATGACCCCGATGATGCCGTAGCCTGGGATGGGGAATATCTTTGGGTTCATATTGCGGATCCTGCAAGTTCTGTTTTGCCGGATTCAAAAATTGACCTTGCCGCCCGCGAACGAGGCACAACGCTCTACATTCCAGAAGGTGCTTCGCGCATGCTATGCGAAAGTTGCCTTGAAGATTATGCCCTCGGCCTAAAAGAAGATTCCCGTGCTCTGTCGTTCCGTCTTAAACTCAGTGATGGCTGTCAGATTGAAGAATGTAAGGTGATGAAAACAAAAGTCTGTGTAAAACGTATGACTTATAAAGAGGCGGAAGAAAAAAAAGAAAGTGCGGAATTAAAGCCACTTTTTGAAATCGCACGAAAAAATCTTGAAAAAAGACTGAAAAATAATGCCGTGACCATTCAAATGCCGGAAGTTCATATTACGGTTGATAAAGAATCCAAAAAAGTCAGCATTGAGCCGGAAGAAAAATACGAAAGTAATGATATGATTCAGGAAATGATGCTTCTGGCCGGTGAAGGTGCTGCGCGCTTCGCATTTGCAAATCAAATACCTTTCCCTTATGTCAGTCAGGAATCTCCGGAATTTCCGGATAAATTGCCAGATGGCTGGGCAGGGCAGTTTGCAAGAATTAAGTGTATGCGTAAACGTTCGGTGGGTATAACTCCGTCTCCGCATTCTGGGCTGGGCTTGAGTTTTTACAGTCAGGTTACTTCGCCTTTGCGCCGTTACGGAGATTTAGTTTCTCATCAGCAGTTGCGTTGTTATATCGACGGTCGTCGTCTGATGGATAAAGATGCTATGCTTGAACGGATTGCTGCCGGTGATGCCGCTTCAATTGCCGCAAAAAAAGCCAGCCGCCTTAGCGATACTCACTGGAAACTTGTGTATCTCATTCAAAATCCTGAAAAAACTTATTCTGCGTACTGTATTGATAAAAAAGGCAGTGATGCTTTGATGTTGATTCCAGAAATTGACATGCAGACAGTCTTAAAAGGTCAGCCTTCCGTAAAATTAAATGATGAACTGATTTTAAAAAGTGAAAAGGTTGATATTCCGAATCAGAACGCGCAATTCGTTGTTGTGGATAAAAAGGACTAGTTTCTTTATAATCAAATTTTGAGGAAAAAAAATGATAGTTATGAAATTCGGCGGCTCTTCGGTCGCAAATGCACAGAGAATTAAACATGTTGCTTCAATTATCAAGGCTTATGCGGAAAAAAAGCCAATTGTTGTACTTTCTGCAATGGGAGACACAACGGATCATCTTCTTGAAGCAGCCGATAAAGCTATAGAAGGCGTTGTTGATGTTGAAGGTGTCGCAAAACTTCACGAAGAAACTGCCGCAGAACTTGGCGTAAATATTGATACAATAAAAAGTCTGCTTGTTGAATTAAAACAACTTTTGACCGGCATTTCTATGATTAAAGAAGTCAGCAAACGGTCAAGAGATTATCTTGTTTCTTTTGGTGAGCGAATGTCAGTCAGAATGATGTCTGCTTATCTTCAAAAAGAAGGAATCCCGGCCCAGTTTTATGATGCATGGGACATTGGATTTATAAGTGACAGTAATTTTATGTCAGCCGAACTTCTTGATGAAGTGTGGGAAACAATTCCAGCCGGACTTAACGGTTATAAAAATGGAACTGATGACAGAATTCCTATTGTAACAGGATTTATTGCAAAAGATAAAAAAGGAAATATCACAACTTTAGGTCGTGGTGGTTCGGATTTGACAGCCACTATGATTGGTGCCGCGCTTAAAGTTGACGAAGTTCAGACCTGGAAGGATGTTGACGGAATTCTCACAACTGATCCGCGCGTAGTAAAAGAAGCCCGCACGGTTCCGGAAGTTACTTACGAAGAAGCCCAGGAACTTGCAATGTTCGGATCTCAGGTACTTCATCCGCGTTCTATGTTGCCGGTCAGAAAAACTGGAACTCCTGTCCGCGTAAAAAATTCTTACAATATTACGAGTGCTGGTTCTATCATCGTAGAAAAGCATAACGGAAAAGTTCCGCCGGTTTGCGCAATCACGACTGTAAAAAATATCACTTTGATTGATATTGTGTCTTCAAGAATGCTTGGCGCCGCCGGATTTCTGGCTCATATTTTTAATAATTTCTTAAAATGGAATATCAGTATTGATGTTATTGCGACTTCGGAAGTTTCTGTTTCGCTCACGGTAAATTCAAAAACTGATCTTACAGGACTTGTAAAAGATCTTGAAGAAGCAAGTGATGTCACCGTCCGCACCGGAAAGGCCATCGTAACAATCATTTGTGATGCCGCTCACAGTTCTGCAATTCTTGCTTCCGGATTTGAAGCGCTTGCCGATGAAGGAATTAACGTTCAGATGATTTCGCAAGGCGCCTCAAAAGTAAATATCAGTATGATTGTTAATAATGATGAAGCAGAAAAAACTGTAAAAATTCTTCATAAAGCATATTTTGGGTAAAAATCAAAAAGGGGAAAAAATATGAAAATTGCGTTAGTCGGATATGGAAAAATGGGGCACATGATTGAACATTGTGCCGTGAAAGCTGGAAATGAAGTTGTTGCAACCATAGACACTTTTGCTCCTGATGCTACTGTAAAAATTCCTGCGGGGGATGGATCAGCACTTACACGGGCTGTAAAATCTAGCGGAGCCGAAGGAATTATTGAATTTACTCATCCTTCAAGCGTAATTGCAAATATAAAGGCTCTTCTTCCACTTGGACTTCCGCTTGTTGTTGGAACTACCGGCTGGAACGATAAACATCAGGAAATTGCGGAATTTGCAGAAAAAGTTGGCGGAACAATTATGACTGCCGATAATTTTTCTATTGGCGTGAATATGTTTTACAAAATTGTAGAAGAAGCTGCAAAAATCATGAGTGAATATTCTGACTATGACGTTGCAACCTGGGAAGCTCATCATAATCAAAAAGCAGATAGCCCTTCTGGAACGGCTCTTGAAATTGCCCGCCGAATTATGAAAGGCAATTCTTCAAAAACTGAAATTGTGACGGATGCTTTCCACAGTCGACCGCAACCGAATCAATTGCACGTAAGTTCAATGCGATGCGGAAATATTCCGGGAACCCACAAGGTATTTTTTGACGGCACGGCAGATACAATTGAGTTAACTCATACTGCAAGAAGTCGCGAAGGTTTTGCCGTGGGCGCCGTTGAATCTCTGGTAAAATTAAATTCTGCCTTAAAAACCGGTAAACTTTCTAAAGGTAAACTTTACGGCTGGGATGATCTTTTTAATGGGAGCCACTAATCATTAAAATTGTTCCAACTAGAATGAACACCTGACTTAAAATATATGTTCCGGAAATGATGTACGGGGCAGGTTTTAAGTTCAGGTGTTTTCTGTTTACGGCCTTAAAAGCAATTTTTAAAAGATAAATAAAACTTCCCGCAAATAAAAATGCAGAAAAAAGCCCTGATTCATAAAATAAAAGCATAAATGCCACAAAATTAAACGCTGCGCCAGAAATAAACTGAAGAACCGTGCATAAATATTCATTTGGACTTTGATTTTTCATAAAAATAATCATAAAAATCATCATCAGAACAAGAATTGAGATTAATAAAATTATCAAAAATAAAGAAATGTGCTGCTGATAAAAAATTGTACGGTAAAGTTCAATAAACGGAATCAGCGAAAATCCTTTTAAAATGCAGATTAAATTATAAAAATCCTTTTTAAAATAACTTTGAATTGTAGTCAAAACTGATGCTGCAAAAACAAAAATCAGTGAAATAACCGCCCGGATAATTATATGGAAGGAGTAGGGCATAAAATCATAAAGAATAAAATATGCAGACGCGTACAAAAACGGAAAAATCAAAGCGGAAAGTAGCTTTTTTAATATTTTCAGGGGTAAAAATTTTTCTGGAACTGTAAAACTTGCCGCCACTGATAAAACAAAAAGTGCTAAAAAAACATAAACCGGAGTACTCATATTTTTATATTAGTGAAAAATGTCGTTTTAGTCTTTATTTTTTATGTTTACAAAAATCGGATAGTTAAAAAAGGCGGTGCTTAAAAAATTGTTATGTGTAAAAAATCGGACATAATCGGCGTTTTTCCTTAGTGATTCTTAATTGAAAATCGCTGATTATTTGAATATACTTTAGCCAATAAACTGGCTGAAAATTTTTAGGGGGAAATATGACAATTACTCAGATGCTTGGTCAGAGCGCGCTTTTGACTTTGCTTGGAATGTGTGTAGTTTTTGGTTTTATCGTCATTATGATTTTGTGTATGAAACTTCTTCATGCAGTCATACATGTGTTAAAACTTGATAAAGAAGATGCTCCGGCACAAAAACCGACTGCTAAAGCGTCAGGAACTTCGTCAGCTCCTGTTGCATCAACTGATAATAATGCGGTTGTTGCTGCAATTGCGGCTGCAATTCACGATAAAACACTTAATTCGTAAATAAATTATAGGGGAAATAAAATGGCTAAAGTTGGAATTACAGAACTTGCTATTCGTGATGCTCACCAGAGTCTTCACGCTACACGAATGACAACAGCAGATATGTTACCTGCTTGTCCAATGCTTGATAAAATCGGTTACCAGTTTGTAGAAGGCTGGGGCGGTGCGACTTATGATTCTTGTATCCGCTTTTTAAATGAAGATCCTTGGGATCGTCTCCGAAAATTACACGCAGCAATGCCAAATTCAAAAATTATGATGTTGCTTCGTGCTCAGAATTTGCTTGGTTACCGTCACTATGCTGATGATGTTGTAGAAAAATTCGTTGAAACTGCTGCAAAAAACGGAATTGACTGTTTCAGAATTTTTGATGCCTGCAATGATCCTAGAAATATGGAATGTGCCACAAAGGCTGCAAAAAAGACTGGCAAACATGTTCAGATGGCAATTTCTTATGCCGTGACACCTTATCATACAATAGAAAAATACGCTGAACTTGCAAAAACTTATGCTGATTTTGGCGCTGATTCAATTTGTATTAAGGATATGTCTGGTTTGTTAAAACCTTATGCCGCTTATGATTTGGTTAAGGCAATCAAGGCAAAAGTTGATCTTCCTGTTGAAATTCACTCTCACGCAACAACAGGTCTTTCTGTTGCAACTCTTTTAAAGGGTGCTGAAGCCGGTGCAGATATTCTTGATACGGCAATTTCTTCAATGTCTATGGGAACTTCTCATTCTCCTACAGAAACAGTCGTAGAAATGCTCAAAGGCACAGATATGGATACTGGCCTTGATACAAAAGCTCTTCTTGAACTTGCTGCTTATTTCCGTGAAATCCGTCAGCATTATTCTTCACTTGAATCAAAATTCCTTGGCGCTGATACTCGAATTCTTCTTTCTCAGGTTCCTGGCGGTATGCTTTCAAATCTTGAATCTCAGCTTAAACAGCAGAATGCCGGAGATAAAATGGATGCCGTTCTTGAAGAACTTCCGCGAGTTCATAAAGACATTGGTTATGTTCCGCTTGTTACTCCAACTTCTCAGATTGTTGGAACTCAGGCCGTTATGAATGTTCTTATGGGCCGTTACACAACAATGACTCAGGATTTTAGAAATCTTCTTGTTGGAAAATTCGGAAAACTTCCTGCAGATCCAAATCCAGAACTTGTAAAAAAAGCGCTTGAATTAAATAAAATGGACAAGGTTGTTACTTGTCGCCCAGCTGACCTTATTGAACCTGAATGGGATAAAATGGTTGAAGAATCAAAGAAAAACGGCGGTAACGGTTCTGATGAAGATACCTTGACTTATGCAATGTTCCCGAATGTTGCTCCGAAATTCTTTGCAAATCGTGCTAAAGGCCCTGTTGATGCGGCTACTGCATTTGCTAAAAAACCGGAAGCTCCTGCAAAAGAAAATAAGGGCGGTTTTTACAGCATTAATGTTAATGGCGTTTCTTACAACGTAACAACTGGTCCTGCCGGCGATAAAATGTCTGTAAATGTAAACGGAACAAATTATAACGTTGCCTTTGGTGCTGCCGGTGCGAGTGCTACTCCAGTTGCCACTGCCACTGTTGCAAGTGCTCCTGTTGCTCAGGCTGCGGCTCCTGCAACTGTATCTGGTGGAGTAGAAATTAATGCTCCTGTTGCCGGAACTTTGCTCCGTTATGCTGTTGCAGACGGTTCAGCTGTAAAAAAAGGCGACACAGTAATTATCATTGAATCAATGAAAATGGAACTTGAAATTAAAGCTCCGGAAGATGGAAATATTCACTTTACAGTTGCTGCCGGAAGTCCAATTCAGGCAAATCAGACTCTTGCAAATCTTGGAGGCGCTGTTTCTGCAGCTCCGGTTGCTCCAGCCCCAGCTCCAACTGCACCGGTAGCTCCTGCTACTCCTGTTTCAACTGGCGGAAAACCTGTTAATGCACCTGTCGCAGGAACTTTGCTCCGTTATTCAGTAAACGAAGGCGATGCAGTTCAGCCTGATACAACAATTGTTATCATTGAATCTATGAAAATGGAACTTGAAATTAAAGCCGGCGTTGCAGGAAAAGTTCATTTTGTTGCAGCAACCGGTTCTCAGTTAGCACAGGGCGACGTAATCGCTGAGGTTCAGTAATGGAAACAGAATTAAATAAAAATAAAAAATCAGACAGAAAAAAAATTTTAATTTCCTGCGTTGCAATTATGGCAATCGCGGCAGTTTTATCTTTTGGCGGTTGCGAAGGAAGTTCTGTAAAAAACACATCTTCCGAAGTGAGCGTTACAAAATCTGCCGAAAATACAGTTACTAATCAGGGAAAATCAACAATCGTAAAAGGTTCTGAAGGAATTCCGTTTGTTGAACCGGTAAAATTCTTTAAGAATATTGCAAAAAATTCTGGAATTTACAAACTGATTCACACAGAAACTGCCGAAGAAATCGCTCAGACAAAGGCTCAGGAAGCTGCATTAGCAGTGGCAGAAAGTGCTGATCCTTTTGAAGGAAAAAAGGCACCGGGCTGGCAGTCATTTATCATGCTGGCAGTAGGTTTCCTGATTGTTTACCTTGGAGCCGCTAAAGGTTTTGAGCCTTTGCTTTTGATTCCAATCGGATTTGGTACGATTCTTGTAAATATTCCAGGTGCCGGCATGGGAACTGGACCGGACGGAATGCTCCATATTATTTACAGTGCCGGTGTTGGCAATGAATTCTTCCCAATGCTGATTTTTATGGGAATTGGAGCCATGACAGACTTCGGTCCGCTCATTGCAAATCCAAAGACGGCATTACTTGGCGGTGCTGCACAGTTAGGTGTTTTTGCAACATTGTTTGGCGTTGCCCTTTTGAATTTCATTCCTGGAATTGACTATACAATGAAACAGGCTGCCGCAATTGCAATTATTGGTGGTGCAGACGGTCCTACATCAATTTATGTTTCCGGAAAACTTGCTCCAGAAATGATGGCCGTTATTGCCGTTGCCGCTTATTCATATATGGCACTTGTTCCTATGATTCAGCCACCGATTATGAAACTTCTTACAACTAAAAAAGAACGTCAGATTAAAATGAAACAGCTTCGTCCTGTATCTAAAACTGAAAAAGTTCTTTTCCCACTCTTGCTTGTAGTTATTACGGCATTGCTTTTGCCTCCTGCAGCTCCTTTAATCGGTATGCTTGCATTTGGTAACTTTGTAAAAGAGTGTGGTGTTGTTGATCGTCTTTCTAAGACAATGGAAAATGAAATGATGAACATTGTTTCAATTCTCCTTTCTCTTGGCGTTGGTTCTCAGATGACTCCAGAAAAGATTATGAATATGAATTCAATCGGAATTATTCTTCTTGGTTTGCTTGCATTTATTATTGCAACTGCCGGTGGTGTTCTGATGGCAAAAATCATGAACCTTTTCTTAAAAGAAAAAATCAATCCGTTAATTGGTTCTGCAGGTGTTTCTGCCGTTCCAATGGCTGCGCGTGTTTCTAACAAAGTTGGTATGGCAGAAGATCCTACAAACTTCCTTTTGATGCACGCAATGGGACCAAACGTTTCCGGTGTAATTGGAACTGCAATTGCCGCCGGAGTATTCATTGCAACTTACGCTAGTTAAATGAATTTATACTATTTACCTTAAGTAAATCTGTATTTATAATCAGTTTTAAGGTTTTAAAATGGCAGAAAGCGAAAAACAGGGGAAATCTAAGAAAAATAATGTGCGTTCAAAGTCAAAAAAAGATAATGAACGCGTTAAAGATTTTTCTTCCGATGCCCTGTTTTTTTCATTTAACAATGTAAAAAATCTGAATCTTTCTTTTGAAACCGCTAACGTGGTTGTCATTCCCGGAAAATCTTTTTGCATAGAAACTCGCGGACTTCCAAAAGAAAATCTGATTTGCGAACAGTCCGGCGAAAGTCTTTCGGTTACGAATAATAAACATCTGAACCTTAATCTTTTAAATCACCGCCGAAATTATCATATTGTTCCGCGAATTCTTGTTACAATTCCTCAAAATGCAAAGTTTGAACGTTTAAAAATCAGTATAAAATTTGGGAAAATGATTTTTAAAAATGTTTCGCTTTCCTGTACAAAAGCCCAGATTTATCTGAACGGCGGATTTCTTCACGCGGAAAATTTTTCCTGTCAAACCGCTGATATCCGATGTTTTTTGGGCAAAATGAATTTATGTACTATAATAAAGCAGAGGGCAAATGTTGATTGCGTTGCCGGCAGCATTTTTTTGAATCTTGAAGAAAATATTTCTGATTTTTCGTATGATTTAAAACTTGCGATGGGTGACTGTAATTTTGATGATGACTGCAATTCCGGTTTTAAGAAAAAATTGGCAGAAAATGTAAAATCCACTCATTTTTCTGTGAATTGCGCGTCTGGAAATGTCAGTTTTAGAATGCATTAATTGTGGCAAAGGAAGTATAAAATGAAAAAGCGTTTGCAAAAAAATCAGAGCAATAAAATATTTTGCGGGGTTTGTTCGGGGCTTGGCGAATATTTTTCTCAGGATCCGATTATTTTTCGCATAATTTTTGTTGTTCTGGCGTTCTTTCGCGGATTTGGCTTTCTTTTTTACCTTTTGCTTGCAATTTTTCTTCCGTCAAAAGATAATTTTTTTGAGGAAGACGACACCGATGTTCGCTTTTTAATTACAAGTGGTCCTGATTCTCCTCATTCTGATCAGGAATTTGATTCTTATTTTAAAGATTAATTTAATTTCTTTTTCTCCCTTTAAAACAGACTTCGCGATTGCTACAATTCTTTGAGTTGTTGCTCATTTTTTTTAACTATTTTTAAGTTAATTTTACCTAAAAAAAACAATTTTTTATAATTTTCAGTAAAAAATCCTATGTAAAAATCCCATTCCTATGTTACAATTTAATATTATGAAAAGAATCAAAATTAATAAGAAGTTGCGAAACTGTCTGATTGCCATTGCAGTAATCGTTCTTATTTTCGTAATTTCCAGCCTTATTCCTGATGGTAACTTCAGTGAAAAGTATGAAGGTTTTGATTTATCAACGTCTGTCGGACAAATTTCATCAACAAAGACTTATTCAGAGTATTTAAAGGAACATGGGGATGCAGTAAATCCTGATGTTACTGTAAACGTTGATATTTTCGATTATGACACAGATAACTCTACCGGAACTCGTGCAGAAGTAAATTATCATGGTAAAGATGTCGTAATTACAGAAGATCGTTCATCTGTAACTTGGTATGTAGATGTACCGGAAAGTGGATTCTATAACATTTCAATGGAATATATTGCGATTCCTTCACGAAATGTAACAATGGAACGCACTTTATACATCAACGATGAAATGCCTTTCAGTGGTGCTGATATTCTGGCATTCTATCGCTTGTGGAAAGATGGTGGCCCTGTTAAATATGATAACCAGGGAAACAGCATCAGACCTTCACAGGTTGAATTTTTTGACTATCAAACAGTTTTGTTTAAAAGCGACTTAGGATATGAAGTAGAACCGTATAAGTTCTATTTTGAAGAAGGTGAAAATAAAATTACAATGTTTTCTACAAATGAACCAATTGCAATCAGTAATTTGTCACTTGTTCCTGTTGCTACGTATGATTCTTATGAACAGTATCTTGCAAAACAGCCTTCAAAACCTGAAGATTTTACTGCCAAAGATATTCAGATAAAAGTTCAGGGAGAAGATTCTTCAGCACGTTCAGATCCTTCACTTTTTGCACGTTATGACCGTGCATCTGCAACTACAGAACCTTACAGTATTAAAAATTCTATTCTTAACTACACCGGCGGTGATTCTTGGAAAGCTCCTGGTCAGTGGATTGAATGGAAACTTGAAGTTCCAGAAAACGGATGGTATACAATTTCTGTAAAAGGTCGCCAGCTTTATCAGCGTGGTTATGTTGCCTGCCGTTCAGTTTATATTGACGGTGAAATTCCTGTTGATACTTTAAAGTCTGTAGGATTCCCTTATAGTTCTGACTGGAATCTTGTTACACTTTCTGATGCTGATGGAAATCCTTATAAATTCTACCTTTCAAAAGGTGAACATACTATAAGACTTGAAGCAACTCTTGGTGAAATTGGTTCTATTATTAATGAACTTCAGGATAGTATCTACCGATTGAATCAGGTTTACCGAACAATTCTTGTATTGACTGGTAAAAATCCTGATGCTTTCCGTGATTACGAAATTGATAAAGTTTATCCGGATCAGTACGAGGCAATGAATCTTGAAAGCAAACGGCTTTATAAATTAATTGACGATTTTATAGCCATCACAGGTCAAAAATCAGATAAAATTGCCCCTGCAGAAACCCTTGCAATTCAGCTGGAAAATTTCTACAAACGTCCTGATAATATTACAAAAGCATTCAGTACATTCAAAGATAACATAACGTCACTTGGTTCTTCTTTGTTGACAATGACAGAAACAAAACTTGATGTTGATTATATTCTTGTACAAAGTGCAAATGATAAAATTAAATCTGTAAAAGCTAATTTCTTTAAGAAAGCAGGTCATGAAATTGCCTCATTCTTCAGTTCTTATTTTGTAGATTCAACAAATCTCGGTAACGTTTATGATAAAAACTCAGAACATCTTATTTCTGTATGGATTGTAACAGGTCGTGACCAGAGTCAGATTCTCAAGAATATGATTGATGATTCGTTCTCGCCATCTACAGGAATTAATGTAAACGTAAAACTTATTAGTGCTGATTCTTTGCTTAATGCAGTTGTTGCCGGAAACGGTCCTGATGTTGTTGTTTCAACTTATCAGTCTGCTCCTGTTGATTACGCTTTGCGAAATGCCAACGTAAACTTAAGACGATTCTCTGACTGTGACGAAGTTCTTAAAGATTTCTACGAAAGTGCTTATCTTCCTTACGAATATGACGGCGGACTTTATGCTTTGCCAGAAACTGAAACTTTCAACCTTATGTTCTACAGAAAAGACATTTTGGATGAACTTGGACTTGAAGTTCCTCAGACTTGGGAAGATTTGATTGAAATTCTCCCGACTTTGCAGGGTAAAAACCTTGACGTCGGAATTCCGTTCCCTCAGATTGCAAACCCAGATATGACGACTCTCTATTCTATGATTTATCAGAATGGCGGTAAGATTTATAACGAAAAGGGTACAAAATCTGTAATTGACAGTGAAGCCGGTATTTCCGCATTTAAGATGTACACAGGATTCTACAATAGTTACGGACTTCCTACATACTTTGACTTTATGAGCCGATTCCGTGTTGGTGAAATGCCTTTAGGAATTGCAAACTATACAACTTACAACACGTTGGTTGTTGGTGCTCCTGAAATTCGTGGATTGTGGGACTTTACTTATCTTCCGGGAACTCTTAAAGAAGACGGTACAATTGATAGAACAACTATTGCAGGTACAGCTTGTTGTATGATGTTCAAGAAAGGTCTGGATCTTCAGGACGTAACAGTCGTTGATAATTCAAATGTTTCTTACGATTCAATTTATGCCGGAAAGTTACCTGATAATCTGGTTGTAAATGTTGATGAAAAGACAATGAAAACCGTTATGAAGAACGAAACTCGTATGCATGACTCATGGGAATTCATGAAGTGGTGGGTTTCTTCTGATACACAGTTGCGTTTTGGTCGTGAACTTGAAGCTATACTTGGTTCTTCTGCACGTTATTCAACGGCAAATGTTGAAGCTCTCAAGCAGCTTTCATGGAATTCACAGCAGATTGAAATTCTTACAGAATCTCTCAAAGAAACTGTTGCAGTTCCAGAAGTTCCGGGTAGTTACTATACTCCGCGGCATGTTGTAAACGGTGCTCGTAAAGTTATCAATGACAAAGACGATGCACGCGAAACTCTTATTGATTACACACGTAAGATCAATGAAGAGATAACTCGAAAACGTCAGGAATTCAAACTTCCTGTTGATGGTGAGTAGAGGAGGAATAAAAAATTATGAGTAGAACGTGGGAAAGATATTGGGCTAAAAAACGCCTTCAGCTTTCAGATACAGGTCACAGGGCAAAAAGATTAAGCTTCTGCTATTTGTTCCTTTTGCCTTATGCTGTGTTGTTTATCACATTTTATGTACTTCCTGTAATCAATTCTATTTATTACAGTTTTACAAACTTTAACATTCTGGAAAAACCGGAATTCATTGGCGCAAGAAACTACATCAACCTCTTTTTGCAGGACGATGTTTTTCAGATTGCGGTAAAAAATACTTTTCTTATTGCAGTTATAACAGGTCCGGTTGGTTATATTATGGCCTTCCTTTTTGCCTGGCTTATTAATGAACTTCCTAACTGGGTAAGAACTCTGGTTGTATTCTTCTTCTATGCTCCGTCAATTGCCGGTAACGTAGTTGGAGTTTTCCAGAAACTTTTTGCAGATGATCAGTACGGTTGGTTGAACTCATGGCTGGTAAAAACCGGAATTGTAAGTTCTCCAATCAACTTTCTTACGGATCCGTCGATTGTAATGAAGGTCATTATTCCTGTTATTTTGTGGCAGTCACTTGGTACAGGATTCCTTTCGTTCGTAGCAGGTTTAAAAGGTATTGATAAAGCTCAGTACGAAGCCGGCTATATTGACGGTATTCAGAACCGCTGGCAGGAATTGTGGTATATCACTCTTCCTAATATGAAGCCAATGTTGCTGTTCGGTGCCGTAATGTCAATTACTTCTGCATTCAACGTTTGTGATGTTCCTAAAACTCTTGCAGGTTATCCATCAACAGACTATTGTGCACGTACAATCGTAACTCACCTTTTTGACTACGGATTTACGCGATTTGAAATGGGTTATGCTTCTGCAATTGCAGTTGTATTGTTCCTTGTAATGATTATTTGTAACAAAATAATTCAGGCACTTCTTAACAGAGTTGGCCAATAATACGGAGTAGAAAAATGAGTAGAAGAAATAAATACGCCGATGTTGGTCCAAAGATTCATCATTACAAATTCAGACGTAAACCAAACCGTTCAATTGGTGGTGATGTGGGAATTTATATATTCCTGTTTATCTGTTCTGCAATTATGATTTTTCCGCTGGTTTTTGCGATTTCTAACTCGTTAAAGCCACTTGACGAATTGTTAAAGCAGCCACAGACGATTTTTCCTAGAAATATTACATTTGCGAACTATTCGGACCTTTTTGTAACTTTAAGTCAGTCTTATGTTCCGTTTACGCGCTATGTATTTAATACAATTTTTGTAACGGCAGTTGCGACTGTAGGACATGTAATCATAGCTTCAATGGCCGCTTATGTTCTTGCAAAATATGACTTCCCTGGTGGAAGATTGTTCTTCAATCTGGCAGTTACAGCCTTGATGTTCAGTGGATACGTTACTGGTATTCCAAACTATTTGATTATGTGTAAATTGCACATGATTGATACTTACTGGGCTTTAATTTTGCCGGCTATTGGTGGTTCTCTTGGACTCTTCCTTATGAAGCAGTTTATGGAAGGCTTCCCAATGTCATTGATTGAAGCTGCAAAAATTGACGGTGCAAATGAATTAACAATTTTCTTTAAGCTGGTTATGCCTAATGTTAGACCTGCCTGGCTTACAATTTCCATTTTCTCTATTCAAGGATTGTGGAATAACCCTCAAACTCAGTACATCTATACTGAAAGTAAGAAGATGCTTGCGTATGCCCTTAGCCAAATTCAGGCCGGTGGTATTGCTCGTACAGGTCAGGCAAATGCGGTAATCGTATTTACAATGTCTGTACCAATTATCTTCTTCTTATTCTCTCAGAGTCAGATTATGGAAACTATGGCCACATCTGGACTTAAGGACTAGCGTAATGAAAAGAATTAAACAGATTATTACAATCGCCAGTCTTATGATTTTAGGTTCATCCGCTTTTGCAAAGGGTGACACTTATATTTATGACTATTGGGGCGAAGTTGAAAAATCTCCGGATGTATACCGAGTTTCCAGTGTTCTTTATGCAAATGACTTGGATCTTGATACTTCTCTGGAGAATCCTTCAAGTTTGTATTGTATTGGTGATTTGCTTTATGTAGTTGATACAGGTAATAACCGGATTATTGAGCTTGAATATAATGAAAATAAAACCGTTTCTTTCAGACGCGTTATTGATCATTTTTATTCTGATGATCCGACTGTAAATACTACGTTTAATGGACCAAATGATATTTTTATAAATGCAGAAGATGGTTCATTTTTTATTGCAGATACAAACAACGGAAGAGTTTTAAAACTCGATAAAGACTTGAACTTGCTGCTTGTTTTTGTTGAACCTGATGATCCGACTTACGAAAAAGGCAAGACTTTCTATCCTCAGAAAGTTGTTGCTGATACAAAAGGCCGTGCTTATGTTCTTGCAAAAAACGTAAACAAAGGTTTTATTAAGTATGAATTTGATGGAAGTTTTGCAGGTTTTTATGGTGCAAGTGAAGTAAATTACGACTGGACAACTTATTTGTGGAAGAAATATTTTTCTACTAAAGCTCAGCGTGAACAGATGGAATCTTTTGTTCCAACAGAATATTCAAATGCAACAATGGATTCTGAAGGATTTATTTATGCCGTTACAAAGAC
>CAVHTI010000052.1:0-17214 GCA_963638805.1 Anaerobutyricum sp.
TAAATTTTGTGGCGTCAAATTATTTTTTGATTTTTTTTCTTTTTAAATTTTTCTATATTTCGTATTCTGGAGGAAAGAAAACCCTCTACTTCGCGATTGTTGGTAAAGCTAAAAAATTGCTGTCTCGGAATCTTTTTTGTACTTTATATTTTATTTTTGGTGCTTGGCGTGTTAGTGATTGTAGCAGCAGCGAAGGTTGTTTCAACAACAGAAGCTGAAGCCCGGAAGCCCGCAATTTGCGGGCTGAGGACTTTGGAGCGAACGCGGAACTGCGTAAAGCGCGGCCTGGAGCGTAGCGGAAGGAAACACCCTGATAAATCTGATAAGAAAATAACATTATGCACAAGTCAAAAATGTCGTGGTAAAATTGTAATTCAAGGAGGCGTTTCAACACCTCCTGTGCTGCCGCTAATGCGGGGGTTTATAGGGAGATTTTATGACATATTTTGTAAATGCAAATGCAAAAGATGATGGAAAAGGTACTAGGGATTGTCCTTTTAGGAAAATTCAGCAGGCGGCTGATATTGCGGTGGCTGGCGATGAAATTATTGTGGCTCCGGGAATTTATCGTGAATATGTAAATCCGAAGAATGGCGGTACGGAAAAAAATCGTATTGTTTACAGGTCGGAAAAACCGCTTGGCGCTCACATTACTGGGGCGGAAAAACTTTCTGGATGGCAGAAGGTTGAAGGTTCTGTTTACACGGCACGCGTTTCTAACAAAATATTCGGAGATTATAATCCTTACAAAACTTTAATCAGCGGTGACTGGTTTATTGCTTATATGACGGCGCATACTGGGGACGTTTTTTTGAACGAAAAATCTATGTATGAAGTTCAATCGCTGGAGGAAGTAAAAAATCCTGTGCCTTCTAAGCAATCCTGGGATCCGGAATTCAGCACTTATGTCTGGTATGCTCAGCAGGACGAGGCATCTGACGAAACGGTTTTTTATGCAAATTTTCACGAAAAAAATCCTGAATCTGAAAATATTGAATTTACTGTGCGCAGAAATTGTTTTTATCCTTCTGAAACTGGCAGAGGTTACATTACACTTTCGGGATTTACTGTTTCTAAGGCTGCAACTCAGTGGGCACCTCCGACCGCTTATCAGGAAGGTATGATTGGTCCGCACTGGTCAAAGGGCTGGATTATTGAGGATTGTCACATTTATGAATCAAAATGTAACGGCATTTCTCTTGGAAAATACAAACAGCCGGAAAATGATAACAAGTGGCTCAAATGGAAATACAAGGACGGAACTCAAACTGAGCGCGACTGCATTTGTCAGGCTCAGACCGAGGGTTGGACTAAAGAAAATATCGGGTCGCACATTATCCGCCGCTGCGAAATTCATAACTGCGGTCAAACCGGAATTGTCGGTCACCTTGGCGGCGTTTTCTCGATTATTGAGGACAATCACATTCATCACATCAACAACAAGCAGAATCTTGCCGGCGCTGAAATTGGCGGTATAAAAATGCATGCCGCGATTGACGTAATTTATCGTCGCAATCATATTCATCATTGTACACGCGGTATGTGGCTGGACTGGCAGGCTCAGGGCACTCGCGTTACTCAGAATTTATTCCACGACAACACTTTGCCAAACGACTGGAATCTGAATCCGGAAGGCAGTGGCGGAACCGGCGAGGACTTGTTCATAGAAGTTTCGCACGGCCCTACTCTTCTGGACAACAACATTTTCCTTTCTGACAGAGCCGTAAAACTGGCAACTCAGGGAGTGGCAATGGTAAACAATATTGTGGCTGGCGCGCTCGTCGCCGTCGGAACTGGCACGGATAACGGCTCGCTCACAAAAGTTTCTCCGCGATACACTCCGTACCACGTCATTCACCGCACAGAAATTGCCGGATTTATGACAATTCTTCACGGTGACTGCAAATTCTACAACAATATTTTTATTCAGCAGCCAATGCGCAAATTCCTAAAAGAAGTAATGGAACACACTCAGAAAAACTGCTGGGACGACAACAATGTTGCTGCCGGAACCTTCCCCTACTCTTCTTACCCGAATTTTGAAACCTGGAACAAACAGTTTGACGGTTATTGCGGAATGGGCTCGCCGGCTTCCGACCGCTATTATTCCGAACTTCCGGTCTGGCTGGACGGAAATTTGTACTTTAACGGCGCAAAACCTTCTTCAAAAGAAAAAAATGCCGTTGTGAACAATAATAAAGTTGAACTCAGCCTTGAAACAAAGGACGGAAAAGTTTGCCTTAAAACAAATCTTTACGATTTTGTGACGGAAAAAACTTGCAAAACCATTAAAACCGACGACATTCCAATGGCTTTTGAGCCAGAAGAAAAATATGAAAACCCGGACGGCACGCCAATCACGTTTGACACCGACATTCTGGGCAAAAAACGCGCCGAAAAATGCCTTGCCGGGCCTTTTGCAAATGCTGGGGACGCTCAAAATCCTTTGTTTTAGAATTTTTTTTATGCGGGCGGCTCGCCACAAAGCAAATTCCCTCTGAAAATTTTAATTTCTGGTAAAATCTGCTTTGTGGCGCCGGCAGTTCCGCACTTCGGTAGCCCTCAAAAGAAAAAGGCGCACAAATCGTGCGCCTTTTTCTTTCTGCTTCGTTTGTTGAAACAAACTTCGCAGGTGCTCCATTGCCTTCCGCGGTTGTACCTGCGTCGTTCATACGTCCATTTTATAAAGGGCATCACTAAAAATTGCAATTTTTAGAGGCTCCCATAAATATTCAGTCTAATTTTCACAATCAGAATTTTGTTTTTCTTCAGAATTTTTATTATTTTTCTTCTTAAATAAATCAGAAAGTTGGGAAATAATAATTGCCGCAAACATAATCACGCAGCCTAAAATTTCCCATTTTGTCGGAATTTTATGAATAATCACCGCTTCGGATAAAACTGCAAAAACGGATTCCATGCACATCAAAAGAGATGCAATTGTTGCTTCGCAATATTTTTGTCCAACTACCTGCAAAGTATATGCAAGTCCGCAACTCAAAACTCCGGAATATAAAATTGGAACAACGGCCGCTTTTAATGCCGCAGGATCCGGTTTATCAAAAATAAACATCAGAATCAGAGAAATAAATCCCCCGACTAAAAACTGCACACAGGAAAGTTTTATTCCATCACAATCCGGCGCAAATCTTTCCAAAAAAAGAATCTGCAGACAAAAGAAAACTGCACAGCCAAATGCAAGCCAGTCGCCAAGATTTATTCCACCAAAACCAGTTCCCTTAATGCAGAGAAAATAAAGTCCGACAAAGCCAATTATTACACAAATCCACGTGACAAATGGAACTCTTTTCTTAAAAAACAATCCAATAATCGGAACCAGAAACATATACATCGCCGTGATAAAAGCAATTTTTCCGGCACTTTCTTCATAAACAAAAGCCCACTGCTGCAAATTTATTGCCGCACAAAAAACAACACCACAAATTGCACCGTAAATCACAGATTTTTTATTATTTTTTTTACGTTCGGCAAGTTGTTCTTCAGTCATTTTTTTTGCCGTAATTGCATCACGCACAAAAATAAAAGGCAACAGCACACAAGCCCCCAGCAAAGTTCTGATTCCCTGAAAAGTAAACGGCTGAACTCCGCTGTCAGTTCCAAATTTCTGGGCAATAAAAGACGATCCCCAGATTAAAGCAGTAATCAAAAGAATAATTACGCCTTTAAAAGATGTTTTTGTTTTTTCCATAATAAAAAAATTATAGCGAATTGCATTATAAATTACCAAAAGAATCTGTCATCCCGAACTCGATTCAGAATCTCAGAAACGCTTAAAATTTTCTGAAAAAAACATCATTCCAGGCACCGCACCGGAGACTTCAAAAAACTGAAAATTTTTCGTGAAAATTTTCAGTTTTCCGCAGAATTCCAAAAAATCGAAATCTTCGTTTTGGCGCGTCTTTTTTCTTAAAATGACAAATTATTCAACCGCAGGCTTTAAAGTCGCTCAAAATCAATCCTAGAGCGTGTTTTGTTTTATACCTATAATTGCGGTATATACCGTTTTTCTACCGTTTTTCTACCGCTTTTTATATATATTTTATACCTATCTTTTATGTATATATGTATTTTTTACCAATATTTTTGGTATATCGGTATGGAATTTTTACACGTTTTATTTTATAATTTTTAACAACAAGGAATATGAGTAAAAAATCGGAACGCAAAAATTCCGGTTTTAATCAGATAATTTTGACAGGATTTTCTGATTAAAAAATTCTCAGTTTGCGGTGCAAATTTCCTTACGTTTTATTACTTGGAGAATTTATGAAAATTATTACAGTTGCTCTTCAAAAGGGTGGGGTAGGCAAAACTTCCGTTGCGGTTAGTCTTGCCGTTGAACTTTCAAAAAAAGGAAAAACAATTTTAATAGACGCTGATCCTCAGGGCAATGCGACAACCTGGCTGGACATTCAGGCAATGCAATATGAACTTGCAGATTTGCTGAACGGAAAATGCCCCCTGGAAAACTGCCTTACAAAAACGAACACAGAAAATCTTACAATAATTCCGACGGCCGGACTTGGTGGCGAATTAAAAGAATACAGCGAAAATAAAGCCGGCGGAAATCAGGGAAAAATCAAAAAGACTTTAAAAGAAATTGCAAAGAATTTTGATTACTGCGTGATTGACACCTCGCCAAGTTTTGGAAATTTTGAACGTTCAATTTTTTATGCAACGAACGAAATCGTAGCCGTTCTTCAGCTTGATGAATTTTCAAAAGACGGACTACAGATTTTTAATGACCGTCTGAACACTTTTATAAACGACAATATGGACGAAGACGAAACAAAACCGATTTTCAACAAAATTGTATTCAACGCAAAAGACGACAGAATTTCGCAGCAGTCAATCATCCTGAATCAGTTTATGCCACTCAAAGAACACGGTTACAATCTTTATGTAATTCCAGTTGACCAGGCTTACAGAAAGGCTCAGAGTGCTCACATTTCCATTCAGGATTTTGACGGAACAAAAAAGCAGACTCTGGAAACTTTAAGACAGCTTGCTGATGATCTTTCAAAATAGGGCAGGTAAAAAATGGCAGGAAGAAAAATTACATCAGAAGAGCTTGCGGGAAATACCGACGTACTGTCTGATCTTTTGTCGCCCGGAAGTTCTAAAAAAGCACCGGTAACGCAGATTGCACAACCGGCAGTTCTGGAAACAAAAGAAGAAGACAAGGAACTTTCAAAAACAGTGCACCTGACAATGCTTGTAAAAGAAGCTACAAGAAAGGAATGGAAGCAGTTTTTTATTGACCACGATTTAAATACAACTCAGGGAATAGAAATTGCCGTTCATCACCTTATTGATGATATTGAAAACAAAAAGTACAAACTTACAAAAGGTGGCCTTACAAAAATCATTGATGAAGAATAGGGTATCTCTAAAAATTGCAATTTTTAGAGGCTCTCAATAACAAGGCGAAAAATTAAAAACGGCCCGTTGAATTTTAAAAAATTCGGCGGGCTGTTTTTTTGTACTTCCGTCGTTCATAGAATTGTACATACGTCGTTTATAAAAATGCGGTGTATTCTGTCTATGTACATAAGTCGTTCATAAAAAACAAAAGATTTGTACCTGCGTCGTTCATATTTTTGATGAATTTGTACATAAGTCGTTCATCTGTATAAATTTTTAAACAATTACGGAAAAGTTAATTGTACCTATGTCGTTCATACAATAAAATTCAGACAGTTTGTATATTCTGTCTACCAAACATTCTGTACATACGTCGTTTATAGTTTTGTACCTACGACGTTCATAAATTCCGGCCATTTTACGCGGAAAAAAGGAATTTTGAGCCTTTATTTTTCTTTTTTATAGGGAAAAACTATTATTCTGGAAGAAAAATTTTTAAGAAAGGTGTAAAATAAAATCATCTGATTTATGAAAAAAGGGCCTTGTACATAAGTCGTTCATAAAAAAATCTTGTGAATTTCTGATTTTGTACCTGTGTCGTTTTAAAACAGTAGGTAAGTCGTTTAACTTTGTACTTTTGTCGTTCATAATTGTAGATGCGTCGTTTTAAATTGTACTTGTGTCGTTTTAAAATATTGTAAATGCTTATAATATAAGAGTTTAAAGGCTTACAATATTAAGAATATTAACTAATATCATAAAAGTAAAATAAGGTTATTAAAAAAAAATTAAATTAAAAAATATTAAAATAACGACACGACTTGTTTTTAGTGGTCGTGTCGTTTATAATAATTTGTATGGCTGATTCAGATTCTTCACTTTTTGATGAAGAAGAACTAAATAAATTAAATTCTCCAAAAATTCCAGCAGAAAGAAAATTCCTTCTTCAGCCGAATGTAATTTCACGTTCTATAAATGACGTTGAGGCTACAGAAAAAAAACTTATGGCACTGGCAATGTCTTATATGCCGTACAAAATTGAAAACGACAACGATTACACCGTAAGTTTTTCTATTTCCGAGGCAATAAAGGCTCTTGATTTAACTGACGGCCAGAATCAGCGGAATATTCTTGAAAACGCAGTAAAAAAAATCAGCGGAAAGCAAATTATAATTAATCAGGAAAACGGCGACTGGTTTGCATACACCTGGTTTGATAAAGCGTCCTGGCAGCCTTCCAACAAAATGTTTTCTTTGACTTTTAACAAAGCGCTTGGCGATGCCCTGATGCAATATAAAAGGGCATATTCGCAGATTGACCTGGCATCTCTTGGACGACTTTCCAGCAAATATTCTATCCGCTATTTTGAAATTGGAATGTCTTATGCGGGCAACAAAGGAATTAACGGAAATCCGAAAGGAAAATGGTATTACGAATACAGCGTGGATCAGATTAAACAATTGTTTATGATTGATAAAAAACAGTACAAACGCACTTGTGATTTTACCCGCCGCGTTGTTTATGACCCGATTGATTTGCTGAATGAAGCGAAAGTTGGTTTTACAATTGAACCGGTGCCGATTACAAAAGGAAAAAAACTTCTTGGATTTAGATTTGTGTGCACGGAAAGTGAAAAAATTCCTAGAAAAAATATTCTTTTAAATAAAAAAGATGACCAGGAAATTATTTATACGACTCTTGATGATGAAGAAATTGAAGAAGAACGTTCAAAAATGGACGAATTAAAAAATAAATATCCTGAAGAATATGAGCAGATTCTTGAAAAAGTAAAAGAGGAAAATCAGAATAATCCGATTGGTTTTCCGGAAATTGAAGCCTTTAGGCGACTTGAAGAACTGCACGGCGAATCTTAAATTTTTACACTACATTTTTATTGCGGGAAGGATTGGAAGGGCACGCGCAGCGTGAACTTTTGCAGTTTTACAAAGAATTTTATAGATGGGGCTGTCTTAAAACTAATGTCATGCTGAACTTGTTTCAGGGGCGGAATGACAATTTGCACTAAACTTGTTGGACAGCCCCATGACACTGACAGTAATCCTGAGTACACAAAATTGCAAAAGTTTGGAGGCGAATGCCGGAACCCTGCAAAGCCTGACGGCGACCAGCGGGAGCCGGCCCGCCCGAATTATTTTTATGAATATTATATAGAAGAAACTGCAAAAAATCGGTATGAACGACGTAAGTACAAAATTTTAAGCAAAATTCCTTAATTTAATCACGCGTGAGGAATGTTATTCTTATTTTATGAAGAGTAACAAATTTTTTAACCTGATGGTTTTGGGGATGGCGGGAATGTGTGTTTCTTGTGCTTCTACTGGTTCGGCGGATTCTAATGTGGCGGATGTTGAAAAATTCAGCGAAATGCAAATTCGTTTTGCGACTAAGGCGGTAAAGCCGGTAAGTCAAAATAATCCGGTGATTCAGCACGAATTTACGGCGGATCCGTGTGTGCTTGTTTATGACGACACGGTTTATATTTATGGAACGAACGACGGTCAGCAGGCGGATTCTACACTTGGAAAAACTGATAATAACTACAATAAAATAAAATCGCTGAAAGTTTATTCGTCAAAAGATCTGGTGAACTGGACGGATTGCGGTCAAATTAATGTGGCCGGCAAGGCTGGCGCTGCAAAGTGGGCTTCTAATTCGTGGGCGCCTGCAATTTGTACAAAAAAAATTGACGGAAAGGATAAATTTTTTATTTATTTTGCTGATAGTGCAAATGGCATTGGCGTTATTACGGCGGATTCTCCACTGGGACCGTATTATGATCCGATTGGAAAAGCTCTTGTGAACCGTGCAACTGACGGTTGTAAGGGCGTTTACTGGCTTTTTGATCCGGCGGTTTTGATTGATGACGACGGTAAGGGGTATTTGTATTTGGGTGGCGGTACTGACGGCGATGCTGAACATCCAAAATCTGCGCGCGTTGTTGCTTTGGGCGACGATATGACGAGTCTTGCGGGAAAACTTACTGAAATTGATCCGCCGTTTTTGTTTGAAGATTCTGGAATTAATAAAATAAACGGGAAATATTATTATTCTTACTGTGCAAACTGGTCTGACCGAAAAAATGCAAAGGGAAAAGATGTTCCGCCGGCTGCGACAATTGCTTATATGACTTCTGATTCGCCGATGGGGCCGTTTACTTATGCCGGATATACTTTGAAAAATCCTGGAAGTTATTTTGGTGCCTGGGGTAACAATCATCACTGGATTTTTGAATTTAAGGGAAAATATTACATTGCGTACCATTCGCAGATAATAGAAAAATCTCTTGGATTTGAAAAAGGCGGTTACCGCTCTTTGATGCTGAATGAATTTGAAATTAATTCTGATGGAAGCTGGCCGGTTCAAAATGTAACGAAGGCTGGTGTTTCTGCCGTGGCTGATTTTAATCCTTTTGAAAAAATTAACGCTAGCACAATGCATTCCTGCAAAAATATTGTTGTGACTGATAAGCAGACGGTTTGTCCGGTTTATGAGCAGGGCAGTGCGGGTTATGTTTGCTTGAAAAATGTTAATTTTGGAAACGATGAAAATTCAAAAATTTCTGTTTGCTTGAAAATGGCGGAAAATTGCAAAGGCGGAAAAATCAGCATTTACGTTGACAGTATGACAGAGCAAAATCTGATTTCTGACGTGAAAATCAAGAAAACCGGAAAGGACGGTGCAGAAATTAAAAGCAAAGTGAATTTTGTGCCGGACGGAAAAGCCCACACGCTTTATTTTGCAATGGCCGGTGATATTGAATTAGAAAACTGGCAGTTTGTTCAGGAATAAACCTTTGAGGCAGGAATTTCCGCTGAATTTTTGAGTGTTCAGACAAATTCCTGCCTTCTGTTTTTTGTCAATAGTTTTAACAAAAAGTTTTGAAATTTATTTTTTTAAAACACTACATATAGTGTTAAAAGCCCTTTGACATAACAAAATAACACTATTATAATTTAGTTATATCAAAAAAAGGGTGGAAAATAATGAAAATCATTAAAAGAAATGGCGAAGAGGCCATTTTTGACGTTCAGAAAATCGTTTGTGCTATAGAAAAAGCAAATGCGTCAGTTCCTGATGTTGATAAAATCTCAGAAGCATATATAGAAGCCGTTGCATCAAAAGTAAAGGATGCATGTTACGCAAGCAAGGTTCAGCTTAACGTTGAAGCAATTCAGGACCTTGTAGAAACTGAACTTATGAGAATTGGTGCGTTTGAAATTGCACGAAATTATATTACTTACCGTTATCGTCACGCCCTTATGCGTAAGCAGAATTCTACTGACCAGCAGATTCTGTCTCTTCTTGAATGTACAAATGAAGAAGTAAAGCAGGAAAATTCAAATAAAAATGCCACTGTTGTGTCTGTTCAGCGTGATTATATGGCCGGCGAAGTTTCTAAAGACATTACCCGCCGTTTTTTGCTGGACGAGGACATTGTTCAGGCTCATAACGAAGGAATAATTCACTTTCATGATGCTGATTATTTTGCTCAGCATATGCACAACTGCGATTTGGTAAATCTGGAAGATATGTTGCAGAATGGCACTGTTATTTCCGGAACAAAAATTGATACTCCGCACTCATTTTCTACGGCTTGTAATATCGCCACACAGATTATTGCGCAGGTTGCGTCCAGTCAGTATGGCGGACAGTCAATTTCTTTGACTCACTTAGCTCCGTTTGTTGATGTGAGCCGCAAAAAGCTTGTAAAGGAGTTGAATCGCACTGTGGAAGAAACCGGCGTTACTTTTACAAAAGAACAGTTTGATACGATTGTAGAGCGGCGGCTGGCTGACGAAATTACGCGCGGAGTTCAGACAATTCAGTATCAGGTTGTAACTTTGATGACGACAAATGGTCAGAGTCCTTTTGTTACGGTTTTTATGTATTTGAACGAAGCCCGCAACGAACAGGAAAAAGCAGACCTTGCACTTATTATTGAAGAAGTTCTGAAACAGCGCTATCAGGGCGTTAGAAATGAAGCGGGATATTGGGTAACTCCAGCATTCCCAAAACTGATTTACGTTCTGGAGCCGGATAATATTGAAGAAGGTTCAAAATATTATTATTTGACGGAACTTGCGGCAAAATGTACTGCAAAACGTCTTGTTCCGGATTATATTTCTGAAAAAATCATGTTTGAACTGAAGGAAGGAAACTGTTATCCGTGTATGGGCTGCCGTTCTTTCCTGACAGTTTATAAAGATGAAACTGGCCGTCCAAAATTTTACGGAAGATTTAATCAGGGAGTTGTGACAATCAATCTTGTTGATGTTGCATGTTCTTCTGGTAAAGATATGGAAAAATTCTGGACAATTTTTGATGAACGCCTTGAACTTTGTCGCCGCGCGTTGCTTTTGCGTCATAAACGTTTGCTTGGAACTCCTAGTGATGTTGCCCCGATTTTGTGGCAGAACGGAGCGCTTGCAAGACTTCAGAAAGGCGAAAAAATTGATAAACTGCTTTTTAACGGATATTCAACAATTTCTTTGGGATATGCAGGACTTTGCGAATGTGTGCGCTATATGACCGGTCGGCCTCATACGGATCCGGAAGCAACGCCGTTTGCGCTCAAAATTATGCAGCATATGAACGATAAATGTGCTGCCTGGCGTGAAGAAACAACGATTGCATTCAGTCTTTATGGAACTCCGCTTGAATCTACAACTTACAAGTTTGCAAAATGTTTAAAGCGCCGATTTGGAATTATTCCGGGCGTAACTGATAAAAATTACATTACAAACAGTTATCATGTTCACGTAACAGAAAATATTGACGCCTTCAAGAAACTCACTTTTGAAAGTCAGTTCCAGAAGCTTAGTCCTGGAGGAGCCGTTTCTTACGTTGAAGTTCCGAATATGGAAAATAATATTCCGGCCGTTCTGGCAGTTTTAAAGCATATTTACAACAATATCATGTATGCTGAATTGAATACAAAATCCGATTGCTGTCAGAAGTGCAGTTATACTGGCGAAATTCAGGTAGTTGAAGATACGGACGGAAAATTAATCTGGAAATGTCCTCAGTGCGGAAATACTGATCAAAGTACAATGAATGTGGCGCGCCGAACCTGCGGTTACATTGGAACACAGTACTGGAATCAGGGAAGAACTCAGGAAATCAAAGAAAGGGTTTTGCATCTTTAGATTGTATGAATTACGGCGCAATAAAAGAATTTGACGTGGCTGACGGATTAGGCGTCCGGGTTTCTCTTTTTGTGAGTGGTTGCAGAAATGCCTGCCAGGGATGTTTTCAGCCACAAACCTGGAATTTTGATTTTGGCGAAGAATTCACGGAAGAAACGGAAAATCATATCATAAAGGCGATGGAACCGTCGTTTATTCAGGGATTTTCGTTGCTTGGCGGTGAACCTTTTGAAGAAGAAAATCAGAAAATTCTGGCGCCTTTCCTGGAAAAACTCAAAAAAATATATCCTCAAAAAGATATCTGGTGCTGGACTGGCTACATTCTTGAAAAAGATTTGCAGTCCGGCGGCAGAAAACATACGGAATTCACGGACAGAATGTTAAATTGCATTGACGTTCTTGTTGACGGCCCTTTTATTCAGGAGCAGAAAAATTTAATGCTGGAATTTCGCGGCTCAGAAAATCAGCGGATTATAAAATTGCACGAATAGGCGAAGTTCCTCCAATTTGTTTGAAATCATTTTTACATTATTAAACTACGAATTGAATTGTTTTTATGGTAAATTCTGATATTCTAAAAACAAGGGTAATTTTTATCAGACTTTCAAAACAAAAAGTCATCAGACATATAGAGATTGAGAATTAAGGATGCGTTCGACAATGAAGATAAAATCACAGCCAAAAATAAATGTTCTGAAAATGTATTCAAAGCAAACTTTAGATGGAAATGTTGATTTTCTGTTTCTTCGTGATGATGAAGTAATGCTTTAAAGGAGTTGTATGACAGAATCAGACTCAATGAAGTTCTTTACGTATAAACTGGACGAAGAGTATTATTTGTGATGGTGAAGTATATACAAATGATGAAACTGGGGATCGAGTAAAAGTTGATATGCTTCCAAGTTCACTTCAAATGTATGGAACTTGTTTAGATTCAGCTCTTTTTAAATTGAAGATTACGAAAATTAAGGAAATTGATAACAATCAGGCTTTAATTGATGGAGATGATGGCACAGTCACAGGAGAAGATAAATGAACTTATTTAAAATTGCATTTAAGGTAGTTCGCGCTAATTCTAAAATTATTTATAAAGGATTTGGTTTTAAACATTTAAGTGATGCCACTCAGTATTATGTGCATCCGGATAATCAGTCTTATAAAGGCACAACAACTTTATGCCAGCCAATTGGCGAAGCCGTAATTCTTTTTAGTAGCATGCTTTCTTCCATAATGAATGCTGATAAGCAAAAGCCTTTTGGTGATTACTGGGTAAGTTCAAATAAAGATGAATTTTTCCTTGAAATAAATGTTCCGGACGATTATCGGGAAAATAAAGTTCTTGAGAGTGAAATTTATTCTTACAAGGCATATTTAAAAGGCGCAGAGTTGACGGTTGGTGCTTATAACAAAAACGGCAAGTTGATAAAAGGAAATATGGAGCACATTCATCTTTTGTACAAACTGCTTCCAGCCTTTTGTATTCTTACGGCGCGGGAAATGGAACGGGTAAATCAGTATCGCGACATTATGGAAAAGTTCTTGGAGTCGCCTGAACCAGACACGTTTGTAAACTTGAACGAAGACCTTTACCAAATGCACAAAAGCGATGATTACACTTTGAATTATGGTGACGTGCCGGAAATTAATAAGGCAGAGTTTACAAGTTTTTCCAGCACTTACGAAACAATCCGCGAAAATAAAATTGCTCTTTCTAAAAATGATTCAATTACGGTAAACCGTTTTGATTCTTCTGAGTTTAGTGAGGAGCAGAAAAATCTTATTCCGTCTTTATCTGAAGAATTTGTACTTCCAAATAAATTGCAGTCAGTTTGTAATGCTATTCAAGCTGGTGATATTCGTGCAACACTTTTTCACGGCCCTGCAGGAACTGGAAAAACAATCAGCTGTAAACTTGTGTGTCAGACAATTGGACTTCCGATTATGGAAACAATCAACTGTACTGAAAATCTGGACGAGTTTGTACTTGGAAAATTCATTCCCCAAGATGACAAAATCCTTTTTAAGGAAAGTTATGTTACAAAGGCGATTCGCGAGGGTGGGGCTGTAGTTTTTGAAGAAATCAACTTTGCAAAGCCCCAATATCTTGCGTTTTTGAATTCTCTTTTGGATGATAACGGATTTGTGCGGTTGGATAACGGAGACGTTGTTAAGCGTCACAAAAATTTCCGCTTTTTTGCCACAATGAATTTAGGATATTTTGGAACTAAGGAATTGAATCAGGCACTGTACAACCGTTTTAATGCAATCATTGAAATTGCAGCTTTGAGCGATGAATCAATAGAAAGAATGCTTGTTGCTCGCGTTCCTGAATGTAAACCTGTTGTAAAAAAGATAATTGGCGTTTACCACAAATTGCAGAAAAAAATTGAAGCTGAAGAACTGGACGTTGTAATTTCTCCTAGAAATCTTGAAAATTGGGCAAGACTCGCAAAATACGAAAACTACATAACGGCTGCAGAAAAGGCAATTATCCCGATTGCAAAGTGCGACAGAGTTTTAGAGCAGACAATTCGCGGAATTTTGATGTTATACAAGTGGAGTTAAGGGTAGCTTGCAAAAATGAAACTTTATATTTTACGATGGAATCCAAATTTCAGTATGAAATATTCGTCACATCTTGATGGAATGAAAATGCTTAAGAATGAGCCTATTAGTTCAAGCTGGAGCATTTATGACCACGAAGATTTAGAAGAAGGTGACATTTTTATTTTTAATCAGGTTGGAACTGGTGACGAAGATGGCATTGCGGGCTTTGGAACTTTTACAACCGAACCTTATGCCGCGCAGAACTGGAAAGAAAACGACGGAACAAACCGTTTTTACGCTGAATTTACTATGGAGTGTATGCTGGACCGTCGTGGCGGAAATATTTTTGGTGCAGCAGAAATGGAAAAAGAATTTCCAGAAATTGACTGGCACAGAGGACACGCAGGAGTTTTGTGTCCAAAAGAAATTCAGGAAAAACTGATTCTTTACATGATGCAGAAAATTGCCTGGATGAATAAACCGACTGATAAAATTTCTTTTTATGAAAGTTGTGGCAGTCAGGATTTAATTCCGGTTTTTGTTCATTATATTAATGGTTGTTGCCCGGAATTTAAAAGTCAAATTAATTGCGCAAAAATTGATTACAAATATTTTAAAGAAGGCGAGGTTATTGATAAAAGCTTTTTGACTATTTCTGACAATCATTTTTATGATGTAAAGATTTGTGAAAATTCTACCCTTGAAGACTGGAAAAAACTGTTTATTGTAGAAGCATAAATTATGGAAAAACAAACTGACGAAACTGATGACATTTTTAAAGCAATTCTCGATAAATTTCAGTGTGAACGAAACCGTTTTGTGGAAGAATCTTTTGCAAGGACTTTTTCTGAAACAGAAGAAACGCGCTTGTTTTTTATAAACGAAGACAAAGCCTATACTGACGGAAAAAACATTGTTGTAGATCCAGCTTTTCTTGATATTTATCGTGACGAAGCATGTCTTAAAAAAACTGAAGAAGTTTTGGGCTGGCCGGGACTTGTTAGTGCAACTCCGTGGAATGCTCTCAAAATGATTACCCGCGGTCTTACACTGCACGAATGCCTCCATTTAATTTACACGGATTTTCCTGGTAAAGAATGGATTGACCCGGATTTCGCAGAATGGAAAAATGCACGTAAGGTTGTGGCGGCTATTTCCAACATAATTGAAGATTCTTACATTGAAGCAGTGGGCTCAAGTGTTTACGACAACATTGGTATTTACCTTATGTTTAACCGAATTGCCACAAATTTTGCACAAAAAAAGGCAGAAGGAACTGCACAGCAAAAATTCAAACTGACAAAACCTAAAGAAATAAAAGATTTTAATCCTCCTGTTGATGAAAATGGCGAACTTGAATCAGTTGAACTTACTCCAGAACAGAAAAAACTTCTTGAAAACTATCTGCATTTTATGGAACTACAGAAAAAAACTCAGCGACTTATAGATTTTCTTGATTATATGAGTGGTTTTCTTTTGTTTCCCATGTTTGATTACGGCGAGCCTTCCGAAGATATTGCAGAATATGTTGAAAAAACAAAGAAATTGTTTTTAGACGGTTCAGTTCAGGAAACGCCTGCAAAACGTTATGAATACTGCAAAAAGATTTTTGAAATCATAAAACCGCTTGTCCCAAAAGATGAAGAGGGGGAAGTGGCTCAAAATCTTCTTCCTGATTTTGTTGGCGGCCAGGACACTCACGGAAACGGAGAAAATTCTATTGGCGGAAAGGAGCGTAAAGGCAGAAGTCAGGCAGTAACAACCCGATTGTTCACAAATCTTGATGGAAGCAAAAAGAACAATCTGAATACCGACGTGCCTTCTTTGATAATTGCCGTAAAAAGTTTTGAAGGCGACGAAAAAAATGCGGACGAAATAACCAGTTATCAGGGCTTTGTGGTAAAGCATTCTGGAAACAGCGTTGGAGCAAGTGCCGTTCATAAAGATATTAAGATTAATGAAAATCATCCCAAAATAAATTTGAACTTGCGAACGGCATACAAAAACATTTATGATCACTACAGAATAAACATCAACTCTCACAACTCCAGATTTTTGCAGTTGCTTAAGGCTCAGGTTCCTGTTCGGGAAAGTCGATTTCAGTTTGGTTCTGGAATTGATTCCAAGCGGATGGGAGACATAAAAAAGCGCTTTTGGTACAGAAATCAGAAAGGCAACGAAATTCCTGATATGTCAGTAATGCTTTTGATTGATGGAAGCGGTTCAATGTATGGGGACAGACGCAATTCCGCAATGATTTCCAGTGTTATTTTGCATGAGGTTTTAAAAAAGCAGGGAATTGAGCACGCAATTGTGGAGCATCGTGCCAGATTTGAAGACCCAGAAATTGATGTAAACATTCTTGTCGATTTTGATTCAAAAGAAGAAGAAAAACTGAACATTATGCAGCTGGATTCTGGCGGTGACAATCGCGACGGACTTGCACTTTACTGGGCAGAAAAATATATAAATCAAAAAACTTTCTGCGATAACAAGCTGATTATAGTGCTTTCGGATGGACAGCCGGCACATGAGTATGACGATTATTACGGTGCGGTTGCCAATAAAGACACTGCAAATGCCGCAAAAAAAATCATAAGTCGCGGAACAAACATTATTGCCGTTGCTTTGGACGACGAATGTGGCGATGATGACGACTGTTCAACTTATAATGATTTGAAGGAAATTTACCCCCATCTTGTGCAGTGCAAGAATTTAAAGCGATTAACCGGCCAGATTTTGAATATTGTAAGTAAGCAGTTAATGTAGAAGAGTCGCGCTCAATGTCAGAATTTTTTTTATGGGTCATTTTTGCTACGCAAAAACCAGGCTTTTCAGGGTTCCGCTATTCGCTCCAAACCCGTCCGGCATAATTTTTACAGTAAAAAACTGAAAGTTGGCGGTGGACCGCAAATCTTTTTTCCAAAAATAAAAATTACCCGAACTGCCGGCCGTGTTCGCCTTGCGGCGCCCTTACAATCCTTTGCCCGCAGAGCCAAGAAAAATTATTTCACTTTCCAAAAAAACAACTGCCCGTTGTGAACACCCCTCCCCAAAACCAAAACCCCCGGCCAGTTTTGACCGAGGGCTTTTTATTCCTCCTCAAGTTTATTTG
>CAVHTI010000053.1:0-17197 GCA_963638805.1 Anaerobutyricum sp.
CAGTTCTCAGTTCTCAGTTCTCAGTTCTCAGTTCTCAGTTCTCAGTTCTCAGTTCAGAAATAACTCTCTCTTAAATAAAGTTTATTTGGCAAAACAAAGACCGTTTGTACTTGTGTAAAATGCGCAAGTGCAGGCGGCCTTTTTTTATTTTAAAACATTTTTCATATGGAGGAAAAAATGAAAAAAATTAAGTATGCTTTATTAGCATTGTTGGCAACTTTTACAGTTATTGTTACTGGCTGTAAAAATCCTGAAGATCAGACAGCTTTGACAGAGGTAACTAGTATAAGTGACTTTGGAAAAGATAGTTTGTATTTAAGAGCTAAATCTGATTCTTATAAGACTAGTACTAGTAATTATTCGAAGGAAGTCAGTTCTTACTCGTATTTATATTTAGAAAATGGAAAGTTGTACAGTCAAATTTATAGGTGGGTGGAAAAAACTTATACGGATACATCTAAAGAAAAAGAAACCTATTGGGAAAAATCTGGGGAATCAACGGAACTTTCTTTTACAGATGGTAAAATTTCAGCGGGGGACTCAAGTTATACTTGTACTATGTGCAAACTTGGTGATACATATTTTATGTACTATGATTCTATGAAATTTTCTAGAATTTCTGGAACTGGTCTTTATTCAACCTTTGAATATACGGAAAATGATAACAGTTCAAAAATTACCTTTAAAGAAGATGGAACTGTAATTTCTGAATCTTCTTACAAGGATAGTGATGGAAATACTCAGTCTAGTTCGACTGCTCTCACCTATAAGAACAATAATGGTCTTATTTCCGTTTACTACTCCGATGGCACAGAAACTCCCTTAGGTGCGTATTATGATGGTTCAGCTATTTACAATGCTTTAATCTTTGAAGAAGTTTCTGAACTTCCAACCGTAACAAAGTAAAACACTTTAGGGTTAAAACTTTAAACTCCCCTGTGCAAAGTAAAATGTGCGGGGGAGTTTTTATTTTTCCAGGACAAATAAATATTCAGAAACGTAAATATCCCGCTGGTGCAGGTTTCGGCTGCCACGGAAGGTGTTGTATGAAATTTCTACGGTTTTGACTTTGCCGTATTTTTGGAGCATATTTTTCATCTGTTCAAATTCTATAAAACCTTCGGAATTGTACGAAATTATTATGAATTTGCTCTGAAGGTTTTGAATTATTTTTTCCATGGAATCAAAAGCGGTCCGGGCCTTGTTAAATTCTGAATGATTCCAGTCCTGTGTAATTCCGCTGACTTTGCTGACTTCAACGTCAAGTTTATTTTTGATTATTAAATTGAGCATAAAATAATTTGAACCGTACGGATGCTGATTGTACGGCGGATCCAGATATGCAATGTCCAGATTTTTTAATTCTTCCGAAAGTTTTACCGTGTCTTTTTGATAAATTTTAAAATCTGATTCAAAATTGCTAAAAACCGGTTCTTTTAATTCAATTTTTCCAAAAATTCGGGGCAGGGCATTTTTTCCTGAGGCGCCAAAACATCCTATTCCTGTGTTTTTATCTTTGTAAAATCCTTTAAAAACTCCGCTGGTATTTACGTGAATTGACGCTTCCGTGATTAGCGGGGCTAGGAAAAATTTCTTTAAATTCTGGGAAGGGACAACCTCGTCAATTAAATTTCTGTAAGTGTCAATTAAAAGCGCATTTTGGCGGGTATAAAAAACTCGTTCGCCTTTCTGGATGTTGTTGTCGTCCTGGGGCGCGTAGTTTTTTGAAATTATGCCCGGAATTTTGTTTTTTGAGGCAAGTTCAATTATTTTATTTCTGAGGATTTTACATTCTTGCGCGGGGTAGTCCTTTTTATTTGTGAGGTAGCAGGAATTTACGAGTGAAGAATAATTTTCCAGGTCGTTTACGATGATTTCTGAAGAATATTTTTTTAACATTCGGGCAACAATTCCACTGCCAGAAAAAAGATCGGCGCAAATTGCTTTTTCTTTTTTGAGTTTTGCTAAAATTTCTTGAATTTCAATTTCGATTTTTCCGAGTAAGGCGCGTTTGTTTCCTATGTATGTGAGTATTTGCGTTGTTAAAAAATCTTCATTTTCCTGTAAGGTTTCCATTTTTATTCCTGAATGTTTTTTTATGATACCGGTTTTTACCGAATTTTCCAATTATGGACATCTCTAAAAATTGCAATTTTTGGAGGCTCCCTTATCAGATTTTTTTGTGACTTAGTGTTATATTTTAAACGTTGTTGTGGTAGCGATGTGAAGGGCGCCGCAGGCGGACACAGTAAACGTAGCGCCATTGTTCTGGCGCGGAGTACTGTGGCTGGAGCGAATGCGGAACCCGGAACGTAGCGACGGCTTTAGCCGGACCACCCTGAAAAATAAAAAAGGAGGTGTGATAAAAATTACATCCGTGTAATTTTTATCACAGCAGTTTTTTCAAAACTGCGATTCAGCACCTCCTGTGCTGCCGCTAACGCGGAGTTTTATAAGGAGAATTTTATGAATGAAACTTTGAAAGTTCTTGAAAGTCGACGAAGTTGTCGGAAATTTAAAAAAGAAATGATTAGTGAAGAGGATTTGAATGCGATTTTGAAGGCGGGAACTTATGCTCCGACGGGAATGAATAAGCAGTCGCCGGTGATTATTGCGGTAACGAACGAAAAATTGAGGAATGAAATCAGCGAAGAAAATCGGAAAATTGGCGGTTGGGACGAAGGTTTTGATCCGTTTTATGGTGCGCCGGTGATTTTGATTGTGCTTGCCGACAAGGCCGTGAGTCCGAATTATATTTATGACGGCACTCTTGTGATGGGCAATTTGATGAACGCGGCAGAATCGCTTGGGCTCGGTTCCATCTGGATTCATCGCGCAAAACAGGAATTTGAAAGTGATTTTGGAAAGAAAATTCTTGAAAAACTTGGAATAAAAGGCGATTTTGAAGGAATTGGTCACGTTGCTCTGGGTTATAAGGACGAGGGCGGAACTAAGGAAGCGGCTCCGCGCAAAGAAAATTACATTTACAGAGTAAAATAGGCTGCGTGCCGTTAACGCGCTGTTTTTCTAAGGAGATTTTTATGGTAAAGCACATTATTTTGTGGACGCTGAAAGCTGAACTTTCGGAAGAAAAGAAAATTCTGGTAAAAAAAGAAATCAAGGAAGGTCTTGAATCGCTCAAGGGGAAAATTCCCGGTCTGGTTGACATAAAAGTGAATGTTGACGGGCGACTTGCTTCTTCAAATGCGGATTTGATGTTGGATTCGACTTTTGAAAATGAGGAAGCGTTGAAGGGATATTCAAAAAATCCACTGCACGTTGGCGTTGCGGATTCAAAGGTTCGGCCTTTTACGGCGCAGCGTTCGTGCCTGGATTTTGAATTTTAGGTTTTTGATTTTGACTTTTGGACTGCAAGTTTGGATTACAAATAAGGGTCCAAAAGTTTATCGATTATTGCTTTGCGTTTTGGGCGGGGATTTTTAACTTCCCGTCCGCGACATACAACCAGTTTTAAATTGCGTAGCGTTGCAAGATTTTGCAGGGGATTTTCTTCCGTGACTATAAAATCTGCACTTTTGCCTTCTTTTATTGAACCGGTGATGTTGTCAATTCCGGCAAGTTGTGCGTTGCGCAAAGTTGCGGTGTAGAGTGCAAATTTTTCGCTTACGCCGCAATATTTTTTAAAGTAGCACAGTTCACGCCAAAAATCATATTGAGTAATGAACGGGCAGCCGACGTCGTTGCCAAGTCCGACCGGAATTCCATTTTCCAGGGCTTTTTTTGCGCTGTCTATAATTCCATCAAAAACAATTTTGCTGTTGTACTTGTCTTTTTCGTTGGCGCCGGTAATTTCCGTGTCCAAAAAAACGTAAGGAATGACTGGCGAAAGGGTAGTGCAGACAAAAGCGTTTTTTTCCTTATAAAGCCGGATTGTTTCTTCGTCCATTTTTGCGCCGTGTTCAATAGAATCAACGCCGTTTTGCAATGCCACAAGCACGCCTTCGCTTGATTCCGTGTGAGCCGCAACTTTAAAGCCCAGTTTATGAGCTTCGTCGCAAACCGCTTTTACCATTTCCGGCTGCATTTTAAGTTCGCCGGGAGTTCCTTTTTCTTTTGCGTCCATAACGCCGCCGGTAATCATCAGTTTGATTAAGTCAACGTTTTCGTTTAATGATTTATGAACCTGCTCAACGGCCATCTGAGTGCTTGTGGCGGCAATTGCAACTGAACCGGCCATATGTCCGCCTGGAACGGAAATTCCCTGATTTGCGGCAAGAATGCGCGGTGCTTTGACTTTGCCCTTTGCAGAATCTTCGCGACACCGAGTGTCAAAATTCCCAAGTCCGCCGACCGTTCTGATTGTGGTCACGCCGCCAAGAAGTTCTAGTTTTGCAAAATTACAGACAAGATGGTAAGCAACGGCGCGCGTCACGGCGTTACTCATGATTTTTTTTACAAGACCGGCATTGTCGCGCGGTTTTGCAGAAGTCTGGCCGTTCCCAGCAAGATGTACGTGAAGATTTATAAGGCCCGGCATCAAAAAAGCGCCGTTCAAATCCGTGACCTTCCAGCCGTCCGCCAGCAGTTTTTCTGCGCTGAATTTTTTTGAATCGTCAATAGATTTGATTTTTCCGTCTTCCACAAAAAGAATTTTGTCCGATTGTGGCTCCATATTTTCTGTTCCGTCAAGAATTGTTGCATTAATGTACGCGTTTTTCATTTTTTCCGCCATTTTTTTGATGAGAGAGACCTTACTATACCACTTCCCGCGATTTTTTTGAAACGGAAAATTAGTCTGGGCGTTTCCCTCGCTACGCTCGGGTCGGGCAATTTGCGCTTCGCTCACGAGTTTTGTTTTCTATTTTACTTTCGTAAGGAAAACAAAACGTCGCGCGTTTAAATTCCGAAAAATCATAAAAATCACCTTGAAAATCAGAAAAAATCTGAATATAATGTCAAAAATCAAAATGACAGAATATGTAAATATGTCAGTTAATTTTTATTGAGGCAACTTATGACTTTTTCTTCAGATTACACAATTCCAAAAATGATTAAAAATTCTGCCGCTGAATTTGCAGAACTCACGGCACAGAATGTCAGACAGCGCGACGGAACTTTTGTCCCGGTAAGTTATCGTGATTTTTTTCAGAAAGGCCTTGATTTTGCGGCGGCACTTTTAAATCTTGGAGTAAAAAGAGGGCAGCCGGTCGGATTAATTGCCGATAACCGCGAAGAATGGCTTGATTCAAGTCTTGGAATTATGAGTCTTGGCGCTTTTGACGTTCCGCGTGGCTGCGATGCGACTCCCGGCGATTTGGAAAAAATCCTTTCTGTTACCGAATGTGAAATTGTGATTACGGAAAATAATTCTCAGGTGAATAAAATAATTTCTCTGAAAGAAAAACTTCCGGCGCTAAAAAAAATCATCAGTTTTAATAATGATTTAAAAGACGAAGTCCGCGAAAAATTGCAGAACGCGAACGTTGAATATCTGCTTTTTGAAAATCTGATGAAAATGGGGAAAAAATGGCGCGTCGATAATCCTGATGTTGTGGAAAATGAACTGGAAAAAGGGCAGGGTGACGACATCGCGACCGTAATTTTTACTTCTGGAACGACCGGAAATCCCAAGGGCGTTATGCTCACTCATCAGAATTTTCTGGCCCAGCTTGATGAAGTCATCGAAAGAATTTATATTGCGCCGGGCAGCGTTTGTCTGAATGTGCTTCCGGTGTGGCACGTTTTTGAGCGGGAATGTGAGTATGTTTGTTTGATTCAGGGTGGAGCGCTCAGTTATTCAAAACCGATTGGGTCAATCCTGCTTGCGGATATGAAAACTCTGAATCCGAGTATTTTGCCGGCCGTTCCGCGCGTTTTTGAGGCGGTTTACGACGGAATTACAAAAAAAATGCGAAAAAGCGGAAAATTTGTGAACGGAATGTTCAATTTTTTCGTTGGCGCCGCTTGTCTTCAGAAAAAAATGCAGCGAAAAATGTTTGCGCAAAATCCGTGTTTTACTTCTTACAAACAGCCTTTGTGGTGGATTTTGTTTTTTATTCCGTGGTTGCTGTTGTGGCCGGTTTATGGCGCCGGAAATTTTCTGGTTTTTAGAAAAATCAAGGCGATGCTTGGAACAAAATTTAACGCGGGAATTGCCGGCGGCGGAGCGTTTCCAAAAAAAATTGATGAATTTTTCTGGGCAATCGGAGTAAATGTCGTAGAAGGTTACGGAATGACAGAAACTGCCCCGGTTGTTGCAGTGCGGCCCATGGCATGCCCTGTTTACCGGACAATCGGGTCGCCGTTGCGGGGAATTCAAGTTCGGGTTGTTGATCCAAATGACGGTTTTATTTTGGGAAGATGTAAAATGGGCGTTTTGCAGGTAAAAGGTCCTACCGTGATGAAAGGTTACTACAAACAGCCGGAATTGACCAGAAAAGCAATCAGCGAGGACGGCTGGCTTGATACCGGCGACCTTGCAATCATTACGATTCACGACGAAATTCAAATTTGCGGACGAATAAAAGACACAATCGTCTTGCGTGGTGGCGAAAATCTTGAACCGGTGCCGATTGAAACAAAATTGCAGGAATCAAGATATATAAAAACGGCGGTGGTAGTAGGGCAGGACAAACGAAGTCTTGGCGCTCTGATTCTTGTTGATGTCGATGAATTAAAAACTTATGCCGAAGAAAATGGAATTCCGTACGAAACTTTAGATCAGCTGATTACAAGTGATTCAATTCATCGGCTTTATGAATCAGAAATTGGCGGATTAATAAGTTCGCACAACGGATTTAAACTTTTTGAACGGATTAATAAATTCTGTCTCCTGACTAAAAATTTTGAAACTGGCGTTGAACTTTCCGCCAAACAGGAAATTATGCGCTTTAGAATCAATCAGATTTATCAAAAAGAAATTGCGTCCCTTTTTGATGATGAAGATTAGTGTGCCGTCAAAAAAAATTGCAGAATTTTACAATTATTGAAAATTATTGTGAGATTTTTTTGAAGAATTCAATGTAAAGTTATTATAGAAACTAAAAAAAACTAAAAACGGAGGTGACGCCTCCCGCCTGCCGCTAACGCGGGGTTTTATAAGGAGATTTTATGGCAAGTTTTAACATTGAATATTATTCAAATTGTCTGCATCGTGCAGCGTCTTTTAAAATGGTAATTCCGGGAGTGGACAGAAGAACCGACAGTTTTCCGCCTCAAGAATTAAATGAATGTCAAAAAGGCAGAACAAAGACACTTTTTCTGCTTCACGGTTACACCGGCAAGGGCGACTGCTGGATTCCTGAATATCTTTGCGAAATTTATAATTTTGCGGTCGTTTGTCCAAATGGCGAAAACGGTTTCTGGCTGAATGGACTTTCTACCGGCCACGCATTCCAGACTCTCGTTGGCGAAGAACTTGTTGATTTTGTCCGAAAAACCTTTAATCTGGCGCAAAATCCTGATGAAACTTACATCATGGGCATGAGTATGGGCGGTTTTGGAGCTTTGCATACGGCGCTTGCATATCCCGAAGTTTTTGGAAAAACCTGCTGCCTTTCTTCCGCACTGATTCATCACGAAGTTGCCACAATGAAGCCAAACAGCGACGGTGCAGGCAACGGAGTCGCAAATTACGCCTACTACAATGAATGTTTTGGCGACCCTTCCAAAGTTCTGGAAAGCGAAAATAATCCGGAAACACTCGTCGATAAAATTCTTGCGGCGGGCGGAAAAGTTAAAATGCCCGAAATTTTTATGGCATGCGGCACCGAAGACTTCCTTCTTGAACCAAACCGCGCAATGCACAATTTCCTGCAAAGCCGTAACGTCGCCCACACCTATTGGGAAGATTCCGGCAACCACGATATGCTTTTCTGGGACAAGTGCGTTAAAAAATTTATTCCGATAATGTTCAAAAATTAGGGCGGTCCGGCAGCAAGCTGCCGTCGCTTTGTCCAGGGTTCCGCTAACGCTCATTCCTCCGCTCCGGCTACGCCTGCGCTACGGAACGCCTGCGGCGCCCTTCCCAGCGCTACCGCGCTAGCGCAAAAATGCCCAATCCCCCGAAAAATAAAAAATAATTTTCCCGCGGTAAAATTTACAAGCATTTTTATCTGTTTTATAATTCCACTATGAAAAAAATCAGTTTTGTTTTAATTATTTTGACTTTTTGTTTGATGAGTTGTGTTCAGAATTCTGCCAAGAAAATGATTTTTACAAATTCTGCCACCGAAGATGTTACTTTTTACCTTGATGATACAGAAATTACCTTAAAATCAACAGAAACTTATTCCGCTGATTATTATAAATTCAAAATTTCATTCAAAGATGCAAATCAAAGATTGCAGTGCAAATGTTCTTCGATCACAGATGATGAAATAAATTATTCGATTGAAGCTATAGAACCAGTTACTTATTGCATTTACAATCCGTTACCAGTGAACGTTAAAGTTTTTGAAAAAAATAACGGAATTGGAAAACCTGTTCAGGATTCCGTAGAAGTTTTATCAGGAGGAGAAGCAAAAATTGAAGTTTTTGTAAAATCCCCAGAATTTTACGCCACAGACGAAAACAACAATTCAATAGATACATCTCTTTTAACAATTTCTAATTCTAAAAATTAAGCTAAAGTTATTTCCCCCTTCCATTCATTTTCAAAACGCCTCCGGCGAACTCTAATGCTATAGCATTAGAGTGTTTACTCAAACACTCTAATGGCGAACACTTGCTTCGCTCGTGTTCGCCATTAGTTTTTAACCATTCCATATCAAAGGAGGATTTATTTTTATGGAAGAAAATCAAGTAGAACTTGTTTCTGACAAAAAAGACGCGGAAAAAAGTTATTTTGATGGAAGTGCATTTGGTCGTTTAGGTTGGACCATTTTGGGAACTCTCTTAACTGGTTTAACTTTGGGTCTTTGTTTTCCTTTTGCAAAATGCTGGCTGTATACATGGGAAGCAAAACATACAGTTATTGACGGCAGAAGGTTAAAATTTTGCGGCAAGCCTAGTGGCTTTTTGGGTACATGGCTTTTGTGCATTATACTCACGATTGTGACATTAGGAATTTACGGTTTTTATGTTCCTATAAAGTTTCAAAAATGGAAGGAAGCAAATACTTTTTTTGAAGACGAACTTACTTCTTATGATTCTGAATTAAAACTTCAATACGAAAAGGTAAGTGCCTTTGACGGAACTTTCTGGCAGTATTTTGGCTGGCACTTACTTGGCGTTTTACTGACAGTTTTTACACTTGGACTATGTTACCCCGTTTCTGTAAATATGATTTATAGTTGGGAACAGCGTCATAAAATTTATTGTAAAAAAAGATGTTCTTTTGATGGAAGTGCAGGCGGCCTTTTTGGAACATGGATTTTATATATTTTCCTCACAATAATCACTCTGGGAATTTTTTCTATTTGGATTCCCGTAAAAATACAAAACTGGATTACAAAACATACTCATCTGGAAGATGAAAGTAAGGCAACTGTTAAAAAAGAAAGTTGTGATGTAAAGGGGATTCTTTCAATTGTAGTTGTAGTCTGGGCTTTAATTTGCTTCCTTGCAAGCATCTTGCTTAAAATTCCCTATGTGCAATATTTAGATTTCTTGAGGTATATTGCTTTTGGAAACTGGGTTTCAATTTCTGGATTGGTAATTACAGTTGTTGTTTTTTTAATGCTGACTCTTTCAAAAAAGAATTCCACAAAAAGAATAAGCATACTTCTTTCTGTCCTTACGGCCTGTTCTTATAGAATCGTTAATATGTACTATTCAATGTGGAACTATTCGGATCACTATAAAAATGAACCGTATGGTTTTTTATTTATAAAACCTTTTATTTTATATTTAATAACAATTATTTTAACAATAGTTTCTTGTTCTGTAATACTTTTTGCAAAGAAAGAAAAAGTGAAGAAAAATTCATTTATGATTTTTGGATTTTCTAGCGTACTGTTATCATTTTTACCACTTCTGAGTCCTAATTTTATTCCATATTTGTTACTAGAATTATTTCCTGTGCTTTTAATGTTTATAACATTATTCTTGTATTTATTTGAGATAGAAAAAGATGATGTAGTAAAAGAAGAACTTTTGTCACTTAAGAAAAAACTACTACCTCGAATATCGTTAATATTGGGAATTATTGCTTGTCCAACGACTCTTATATTCATTACGCTTGGTACGCCTTGGCTAATTATTTCAAATATTGGAATATCGTTTGGAATTATTGCAATTCTACTTGCTGCTATTTCAAAAAAGCAGGCAGAAAAAAAGGGCATGGCCGTAGCAGGTCTTATTTTAGGTATTGTTTCTATAATATCGCCTTTCGTTTTTGCATTGATTTGTATTATCGTCGAGCAATTTTAACCACTCTAATGTGGTGGGGCTAGGAAAAATAGAATTTGGGGCGTGCGTCGCAACCTACGGTTGTTTCCCGGGTTTTTTATGAAAACTCTCAATACGGGCGTGCCCCTCCGTTTCGTTCGGGCTTCGCCCTCACTACACTTCGGGTCGGCTGTTCCGCACTTCGCTAACGCTCTAAGTCCTCGGCGTGCAAATAGCACGCCTGCGGTCTTCGGCTTCGTTTGCTGAAGCAAACTTCGCCGGTGCTCCATAGCCTCACGCAAGAAAATCCAATTCTTTTTGACCAATAACATTTTTCCTTAATGCTTTAGAAAGTTCTGTTGGATATTCCCTGTAGAAAATTCTTTTTTCATGACATAAAAATTTTTCTTCGTCAGGAAGTTTACCGTAAATTATCAAAGATGAAGGTTCCAATCGGTTTATCATTTCCAAAAATCCCTTGTGAAAATTTTCTATATCTTCACTTGTACCTAAAGCACTCAAAGTTCCCACTGCCAATAAAGAATGTTTTTTTATTCCTTCAAAACAAAAAGCCCAGGAATATTTATCTCCCCATCTGATGCTTGGAATTACATTTATTCCATTAGACCTATCTTTTTCAAAATCATAATTTTTAATTTGCCAAAAACCAAAAACATCTTTTTTATTGGACATAATTTTATCTCCCAAAAAGCAAAATTGGAGCTGTATAAAACTCAACTCCAATTCAATTAAAATACCCTTTCACCATCACAATAAACTTCTACAGGCATATTGTGATAGTTAATTTCAAAAAGCTGTTTATTTTCAACATTTTTAAAAACGGCAATCCAGTATTCTTCATAGTTTGGATCATCTTCATCTAGACAGTTTTCAGACTCGCAAGCGGTATCATATAATGCGTTTATGACTGAACCGTCAGCAAAAACAAACTTGTAACTACAACTTTTATGTTCACCTGCAAAACAAAAAAAGTCCCAAAATCTACCTGCTTCTTTTGGATTTAACAACATAATTTATACTCCTTTTCAGTTAGGATCTGATGGAACAATATGAGTTCCTTTTTTTGAATGATGAATAAGTCCTTTTGTTGTTTTATGATACTTTCCATGTTCATCAATATATTTACCGATTACAATTCCAAAATCTACCCTTTCTTTTGTACTTGTTGTCGGGTCTCCAACAACAGCCCCTTGCCCAGAAAAAGTATCGGTCAATTGTTTTGCAAGAGCCATCGGTATTGTAATCTTACTTCGGCCAGGCAAATAATTAGGATGCCCTTCAATATGTTTTCCCTGTTTACCTTCTTCCAAAGTTGAAGGCCATTCCTTTTTATCAGAAAACTTATTTTTTGAAGTTGAGGGTGTAAGATAATCCATTATAGAAGGATTATCTTCTTCCAGTTTTTCAAATAAACTTTGTTTTTTATGACCTGCATTGTCTAAATCACGGTTATTTACACCAGAGTTTCTAGACCTATCAGGTCCCTTAAATTTACCAGCACCCATGAGCAGTGCCTCCTTTTCGAGAAAGGCAACTCCCTTTTATATGGCGGATCTATGTAAACTACACAAAATCCACCGGGAGAAGCGTCAAATTTTTCCATTTGACGAAGCACTGCTTTGAGGTTAATATTCTAAGGGATGTTCGAAATTACCTTATGGTGTTTCGTCGGTTATTTTTCTGTTTCCAGCAGAAATTTAACTTTTTGGCATAAGCCAATTTTTAGCCTTGCTTTGATTGCCGTCTTAGCAAGGTTTTTTTTATTTTAGGTTTTAGTTTTCACTTAAGAATCTCCTTTTAATCATCATTATAACATAAAAAGTAAAACGAAAATGGAACGAATCAGATTGTAAAAAAACTGTACATTTTACTTTTCCCTCTTTTCCCCATCATACAAATCACAATTTAAATCTTCACCTTTTACAAGACTTTCAATTATTTCTGTCATTCCCTGCCTGCTTATCTGCGGGCGGTAATAAACTTCTGGAAGGTCATCTTTTAGTTTTTCAAAAAGTTTTCGGGCAGCGGTAAATTTTCGTCTTTCTTCCGGGTCAATGTTGTCTTTTGTCTTGTCTTTTGTTTCAACAACAAGATTCAGCTGCTTTTTTCCGTTCTGGTGTTTTATGACATACATAAAATCCGGGCTGTAAGTTCCGTCTGCATAAGTTGGAATACGGACAGTTTTACGCGGAATTTTTCCGTAAACTTCAACAGATGCAAGCGGAGATTTTATTTCCAGCGTCATATCTTTTCTTTCAAGGTCTGAATCATAAGCACAGGATTCGTAAAGATAATTTTCTAGAGGCTTTTCCTTGCAGTTAAAAACGCCAATATCATTTTGGATTACATATTCTTTTACATTTTTATTTTCATCACAAAGAGGGTCATCAACAGCAACATTAATTTTTTCGTAAGAATAACGCGTTGCAAAAGTTTTTATGTACCAGTCGCGGTAACCTGCAATGAGTTTAAACAAAGTCTGCCTGCTGAAAAATTTTGGCGGTACAGGATTTTCGCTAAAATACTGGCAGAAAACTTCATGTAAAATTCTGATTGGAATTTTTATTTCTTTTTGTGCCTTTTTTAAAAAGTCTGAATATGAAAGTTCTTTTTTTACGGAAAAAGTTGAACCTATTTCCTTTTCAAAAGTAATTCTTCCGCTATCATTTACCGTTTTTTCAATTGAAGTAGAAAGACTTGAAGAACCGTCTATTCCTTTTTTTAGCAAATCCAAAAGCATTGCTTTTAATTCAACTTCGCTTGTTTTTTCAAAGTGAAGATAAAATTTCTGATTGATGCTGTGCCAGAGGTCTGCAAGTTTGTCGTAATTTTCTTTTCTGATTTTTACCTGTGCACCAGTTTTTTCTCCAGGTTTAACAGTAATGATTTTTCCTTCCTGCAAGGCATCAAATAAATCTGGGTAATTTTCTTTAAATTCATTAAGATTTTCTTCAACTGCTTCATGAGTTTCAGGGTCAATAAAATCTTTCACTATTAAATCCTTAAAGAAAGCTTTTGTATCAATCTGCTTTTTCTTTGCATATTCTTCAAGGAAAGTTTTTGTAATCTTGAATTCTTTTTCAACGCCGGCATTAATTTCAGAAAGAAGTTTTTCGCCAAAGCCTTTTTCTGAATAGTCGATTATGTAACTAAGGTAAAACTGTCTGTTTTGTCTTTCCCCAAGTTCATCAACTGGAAGACGAAGACCGCGACCAACTTCCTGCAGCTTGCTCGTTTCGCTTCCGCTGGAACGGAGTTTTGCAATTACGAAAATGTTAGGATTATCCCAGCCTTCTTTTAGCGTCCACTTTGAAAAAATAAAACGCGTCGGTTCCCATTCGCCGTCATCTTTTTTTATTTTGATTATTTCATCTTTTTGTCGCAGAACTTTATCAACTTCCTCCCGAACTTCTTCGCTGTCAGTGTTGTTGTCCTGGGAAAAATAGCCGGCAATCGTCTTTTTTAAGTTTTTTAAAGAAAATTCAAGGAAGTCTGCATATTCCCTTTCTTTTTTTAAATCTGATTTCTGATATTTTTCTATTAAAACGCTGAGTTTTTCTTTTAAAAGATTTTCAAATTCTTTTCTTAAAAATCCGTCATCGCGGAAAGATTCAATTGAATCAATAAAGAAAAGCGAAAGTGTTTTGATTTTTGTTAAGCCATTACAAAAGTTTTCATGCTCAATTTTAAAATGTTCTTCCAGTGCAAGGTTCAGCATCGTTGTCTGAAAACTCTCTGAAAAAACTTCGGGATACAAAGATTCACTTTTGTGCAGAATCATTCCGTTGCTTAATTCAACTTCGTTTTTGGAAATTGAAGAAATGCGGATGTTTTCAAGATTTGAATCAATTTCTGAAAGAGAATCGCTTTCCTGCAAATCAAAAGTCTTTTTTGTCTGTTCATTCTGAAAGCGGACTGTTTTTACTTCCCCTTTTGGAGTGTTAATTTCCAGAACTTTTATTTTTATCTGGTCTTTTAATTTTCCTTCTTCTGCAATGTATTCAACTGCCACGCCTTTTACAAGATTGTCATTAAAAGCCTTGCAGGAGTTCAATGAATAAACCACATTTTCATAATCAATTTTGTCTTTACCCATTTCCGGAAAAGTTGCTCCGTAACGGATAATTACCTGCGGTTGAATTTTTTCAACAAGAGTTTTAAAAGTTCTTTGAGTGCGGTTAAATTTATGAGGTTCATCAATAATCACAAAAGGATTGATATTCTTTAAAACTTTGTAAGGATTTGTAAAAGAACCAAGTAAAGTCTGATCATATTCTGCATCCATAGTTTTGGCAGAATTCAACATTCCGCTGTTTGTAAGAAGAACGTCTATTTTATTTCCGTTTATGTCCGTATTTTCTGCAAAAGCCTGGATTGCCGCCGGGAAAGATTTTCGCCCCTTTGTGTTCTGCTTTTGGGCATCCAGCACATGAAGGCGCAACTGAGTTCCGTCATAAAGCGACTGCAAATCACTTTTCATATATGCAGATTTTAAAAATGCCTTTGCACCTTCTTTTATAGGAACGGTCGGAACCAAAACGATAAATTTGTTTATTCCAAAATGTTTGTGAAGTTCAAACATTGTTTTTGTGTAGACATAGGTTTTGCCTGTCCCGGTTTCCATTTTTATGTCGATATTCAGATATTTTGAACTTGAATCCATGTAATTTTGGCGAAGATTTTCCGGCACAGAATAATCGTCCAGAAAACAATTTTCCATTTCGCCTTTTTGAATTTGTGCGATGTTATTTTTGATAGTTTCAAGGTCAAGTGTTGCCTGAGGACATTTTGTTTTGTCCTCTGGAATTTCCATTTCAACGCCCTTAAAAACATTGATGACCGCATTTATTGCATTTGTTTGATGAGGAAGATTCTGTTCAAGTTTCATTTTAATACCTTATGATTGCTTCAATTTTGTCTCTGTTTTTGAGCATTTCCAGATTTTTTGTAAGGGATGTGAGGGAATCAAAATCAAAAGAATAGCCGTAAACAAAAACTTTGCTCAGGGCTAGTTCTTTTGCTTCAATTCTGCGGATAAGTTCTTTTATGGAATTTTCGCTCATTTGAGTAAGAAGATACAAATATTTTCCGATTTCTTCGCTTTCCAAAAGATAAGCCGTACAGCCTTCAATGTCGATTTTTTGCTGAATGCAGTCAAAGCCAAAGCCGTCTTTTATCTGCCAGGTCTGCAAAAGCGTTTCTTCGCCAAGAGATTTTACAATGTCGCCATCGCTTGAAAAAAGTTCTTTTGGATTAAAAACTTTGATTTTGTCGAGCGTGTTTTGCGGCATTGATTTTAAATAGTAGGTTTTAAAGCCTAAGTCCGCCTTTGTGTCAGGATTTTCGGATTTGATTTTTGCAGCTGCCCGGCGGATTCTTTCGCGACCGATTTCGTCGATGGTCTTGTAACCGGCTTTTTCTGCTTCGCTATCTTTTTTTACTTTTTCGTCCAGCTGAACCATGATGAATTTGCGGTTTCCGCCGTCCTGGGCGTTTAATTGCATTACGGCGTGGGCAGTTGTGGCAGAGCCGGAGAAGAAGTCAAGGATGATGGGAGAAAAGTTAGATTCCAGTTCGGAGTTTTCAGAAGATGTTGCAAGTTGTATACATCGTCTTACAAGTTCAATGGGCTTAGGAAAATCAAATTCAGACTTAAACCCAAGTTTTTTTAATTCTGCAGTTCCAGTTTCGTTAAGAAAATTATTGTCATTCCAGACAGATTTAGGCTTGTATGTTGTTTTTCTGTACTTTTCATAAATACCAAATTCACCGGTATTTTTTTTCCGACCAACAAGATTACAATTTAAAGTATCTAAAGATAAATTATTTTTGCTTTTTGTTTTGCCCCAGCGCCAGCAACTTTCTTTCCCTTCAGAATTATAAGGATAAACTTCTATATTATATTCTTCTGATTTTTCTAATGAAACAGGAGAAAAACCATCTTTATCAACTATATTTGAATTCACATAAATTGGATAAAATAAGGCTGGACGATTATGTTTTCCAAATTTTGGATTTCGATTTCGTAATTCTCTAATATTAAAGGGACCAATGTTATCATTTAGATTTAAATCCGAATTTTCAATATCTTTTAGTAACTCAAATAATTTTGTATTTTCACTTTTTGCTATAACAAATAAATATTCATGCGTTTTAGCAATTTGTGTGTAAGTTTGTCCCCTGCTATTTGCTCTAATAATTATATTGCAAATAAAATTCCCTTCCCCAAACACTTCATCGCACAGCCTCTTCAAATTCGCCTGTTCGTTATCATCAATGCTGATAAAAATTACACCGTCATCGCGCAAAAGGTCTCTTGCAAGGGAAAGCCGCGGGTACATAAAAGTAAGCCATGCAGAATGGGTGCATTTTCCCTGCATTTCAACAATTCGTTCTGCTTCGTCTTCATCAATATCCAATTTTTCAACAAGTTCTTTTGCCGTAAAGCCAAATTTGTCGTTGTAAACAAAATCATCTTTTCCTGTGTTATAAGGTGGGTCTATGTAAATACACTTTATTTTTTCTGAATAGGAATGGCGCAAATGTTGCAAGGCATCAAGGTTGTCGCCCACAATATAAATATTTTTGCTTTCAGTTTTAGAATTTTCTGCATCCGGCACAATCACAGTTTCGCTTTCAAGGTTTGCCTGGTAGCGTGCATAACTTTTTCCAAGAAAGTTCAAAGTAAAGCCTTCTTTTGTGATGTCAACATTGTCATTCAAAAGGGCGGCAAGTTTTTCTGTGTCAAAATGCTCTTTTATTATGTTGCCGTTTTCGTCCGTGTCCGGCTTTAAAAAACACTGGGGAAAGTATTTTTTTAAGATTTCTAAGGTTTTGCCTGTAGGCGTAGTTTTCTCGTTTGCGGTCTGTGTGTCTGTTTTCATTG
>CAVHTI010000054.1:0-16731 GCA_963638805.1 Anaerobutyricum sp.
GAATTCAGGGACAGAGGTGATGAAATCCGTGTTTATCCTTTATCTTACAGTGAATTTTATAATTCATATAAAAAAGACAAAAGAAATGCCTGGAAGGAATATTACACTTATGGCGGAATGCCTCTTGCAGTAACAAAAGAAACTGCAGAAGAAAAAAGCAAGTATTTACGGGATTTGTTTACCGGCACTTATATAAAAGATGTTCTTGAGCGAAATAAAATTAATAATAATGTTTCAGATTTAGAAGAACTTTTAAATGTAATTTCTTCTTCTGTCGGTTCGCTTACAAATCCGCTTAATCTTTCCAACACTTTTAAAACCGTCAAAAAAAGAGATCTTGCTCCAGAAACAATCAGTACATACTTGGGATACTTTAAAGATGCATTTTTGATTGACAGTGCAATCCGCTATGATGTAAAAGGCAAAAAATATATTAGCACTCCTTTAAAATACTATTTTGTAGACATTGGCTTAAGAAATGCCAGATTGAACTTTAGGCAGATGGAAGAAAGTCATATCATGGAAAATATCATTTTTAATGAATTAAAAATCCGCGGTTTTGATGTTGATGTCGGAGTTGTAGAGCATAATACAAAAAATTCAGAAGGTAAAAGTCAGCGTAACTACCTTGAAATAGACTTTGTAGCCAATATGGGAAACAAACGTTTTTACATTCAGTCGGCGTTAAATATTGATACAGAAGAAAAACACTTGCAGGAAATAAATTCCTTAAGTCGTGTAAATGATTCTTTTAAAAAAATCGTAGTTGTAAAGGATAATATTGAAAGCTATCAAGACGAAAAAGGCATCCTGTATGTAGGGGTAGAAGACTTTCTGCTGGAAAATGATTTTCTGAAATAATGCTAAATCTGTATTTCCAAAAACATAAACGCCTCTTATTTGTAGTATTACTAGTTAATTTTTCTGCGGGAGGGATTGTAACAACCGCGAAGCGGGCCCACGCAAGCGAGGCGCAAATTTACCGGTAAGTTTTTTTTTTAACTTTGAATTGCGGCGAAGCGCGGAGGCTGGAGCGCTTTTGCGCGGAATTGTGGAAAGCCCGACGGCGCTTGCGCCGGGCCGCCCGTAAAATTCTAATTTTTGCTATTTAAAAGTCGTTCGGCGTAATAAACCGACTGCATGGCGTCTTTTCCGTAAAAATCGGCACCAATCATGTCGGCATATTCCTGGGTGAGAACGGCACCACCGACCATAATTTTTGTCCACGAGGCAACCTGATGCAGAAGTTTGATTGTCGCTTCCATATTCACAACGGTAGTGGTCATAAGTGCGCTGAGGCCAACAAGCGGGGCGTGAGTTTCTATGACTTTATCCGCGATAACCTGCGGCGGGACGTCTTTGCCAAGATCAATGACATCGTAGCCGTAATTTTCCAGAAGGACTTTTACAATGTTTTTTCCAATATCGTGAATGTCGCCTTTTACGGTCGCAATTACGATTGTTGCCTTTTTTTGCTGTGAAATTCCTTTTTTAGCGACAAAATCTTTGATTGCTTCAAACCCTGATTTTGCGGCTTCGGCACTCATCAAAAGTTGGGGAAGAAACATCGTGCCTTTTTCAAAACCTTTGCCGACAATATCAAGCGCCGGCACAAGTTCGCCGTTGATTACTTCCATTGTGTCTTTTGTTTTTAATGATTCGGCAGTGGCCTTGTAAGCCTTGTCTTTTAAGCCTTTTACGATGCACTGCGTGAGACTAAGTTCGGAGGGGGTGGTTACACTAGAGTTGGTCGCTCCGGAACCGAAAACTGGGTGTACGGGCGCGGTACTGGTCGCTCTGGGGTTGGTCGCTCCGGAACCGGAAACTGACGGTGCGGGCGCGGCACTGGTCGCTCTGGGGTTGGTCACTCCAGAACCGGAAGCTGGGTGTGCGGGTGCGGCACTGGTCGCTCCAGAACCGCTAGCCGACGGTGTGGCGCCCTCCGGCAATGCGTAATTCGTGATGTAGTTCATGCACTGTTCGTCGTAGCCGGCAAGAACACAAAATGTGTCGTAAGACTGAATCATTGCAGCGGAATTTGGATTTATGATTCCGGCGGAAAGTCCTGACTGCATTGCCATTGTAAAAAACGCGGAATTGATTTTTTCGCGCTGAGGAAGTCCAAAAGAAATATTTGAAACGCCAAGAACTGTCCGGCCACCGTGAGCTTTTACCCACCGCACTGTATCAAGGGTGATGTTTGCGGAATTTGTGTCCGTGCTCATTGTCATGGTCAGAGCGTCAATCACGATATTTTTGCGGCTGATTCCATATTTTTCTGCAGTTTTGTAAATTTTCTGTGCAATTTTAATTCTTCCTTCCGCAGAATTTGGAATTCCGTTCTCATCAAGAGCAAGACCAACCACAACGCCACCATATTTTTTTACAATCGGGAAAATCTGCTCCATTATTTCCTGTTTGCCGTTCACGGAATTCACCATAGGCTTTCCGTTATAAATGCGCAGGGCCTTTTCCATTGCATCAGGATTTGTGGTATCAATCTGCAACGGCAGTGGCAAAATGGACTGAAGTTCATAAACCGTTCTGCCCATCATCTCAACTTCATTGATTTCCGGAAGTCCCACGTTTACATCAAGAATATGAGCACCGTTGTCCGCCTGTTTTACCCCTTCGTTCAAAATATATTCCATATTTCCGTCGCGAAGTGCCTGCTTGAACTTTGATTTTCCGGTCGGATTTATGCGCTCGCCAATGATTGCCGGCTTACCGCCCAATTCAACGCAATTTGAATAAGAAGTCACAATACAAAAATCTTTGTCAGTCAGGGGAACTGGTTTAATGTCACGGCATTTTTCCACAAGTTTTTTTATGTACAGAGGAGTCGTTCCGCAGCAACCGCCGACAATCCAGGCGCCCATCGGCAAAAATTCCGCCATAGTTTCTACCCATTCATTTGGGCCAACGTCATAAACGGTTTTGCCGCCCACAGATTTTGGCAACCCGGCATTAGGATTTATCACAAGCGGAACGGAAGCGTACTTTGCCATTTCTTCAAAAATCGGCTTCATTTGCAAAGGTCCCAGCCCACAGTTCATACCGATTACGTCAACGCCAAGCCCTTCAAGAAGGGCCACTACAGTTTCTGGTTTTGCGCCGTTCAGCATTTTTTGATTTTCGCCAAAGACGACCGTTGCAACAATCGGGAGATTTGAATTTTCCTTAGCCGCAAGAACCGCCGCCTTCAGTTCATAAGTATCATTTTGAGTTTCAATTGTGATTAAATCCGCGCCCGCTTCAGTGCCGGCCTTTACAATCTGAGCAAAAACATCCACACATTCTTCAAAATCAAGACTGCCCATCGGCTTTAAAAGTTGCCCGGTAGAACCAATATCAAGCGAAACATAAGCCTGTCGGCCGCAATCCATAACCGCTTTTTTTGCATTTTTTACGCCAGCCGCAACAATTTCTTCAACATTATCAAATTTAAAACGATTTGCACCAAAAGTATTGGCAAGAATAATATCCGCACCCGCTTCAAGATATTCCCGATGAATCTGATACAAAACTTCCGGCTTTGAAAGATTCCAGAGTTCAGGAAGTTCGCCAGTTTTTAAACCGCGTTCCTGCAACAATGAACCAAGTCCACCGTCATAAAACATTATTCTTTTGCCAAGTTCGTCTTTAAATGCCATATTTTTTCCTTAAAACGACGTTTTTTCTGTCTGATTTTTTATACAGTCTTACAATCGCCGGTATGAACAGTCAGTTTTTCCGCAAATTTCGCAGCCTTCTCTGTAACATTTTGAATCCACGGAGGACAAGCCCATAAATGCCGTAACAGATTTTTCTGGAATCATTATATCGCCTTGTGTCAAAATAATCCCGACAGTGCGGTCCGCCTTAATCATATTCAGAAAATCTTTTTGAATGGAAAGCGCAACATCGCCGTACCCCGGACTAAACCGAGGCCGCACAAAAAGCCCTTCTTTTTTTACCTCAGATTCAATTTTTTCCTGACATTCATTGCAAAACGCTTCGATTGCGGCGGCCGCCGTACTTTGAAAAACTACCGCCCTGCTCACGTTGATTTTTGAATATTTCGCAAGTATTCTGTCTACCTCAAGTCCCAGTGTCGCAGCAAAAAGAATTACCTCAGTGCAATCCGCAAGATTTTTTGAAAGACTCTTACTATAAAACTCAAGATTTTCAATTTTTATCAGATTTCCGTCAATTTTCAGCGGGAAACGTTTATAAACCGACGCCGGAACCGCAAATTTCAAAACTTCATCAACACAAGATTCAATCAAGGCGTTAATATTTTCGTCCGGCACAACATTTTTGTAGCCCAGATACCTGCAAATTTCTTTTCTGTTAATTTCCATCTGTCAAAATATTACAGGGAATGGCGCCTACGTTCAATAATTTTCAGGAGGTTCCGGCGCAAGCGTAAGGGAACCACCCAGAAAAAAATCAAACTAATTCAAGCCAAGTTCTGAACAAGGCAGGAACAGGTTTTCGTATGTTAACTTTTCGCCATTACTCTTCTTAAAATATCTTACAGCCTTGTCTGCAAGTGCGGCGGTCAGTCTGTGCGCTTTGCCTTCCGCGTCTTTCATAATAAAGGTAACTTCGTAATCTCTGCTGTAAATTTCCTTGAATCTGTCAATTTCGGGATCTTCTTTTCCATCAAAAATTAACGTTGCAGAAACACCAGCACTTTCATATTCAGCACCGGTATAAGTTACGTAAGGTGCATTAATTCCACCAGCAATTCCTTCCAAATCTTTAGTTTTTAACATTTCCATAGTAAACTCCTTTTACACCGCGTTAGCGGCAGCTCAGTTTGTTTGATTTTGTTTATGTCTTTACTATAAATCAGGCGCGTTGCCAGATGTAGCACTAAAGGGAGCCTCTAAAAATTGCAATTTTTAGAGGCAACTTTGAAAACGCGATGTTTTAATTCGTGCTATATTAACGAATTAAAACTCGCAGGCATCTCTGAAAAAGCATTGAAAATGATTTTTTAGAGATGCCCTAAACATAAGCCGTTTTGAACCAGAAATAAAGTTAATTTTCGGACTTTTATTTCTAAGTTCTGTTTTAGGATACACGGAAAATGTTGCCAACTGTAGGATTATGAATTATTAGTCTGCATCGCCTTGCATTTGAATGTAAACGGCATTGGCAAGTTCACAAAGTGACTGCTCGTCCGCATTATTTTTCATAGAAACTGAGTACATAAGGCCCGGAACCGCGTCCCACCAGATACAGATTCCAGGATTTTCCCCGTCCGCCGTGCTGGTCCACTTTACCTGCGCAACATTATAAGAAACGCTGCAAGTTGTCTCGTTTTGCCAGTTGTAATAAAATCCGGAAATATCTTCCAATTGCAAAGAACCGGAAGGCTGAATTCTTGCCGTACATTGTGAATTTTTCCAATCAAAATCCATTTGTGCGGTCGGGCCTTCGCTGGTCGTGATTATTGAATACCGGATATTTGAGGCATCTTTTGGAACGCCAATTTCTACTCCGACTTTTTGTAAAATTTCCTGCGCGGAAGATTCTTTGATTGGATTTACCATTTGCACCACTTCCTCAGCCTTATTTGCGACATTTTCTGTTGATTTTTTTGTACATCCTAAGATTAAAAAACAACCAGAAACCAAAAATAACAAAAGTTTTTTCATTTTTTCTCCTAATAGTCTATATTTTTCGCACTATTTTTTTATTAATTTTCCGTTCATTAAAACTTTATCGGTGAGTTCTTTACCTTCAACTTCGCCGCGGGCATTAAAAGTATAAGGACCAGCCGCTTCGTTCCAGTTTTCACTTCTGAGGGCCTTTGCAACCTCTTCCGGCAACGCTGAACCGGCTTTTTTAACGGCCTTAACATAAACCATCAGCGCGTCATAGCCCTGGCAGGCATTCAAATCAGGTTCTTTTCCATACTTTTGATTAAATTTTTTTCTGAAATCAACAAAGGCAGGATTTTCTGATTCAAGATCAAAATTTGAAACAGCAAAGATTTTTCCATTTTCACTTTCCGGCAATTCCTGGAAAAACAAAGGATTTTCAAAAGAATCCGCGCCGATAATCGGGACATTTATCCCCCTTTGTCTTATACATTTTACAATCGTCAAAATATCAGGCATAGACCCCGCCAGGAAAATTCCGTCAAAAACAAAACTGTTGTCCCAGCTTTTTGCTTTTCTGTCGTGGAATTTTTCTGCAACGCCAATCTGGTAACTGTCACGACTTATAATTTCAACATTGTATTTTCCGGCCGCAAGTTCAAAGGAATTTGCAAGACTGTTACCGTAAGTTCTGTCTGCATAATAAATTATGACTTTATCAATGTCATTTTTACGGCAAAAACGCGCCGCTTCCCGACCGGCAGCATCGTCCGCCGGCAAATTCCGGAACACAAGATGATTATCCTCAGAAGTAAGCGAAGGCAGCGTAGACTGCGCGTTCATCATCAAAATTCCGTAATATTGATAAATCAGCGAACAGGATTTTGAAATATCAGAATAATCATGACCAATCACGGCAGCCGTGCCTTCATCGCCGGCAATCTGATATGCAATTGTCAGGGCCTCTTTTTCTCTTGCCTTGTCCTCATAAATATCCAGCTGAATTTCTTTATCAATAAGATTTTCAGTCCGGATTTCGTCTAGGGCAAGTTCAATTCCGTCCAAAAGCATAGATTTTTCTTTTCCAAAAGAAGTAACCGCCGCAATTTTTACAATTCCCTTTTTGTAGAGTTTTTCAATATTTTTGTTACGATTTTTAACAGGATCATCAGAATGACACGAAATCAAAAGCATTGTCACCGCAAAAGCCATCAAAAATCCAGCAATTTTTTTTGTATTTTTCATAAAATCTCCCCCCTACACGCTTTGTCTTTTTGCCAGCTGAGCAAAATATCCGTTCTGCTTCATCAAAGATTCGTAAGTTCCGTTTTCTATAACTTCGCCGTCTTTCATAACATAAATTTTGTCTGCATTGATAATTGTACTTAAACGGTGCGCAATAATGATTCTTGTGACTTTTAATTCATCAAGACTTTTTCGCACGGTAAGCTGAGTTACATTGTCCAGCGCACTTGTTGCCTCGTCAAAAATCAAAAGCTTTGGGTTTCTTATCAATGCCCTTGCAATTATGAGGCGCTGCAACTGACCACCGGAAAGTGTACGGCCACCCGCCGGAACCATTGTGAACATTCCCATCGGCATATTTGCAATGTCGCGGTCAAAAGAAACTTTGCGGGCGGCTTCCCAGGCATCTTCTTCTTTTAAACCGGAACTTCCGACAATATTTTGCATGATTGTACCGCTCAAAACGGTATCATTTTGAAGTACAACGCCCATTTGACGCCGCAAAGAAGTAATATCAATTGAGTTGATGTCCATTCCGTCAACAAAAATGGAACCAGATTCGGGTTTTTCAAATCCTAAAATCATACGCAGCAAAGTTGATTTTCCCGCTCCGGAAGTTCCAACAATCGCGACAAATTCACCAGGCTCAATTTTCATATTTATGTCTTTTAAAACTAACGGAGAATTTTCCTCATAACGAAAATTCAAATGACTGATTTCCATTGCGCCCTTTAAATTGCTGATTGCGGGCTTAGAATCTTCAACTTCAGTTTTTTCGTCAAGAATCGGTTTAATTCGTTTTTGCAGAGGAATAACATTTCTGATTGAAATAAGCGACCCGGCCACTCCAAGAAATGCCGACTGAAACGAACCGTAAGCGGACAGAAACGCCAGAAAAGTACCGGTAGACAGGCCTTCTATTTTCTGACTTTGAATTGCCATGCCAAAAAGATAATACATTATGATTGTCACAAGCGTCGGATAAATTGAATTTATGATATTCATGTAAATTCCAAAATTGCCGAGTTTATAGCCGATTTTTGTCTGACGCACATATTCTTTTGACCATTCAGAAAATACACGTTTTTCAGAATTTGAATTCGTGATTTTTTGAATTCCGTTAAAAAACTGCAAAAGCATTCCCTGCAATTTTCCTTGAGAATCAATCAGCGCTTTTTCCATTTTGTATGTAATAAAAGACGTCAAAAGTGAAATCAAAATTGGAAATATGCAGAAAACAATTCCCCACTTTGCAAAATATCCGCAAAATCTGAATTCCTGGGCAAGATAAACAAAACTGAAAATAAAATTCATAAAACACGAAAGAATAATTCCGTAAATCTGCTTACGAATTTTTGTGATTGCCATTGCCCGCGCCGAAAGATCACCCGCCGAATATTTTTTAAAGAAATTTACCGGCAATTTTAAAAGTCTGTCCATAACGGCAGCCTCAAGGTCAGAATCCGCGCGTGTTTCCATTCTGAGCCCGGCAAAATATTTTGCAATTCCGCCAACCATCGAAGCAATATTACAGCCAAATGCCAGAACACAAATCTGAATTGCCTGAAGCCGCGCCGCATTTGGTATGACGCGGTCAATAAGATTTCTTGTAATGTACGGCGTAATCAAACCAATCAAAGTACAAATAAAACCGATGATTATATAATTTACAAGGTCATTTTTTATATCTTTTAAAACAAACTTTAAAATATCTTTTACTGAGATTTTTTCATTTCCGAGTTTTTTGTAAATCATAAAAGCCATTGGGTAAATCTGTTTTGCATTTTTACCGTTGACTATAATCTGCTCTTGAGTTTCGCAGTTGTACAGGACGTATCTGTTTTTTACATTATCCCGAATCAAAGCGACCGGAATTATTTCGGGATTTCCTTCCAGCGAATCTTTGAGGTCAAAATCATGATTTTTGTTATAAAACGCAAACAAATGGCCGTTATCTTCCTTGTACCATTTTCCGCGCAAAACAACTTCCCGAATTCTTATTGCGTTATCTTTTGCAAGAAGCTGAACTCCGGTTTTGTCCGCCGTATAAATTCTTCCCGGAACAGTTTTAATGGACATTTCGCCGGTTTTTGCCGCAAGCAATTTAAACGCCTTCACAACACTCTGATCAGAATTTTCGTAAATTGCACTTTCTGAAAGTTTTGGATTTACGACCGACGCAATATTTGTCACCGCCTGCGAAAAATAATCATCAGATAATTTTTGTTGCTGAACATTTCTTTGACTTTCTTCAATTTCCTGTTTTTCAAGATTTGCGATTATTTTTTTCTGAAGTAAAAGATTTTTTTTCTGAATTTCTGAAAGTTCCGCATTTTCACCAGGATTTTCAGTTGAATTTTCATCAGGATTTTCCGTCTGACCGTCAGTTTCGAAAAAATTATAAAAATCTTCCGTCAAATCAAGATTTTCCGCGCCAACAACTTCAACCTGCGTGCCTTCCGTTCCCGCCAGGAAAAATTCATATTCAGCGGTGCCGGGAATATTCGGGCAGACACTTCCCTCTTCATAATTTTTAATTTCGTGCCGGGCACCGGTTTTGCCGTTTTCAAGTTTTCTGACAATAAAAAGAAAGGCATGGCCTGCAAGAATTTTTATCTGAGTATTATCCCCGTCCAAAATCAGAAGATTACTGTTATTTATTGAATATTTTTTCTTTTCCATAAATTTTCACCTGAAATTAAAATCAGCCTACATTGTCTGAACAAGAGCCTTGTAATAACCGTCCTGCGCAATTAATTCTTCGTGAGTTCCACGCTGCACGACCGCACCCTTATCAAGAACGATAATTTCATCACAATCGCGGATTGTACTTAACCGATGAGCAATAATTATGCTTGTACAGCCTCTTCTTCTGATATTCATATCAACAGTCATTTCTGTAACTGCATCCAGCGCACTAGTTGCCTCGTCCATAATCAAAATTCTAGGATTTGTGGCAAGTGCCCTTGCAATTTCAAGTCTTTGACGCTGCCCGCCACTAAAATTGTGACCGCCTTCGCTGACTTTTGCATAATAACCTTCTGGGCGCGAAGTAATTACATCGTGAATGCAGGCATCTTTTGCCGCCTGAATGTAAACTTCTTCGGGAATTGTGGAATTCCACATCGTGATATTGTCGCGGACCGTGCCTTCAAAAAGCGAAATATTCTGATCCACAACTGCCACGGAAGAATAAAAAGTTTTCTGAGTAATTTCGTTTAAAGGCTTTCCGTCAAAAAGAATTTCACCGCTCCACGGCACATACAAAGCGCTCACAAGCTTCCCGATTGTAGATTTTCCAGACCCAGTAAAACCAACCAGTGCAACGCGTTTTCCCGGAGTTAATTCCAGCGAAAAATCATTTAAAAGCGGGGCCGCAAGCGGACTGTAACCAAAAACTACATTTTTTAATGAAACGTAACCTTCAAGTTTTTTAACCGGCTCATAAGATGAATTTTCATCAGAAAAATCTTCAGACTTTTCGTCCTTTTTAAAAATTTCTGGAACTGGATATTCCATAACGTCGTCAATTCTTTGCATAGAAGCATTTGCCGAAAGCAAAGAACCGGCAAGTCCCAAAAACGAATTCACCGGACCTTGAAAACCTGCCAGAACAGTCTGAAAGGCAATGAGCATACCGATTGTCATGTGGCCGTCCATAACGCGCAGGGCACCAACGCACAAAATCAAAATTCCCTGAATTGCAGAAATCACGGACGGAAGAATAGAATTTGCCGTGTTGATTTTTGCAAGTTTCTGAGTTTCAAGAATCACTTTTGACTGCTGCCCAGACCACTGCATAAAAAAATCATTTTCGGAACCGGATGCTTTGATGGATTCTATCATTTCAATTCCGGACATTGTAATTCCGCTGAGTTTTCCGCCTTCCATTTCAATTTTAAAAGATTTATTTTTGATTCTTTCGGAAGTAATTTTGTAAATGAACGCGACAAGCAACGTCATAATCACAGAAATAATGGAAAGTGGAATGTCATAAATAAACATCAGCACAAGAAAAAAGATTCCCGTAAAAAGATTAATTGCAATTCCAATCAGCTGACCTGAAATCAAAGACGAAACCGTATCACACGCAGAAATTCGGTTGCAAAGTTCACCAGGCAAACGCTGCACAAAAAACTGCGAAGGCATTTTTAAAATGTGCGCAATGAATTTTGACGCGGACGATAAGCTCAACCGTGTCTGAAACCTTATCAGTACCCTGTTTTGAATAAAACTCAGCAAAATATTGATAAGCGCCGTCACTGCCATTGCAACCAGCAGCGGTTTTAAAAGATTCATGGAATTATTTACAAGAATCGTGTCTATAAAAAATCTTGAGTAGGCAGGAAAAACAAAACCTGGAATAAAAAGTGCAAAACTCAAAAATGACAAAAACGAAAGAATCGGGCCAAGACCATGCAGTCTTTTTTTCAATCTGCCAAAAACAGAAGGTTTTTCGCCCTCTTCTTTGAAATTTTCAGTTTTTTCAAAAGTTAAAATTACGCCGGTATAAGATTCATCAAATTCATCGGGGTCAACAAAACGTCGGCCGGACGCGGGATCATTTATGACGGCGCGCTTTCCTTTAAAACCTTCAAAAACCACAAAATGATTAAAATTCCAGAACATAATTGCCGGCAAAGTCATTTCTTTTAGCTGATCAATTTCACATTTGTAGCCGGCGCCATCAAGACCAAATTTTCTGGCCGCTTTTATGATATTCGTTGCCTTTGTACCATCGCGCGAAACGCCACATTCAACGCGCAAAACTTCCAGCGAAACATATTTATGATAGTACGCAAGAATCATTCCAAGGCATGCGGCGCCACATTCAAGCGCTTCCATCTGCAAAACGGTCGGAGTTCTTACCCGCTTTTTCTTAAAAAACAAAAATTTATTGCCCATTGCCAGCCGCCTCATCGCCAACGCCAAGCAGATTTTTCTTTAAAGACGGAATTACCAGCTCAACAGGATGCCTTGATGAAGTTGTTACACTCGCGCTGCAAATTGTTCCAATCCCGATTTTTTTTGCAGGTCCTTTTGATGATGACCATTTATATCCCGAATATGTTGAAGGATCCGGCATAAGGCTCACTTTAGTTTCAATGAGTGGCCCCATTTTTGCAAAAGTCTGAGCAAGAAATTCATTTTGCAAACTTGCCTGCAAATGAGCACTGCTCACCGGAAATTCCGAAACATCAGTAATTATTCCCTGAATATAACCAAATTCTTCCTGTTTTACAGTCGCCGGAACAACGCCAATTTTCATTCCAGGTTCAATAACTTTGCCGTTTGCAGCCGGAAAATAAACAAGGGCTTCGTAAATATTGTCAGAACTACGAGTCTGCATCACGATAATCGTAGCGCCCGGAGAAACAAAATCCCCTTTTTTTACCGGAACTTCCAGAACCTTGCCACTACTGCGCGCAATTACCTGAGTTGTACTTTGATATTCTTCCTGCAAAACTGCAATCTGCTGACTGACATCGCTAATCTGCTGATCCGCATTAATTTCAGTCTGGCGAGAATTTAAATATTCGGCCTGAGTAATCAAACCTTCGTCATAAAGATTTTTCATTACGTCCTGCTTTGAATTTCCAGATTTCCGGGAGTTTTCAATTGTCTCCTTCATCTGCTGCAGGCCTTCAAGTTTTTTTTCGTACATCAAAATCTGATCAAGAAGATCCTGGCGTTCAATGCGCGCAATAATCTGGCCGTTTTCAACTTCATCGCCAGCTTTTACAAAAATATTTTTTATTGCACCCTGATTTGAATATTTTACACTTACAATGTTATCAATATTTAAAAGAACACCACTACCCTTTACATCATTAGGAATAGAACCCGTAAAACCCCACACAACTGCCACGACCAAAAGCAAACAAAGTGCAATCAATGCAATAAAACTAGAAGGCTTTACAACCGTCAGCGTCTGGTCCATCTGATCCAGCGAAGAAATTTTGTCCAGCGCCGATTTTCTGAAGATTTCATTTTTCATAACCTTAATTATAACCTTTTACGCCATTTTTTACACACAGACTATGTAAAATTATTACAAGAGAGCCCGCCGGTAATCACGCCACGAATCCCGCCCACTCTGGATTTTGCACTTCCGACTTTTAATTGAATTTGTGTTTTTTATCGTTTACAATCTTATTAATTTGCAAATTGATATGACAACATCATTGCTTTAAACTGTTGCAAATTAACAGCATTTTGATGATTTTACAGAAATCATTTTCGGAGTTTATGAATATGAGCGAAGAAAAAAAGAAAAACATTATGAATTTTAGTGATGAATTTATGGCAACGCTGACAAAAAAAGATAAAATGCAGTTGCCGTTTCTTATAATTGGAACAAGAGTTTTTGCCATTGCCTTTTTGGTTCTTGGCGCAATTTTGATTTTTCAGGGCTCACAAAAACAGGGCGACGCCATTACCGCAATCGGAATTTTGAGTGCTGTAAGTACAATTTTCTTTTTTGCGTCCCTGATTTTAATCAGAAAACAAAAGGTATATGCCGGCGCAATGCTTTCTACTGTCGGAATTATTTTTGCAACTATGATAATTCTTGATGTTTGCCCGGGAAGCAAATCGCCACTTGTTTATTACCGTAGCGGCTGTTTTCTTGCAGTTATGGCGATTTGCAATCAGGTTGTAGCATTAAAAAAACGCCAGATTCACATTTTTAGCGCGGCAGTAATTCCTTTGTGGGTAATTATGATTTTCAACTACAGCCAGATGACCGGCCAGGACCTTGTAGGAACAATCGCCGGCGTTGGAATTAACACGGTCGCATGTTTTATTACAATTCTTGTAATTATCCTCATGAATAAATTTAACATTCAGATTATAGACAGCGCCGTAAATGCGGAAAAAGAAGCAAAAGCAAGTCTTGGGGCAATCACTCAGGTTCTGGCAGATTCTAAAACCGGCCTTGATGTTGGCCAGCGCCTTTCTGACGAAACTCACCGTGCCAGCGACAATATCAACGAATTAAATAAACTTTACGCAGGAATTTCTGAAGATGCCAGCGGACTTTCTGACGAGGCCGCAAAAATTTCCGCTTCAAGTAATCAGGTTAAGGCACAGGCAGAAATGATGCTTGAACGCGTTTCAGTTCAAAATAATTCAATCAAAGAAACTTCCGACGCATTAATTTCAATTTCCGGAAATTTAAACACTTTGAGTGGAATTGCAGAACAGCGTAGCGCAAATATGAGCGGAATGCTTGAAACTCTTGAATCAGAAAAAAAACTGATTAAAAAAATTGTCGATGAAGTTCATCTTGTACAGGAATCTTCGGAAGGAATTGCCGGTTTTGTAAATACCGTAAACAATATTGCGTCTCAAACAAATCTTCTGGCAATGAACGCGTCTATAGAAGCGTCGCACGCCGGCGTTATGGGCAAAGGCTTTAACGTTATTGCCCAGGAAATCAGAAAATTAAGCGAACAGACTACAAAAAATGCCTCGCAAATTACTGATGAACTTGCAAAAAATACCGAAGTCGTAAAGTCCACCACGGAATCTGTCTCAAGTTTTGATAAATACATTCAAAAAACAACTCAGGAAATGAGCAGCACAATCGAAATGATGGAACAACTGCTTTCCGGCATTCAGAAAATTGACAACGAAAACAGCAACGTTATGGAATCTTTAAAACTCGTTGTCAGTCAGTCAGAACAATCCGGCGAAATTGTAAACGGCGTTGTTTCCGAAATCGCAAATCAGAACGAAACCCTGTCAAAAATGCATGAATTCACGGCAGAACTTAAGCGTAGCGTCAACGGAATGAACGCTCAGCTTGGCGAAATCCAGACCGCAATCAACGTTATAGAAACGGAAGCAACTCAAAATATTGAAGTTACAAAGAAAATCAACGATTGTTTAAATTAATTCATTTTTAAGGGCGCATTTTGCTTTGCAAAACCAGGCTTTCCGCAATTCCGCTATCGCTTCAAAGTCCTCAGGGCACAAATTGTGCCCTTCCGGGCTTCCGCTTCGGTTGTTGAAACAACCTTCGCGGTTGCTACAATCCTTTGCGCGCAAAGCCTAAAATTATTCTTCGTCAATAGAAACAAAACTTGCGGTCATATATTTATATTCAAGAATTGCCGCAATGTAATTACAAATTGTCTGCGAATAAGAAATTTTTGACTGTAAATAATTCTGTTCCTGACTAGAAAGAGTATCAACGGTAATCAGGCCGGCATTAAAGCGTTTCTGTTGATTTTCAAGAAGGTTTTTCTGCAAATTTGTCACTTCCTCAGAATCGACAATCATTTCTTTGTAAAGTTTTAAATTTTCGCCGGAATTTTGAATCTGCAGAATCACATTATTTTTTGAATTTTCGTATTCAGAAAGTGCAATCTGATATTTTTCGTTTGCAGAATCCAGCGCGCCCTTTTTTGTATTATTTCCAATTTTAACGGAACCAGACACAGAAGCACTGAAATTCACGCCCTTTACATTTTCAAACGGCGAAATAAAAAATTCTCCAAAATTATCAGAAGAAGACGAACCGTCGTTTCCTACGGAAAGGCCAACGGAAATATCCGGTAAACAGTCAGTTTTTTGCATTTTCAGTTCAATTTCGTAGTAATCGCGGGCCTTTTTAAGCGAAGCAAGGTCGCTGCGGTTTTGTATAACATAAGAAATCAAAGAATCATCAATTTTGAGCGGGTCGGCAATTTTTGAAAAATCAAAATCTTTTACAGGATATTCATCAAAAGAAATTTCCAAAACCGAAGAATCTGTAATCCCAATAAATTTCATAAGACTAAGTTTTGCGCTCTGGCGGCTAAGTTCCGCATTTGAAATCTGCTGTTTTACACTTTTTATATTAACCTGGATTGAAAGCAAATCACTTTGCGAACGAACGCCGTTTTTAACAAGAATTTCAGTATTTTTGTAACAATCTTCCGTAGTTTTTTGAAGTTCCTTTAAATACTGACAGTTTTTGCACGCAAGAAAATAATCACAATACAATTTGGAAGCGTTTATCAAAACTTTTGCGGTGGCATCCTGTAAATCATAAATTTTTTGTTCAATATAAGTTTTTGCACTGTCCGTCTGCATTTTGTAAATGGAATTGTCAAAAGATTTTAAAAGCGGAAGACTCAACTGCAAATTTATGCTTCCGCTATTTGAGGCTATGTCAGAGCCAGTGATTTTTGACCTGCTTATTTGGTAAGAAAGTTTTGATTCAAGACCAAAATTAAAAAGTTTTTGAACGTAAACCGTCCCCGCTGGCAAAGAATTAAAAGCATTTTCAGAATAATCATTAGGTCTGATTTGATATTGCGCACTACCCCCGGCCACAAAATCAAAATTACCGGAAGCCTGTTTGTACTGGGCATTTGCGATGGCAAGCTCAGAAGCCTGTTTTTTTAAATCTATATTATTTTGAACCGCAAGATTTAAAGCATCCTGATAAGAAAGCATTTTTGACGTTGGATTTTCCTGCGCAAAACAAAAAGTAAAAAGCAAAAAAGTAAAAATAACTACGGCAATTTTCTTCATAGAAAAATTATACAGCCTTGAATTGATAAGGAAAAGAAGAAGGTTTTTAGAAATGTCCCATAAAATAACCGCCCGCCCTTCAAAAACGAAAGGCAGGCGGATGTAACAACATTTGTCATCAAGCCCCTGAACCAAGTTCAGAATGACTTTAGACAAATAGCAAAACTACTTAAAAAGCCCGAACTACTAACACATTATCACTGACGTACTTGTAGCCGTAGTAGTCGACGTCGCCACTGGAGAAATCCAATGAGTACGCGTAATAATAGTAGCTAGAACTCTGCGAACTGCTCCAATACCAACTTGTACCAATTGTAAAACCACTTACTTTAGTCAAACTTGTCTGCAGGGTTTCTTTATTCTTGTA
>CAVHTI010000055.1:0-16528 GCA_963638805.1 Anaerobutyricum sp.
CTTTTGTTTTCTTCTGTTTCAGAAGATGTCTTTACTATAACCGCGCCGTGTTGCCACATGTGACCGATGCAAATATTTTTCCTAAATCCTGATAAATATGGTAAAATCAAGGCGGAGATTATTTTGAAAGTTAGAAAAAACGGTTTAATTTTTTTATTTTTGGTTTTGTGTGGGATTTTTACTTCCTGTTCTACTGTTGCAAGTGTTTATGTTTTGCGCCCGGCACGAATGGAAATGAACGGTGCGGATACTATTGGACTTTTGCCTTTTACTTCTTATGAATCTGGCCGGCGATACGGTTCTGGAGTTTCTTTCTGGGATTTTTTCTTTGGTTATGAAGAATACGAAACTAAAGATAATTATGATCAGCGCCAGATTTTAAATTATATTTCAAAAGAATTAACTTACGGCCTTAATAATTCTCAATATCTTACTTTGATTGGTTCTTCTGCAATAAAAAATGCCTACGAAAATAATACTTTGTCGGATATTGTTGATATTTATTTTGCCGGCGAAATGAAATTTTTTAGAGTCTGGGATGAAACAATTTATGATGAAAAAAAGATAGAAATTAAAGACCAGCCTCCTGAATATGAAATTTATTATGACGACGATGGTGATATATATTTTGAAGAGCGTCCAAAGAAAAAATATAAAACTGTCATAGAAGAAAAATTCCGCCGCCATATTGATATGTCTTTTGGTTATGAAATTATTGATGCAAAAACCGAAAAAATCCTGAGTTACGATAATGTTGACATAAAGGACTATTCATCAGATTACAAAAATCCAAGAGATTTGCCGTCTCCGCTAAAAATGATTACATACGAACTTGATAATATGGTTACGGACATTCTGCGTGATATTCAGCCTTACAAAGTTTCAAAATCAATTGAATTTCTGGATATAAAAACAAAGGACAAGCAGAAAAAAGAATTTGTAAAAACCACAAAGAATTTAGTTGAAAATTCTGATTTTAAAAATGCTTACGAAAATTACTATCAGCTTTATTCAGAAGATGGAACTTTTGAAGCCGGTTATAACGCCGCAATGTGCCTTGAAGCGCTTGGCAAACTTTATGATGCACAGGAACTTATGGAATATGTTTGCAATCATTCTGATGATTCGCGCGGCGTTTCTGGACTTGCGGATATAAAAAGGGAAATTTCTCTTCAAAGAACGCTTCAAAATCAGTTTGACAAACAGGAAGAAAACATAAATTCAAAAAATAAAGCAAAGGAAGAAAAACTAAGACCTATTGAAAAAAATCATCCGGAATCGTCTGAAAAAGAAAGTCAGATTAATTACGGTAACGAAAAATGATTTTTTAGAGATGCCCTTAATGCAAAGAATCAAGATAAGGTTTTAGTTCTTCAAACCAGTATTTATCGTCAATTTTTTTGCCGCCGGCAGTGTGACCAAGTCTACGGTCCGAACGTACTTTTTCGCCGTGAAAATCGCTGCTGGCAGTAATAAAATAACCTATTTTGCGGCCAAGTTCTTCCAGACGCAGACATTCTGTTACTCTTGCCCCCGGATGAAAAGCCTCCAGACCGGCAACTCCGCGATCATAAAAATCCTTGAGTGCATCGGGCAACTTTCCCCACGAAAGATAAAGTGACATTGGATGTGCAATAACCGGAACCCCGCCAGATTCTTTGATTGCAATAATTGCTTCGTCAAGATTTGCAGCAATGCGGTTAACGTAACAAGGGCGGCCTTTTGCAAGATATTTATCAAAAGCCTGCTGTTTTGTTTTTACCGCCTTATATTTTATTAATTCGTCAGCAAGATGCGGTCGCCCAATTACCGTGTTCGGAAAATCAGCCTTAAGTTCTTCCATAGTGAGCGGAATGCCAATTTCATTGATTTTTTTTACAATCTGTTCGTTTCTGATTTCTCTGTTGCGAACAAGACTTTCCAGAATATTTTTTAATGAATCAGAAATATAAGTGAATCCCAGTCCTAAAAGGTGAAATTCACCCGTCGGAAAATTTATATTAAGTTCAGTTCCGGGCACAAAAGTGATGTTTTGTTTATCGGCTTCGGTTTTTGCCTCTTCCAAACCGGCAACTGTGTCGTGATCTGTGATTGCTATTGCTTTCAGATTTTTTTCTGCAGCTTTTTGAATAATCTGCGCTGGGGTGTACTGACCGTCAGATGCTGTTGTATGCACGTGTAAATCAATCATAAAGTTAGAATAGCACAAAAGAAATTCTTATGGTATAATCTCATTGGTACAAGGATTTAAATAAGTCTATAAGGAGCTGTATTTACTATGCCAAAGGCAATGCAATATACAAAAGGTTCAATTATTTATTTTGAAGGCGACCGCGATGAACGCATTTTTATTATGCAAAGTGGTACCGTTCTCCTTTCTTCAACGGATATAGAATCCGGATTGCCGACTGCAGATCAGGTAAAAAGTGGTGAATTTTTTGGCGTAAAGTCTGCTTTGGGACATTTCTGCCGTGAAGAAACCGCCACTGCACTTGTACCTACGGTTGCAATTGCTCTTACAGTTCAGGAATTTGAAAATCTTTTTAGTAACAATAAACAGTTGATTATGAAAATGCTGCGGGTTTTTTCTAATCAGTTGCGCCAGATTCATAAAAAAACTGAATCAATTTTAAATAATGTTGCAGAAGATCAGCAGAGTGGCATGCTTGCCGTTGCAAAAAGTTTTTATGATGACGAAAAATACCGTTCTGCGTGCGATGTTTATCTTAAATTTTTAAAACGCTATCCGACATCGTCAAAACGTGAAGAAGTTGCAAAATTGTACGCGGCTTCAAAATTAAGAAAAGAAAAACTTGATATTCATAACCGAACAGCTTTTGCTGAAGATTATGATGAACCGGGCAATAATTCTATGAAGGTTTTTCAGCTGCCGGCTTTTGAACGCTTTGCAAAAAATTATGAACCGGGCGAAGTTATTATTTCAGAGTATGAACCTGGTGACTGTTTTTATTTAATCCAGAGTGGCAAAGTTCAGCTTGTAAAATGTGTAAACGGAAATTCAAAAAATCTTGATATTTTAAAACCCGGCGAATTCTTTGGTGAAATGGCAATTCTTGATAATTCCCCGCGTTCTGCAACTTGCATGGCAATAGGAAATGTAAAATGTCTGGAATTTAACAAGGAAAATTTTGAAGTTTTGATTACAGGAAATCCTCAGATGGCGTTGGTGTTGTTAAAACTCTTCTGTAAACGAATTTATGACCAGAAACGCCGATTCAGAATTCTTGTAATAAAAGATTTTACGGCCAGAGTTGCAGATGTTTTCCTGATGCTTGATGAAATGAATCCGGTTGCAAATCCTGCTGACAAAATACGAAGATTTAATGTAACATTGTCAGACGTGTCACATTGGGCCGGACTTTCGCAAGAAATTGTAAAAGACGAGTTGTCAAAAATGTCCGCACAACGTAAAATAGAGCTCTACGATAACTACGTAATCGTAAACAACATAAACGACATGAAGCGAATCTACGAGACCCGCAAATTGTCAAAGTAAAAAAGTTAAAAAATCTTGCCAACTTAGCTCACCTGGTAGAGCAGCTCCCTCGTAACGAGCAGGTACTCGGTTCAAGTCCGGGAGTTGGCTTCATTTAAGGGCATTCTCTTAAAATCGAGAATGCTCTTTTTTTTTTGCGAAAAAATAAACAAGAACCGAGTAACGAAGTGAGCGCCGACCGAATAGGGAGGAAGAGGCGACAAGGAGGCCGCCGGAAGCGAACGGAGGCGCCTGGAGGCCAAAAACAGGAAGTTTTTGACCGGAAGGCTCGGTTCAAGTCCGGGAGTTGGCTGAAACTTCTGAAAACTCTCGTTGTTACGGGAGTTTTTTCATTTAACACTGAAGATAAACGAACCGAGTAACGAAGTGAGCGCCGACCGAATAGGGAGGAAGAGGCGACAGGGAGGCCGCCGGAAGCGAACGGAGGCGCATTTTCCCCTCACTACCCAAACAAACTTGGCCCGTCCCCATCAACATCCGTAGCCGTCGGCTTTTGTTTTGATTTTTTGTTCTGTTCCTGCAGTGAATTCCTTTCCCAAAAAACATTGTCTTTGTAGCCCTGAATATTTTTGTCACTTTGGGCAAGGCGCAATCTTTTAGTGGCCCACAGGCAATATTCTTCGTTCAATTCTATGCCGCAAAAGTGACGGTCCAATTTTTTTGCGACAACGCTGGCTGTTCCGCTACCCAAAAATGGATCAAAAACCAGACCACCTTTTTTGCATGAGGCAAGAATCAATTTTGCGTAAAGTTTTTCCGGCTTTTGGGTAGGGTGGTCGGTATTTTCCGGCATGGACCAGAATGGAATGGAAATGTCATCCCAAAAGTTTGAAGGATAAGTGATTCTAAAATTTCCATCGCTGCTTTCGTCCCAGTCTTTTGCTTTACCGTCAACTTTGTAAGGTGCCAGAACACGGCGCTTCATTTTTACAGATTCAACGTCAAAATAATAATTGTCCGGATTTTTTACCGCAAACCAAATGTCTTCCATTCCGTTTTTCCAGTTGGATTTTGCACCCCGGCCCTTTTCCCGCTGCCACGTAATTCTATTCATTACTGTAAGATTTTTTTCCAAAGCGCGCTGAAGGCTTGAAGTACATTTCCAGTCGCCGCAAAGATAAAGACTGCCGTCCGCTTTTAATTTTTTGCAAACCAGACCAAGCCACGAATCAAGATAGTCATCGTATTTTTCAGAAGTCATTTGGTTAAAAGAAAAACCGTTAAAATTTTTTGAAAGATTGTAAGGCGGGTCAATAATAATTAAATCCGCAAATTCGTCCGGCAAAAGTGGCAGAACCTTCAGCAAATCGCCGTTAATCGTTTTGTCAAGAAAATCGCCGTCAGCCAAATCTTCCGGCCGTGTAATTTCTTTTTTTAGAGATTCAATTTCTTCCGGCAAAACCGTGAGTGTCTGATTTCGTTCCGCGCGCTTTTTTTCGTTCATAAAAAAAATATACCGAATATTGCAAAAATCTTCCATCAAGTTTTAGAAAGGGATTTAGGAGGGGAAAGCATTCCCCACGCGCGCACATGGTTGCGCGCTACCCCTTCTAGCGGGGACACCCCGCAACGCCCCGTTAGTTTTGTTCACCTATAAAAAAATATCGGGAACAAAACTAAGTAGCGAAGCGACCAACGCCCCGTATTTTTGGAAAGTTACATAATTTTTTTGGCTCTGCGCGGCAGGGATAGTAGCACCTGCGCAAGCAGAAACCCGCAGGCACGCTTGCGGGCCGAGGATTTTGGAAGCGAATGCTGGAAGTGCGGATAGCCCGGTGCCGGAACGGCAGCCGCCCGAAAAATAAACTATTGTTAGGCTAGGTTTTCAACTTGAAGGGATATTCAAATTTCATTATATTAATTTTGAGATATTTGACTTGGATTAGGCAAGTATTATTAAAATTTTAGAGGTACTTTAATGACTGTTAATGACATCAAAAATGCCAAAATAAAGGCGTGGGTCGAAGAATGTGTTAAGATGTGTGAACCAGACGAAGTTGTAGTTTGTGATGGTTCTACAGCTGAATATGACCGCTTGATGAAGAAATGTGTAGACGCTGGTCTTGCAACTCCATTGAAGGCAAAAGAAAATTGTTATCTTTTCCGCTCGCTTCCTAGTGATGTAGCCCGTGTTGAATCACGAACTTTCATTTCTTCTGTAAAGGAAGAAGATGCTGGTCCTACAAATCACTGGATTGATCCAAAAGAATTAAAAGCAACAATGAAAGGACTTTATACAGGTTGTATGCATGGTCGTACAATGTACGTTATTCCTTTCTGCATGGGACCTCTTGGTTCTCCAATTGCAAAATATGGTATTGAACTTACAGATTCAGAATACGTTGTTTTGAATATGGACATCATGACTCGTGCCGGCGAAAAAGTCTGGCAGTATCTTGATGATAACTTTGTACCTTGTCTGCATTCTGTTGGTAAGCCACTTAACAATGGCGAAAAAGACAATGGTATTTGGCCTTGTGCTGACGTTGAACACAAGTACATTTCTCAGTTCCCAGAAGAACATCTTGTATGGTCTTACGGTTCTGGATACGGCGGAAACGCTCTTCTTGGTAAAAAATGTTTTGCATTGCGTATTGCAACTGTAATTGCCCGCGAAGAAGGCTGGCTTGCAGAACATATGCTTATCTTAAAACTTACTAACCCCCAGGGCGAAGTTAAATATGTTACAGGTGCTTTCCCAAGTGCTTGTGGTAAGACTAACCTTGCAATGCTTATTCCTACAATTCCTGGCTGGAAAGTTGAAACTGTAGGTGATGATATTGCCTGGATGAAGTTTGGAAAAGATGGTCGTCTTTATGCTATCAACCCTGAAGCTGGTTTCTTTGGTGTTGCTCCTGGAACTTCTGAACAGTCTAACAAAAACGCTTTGATTTCTGCTTCTAAGAATACAATCTTTACAAACTGTGCTTTGACAGAAGACGGCGATGTTTGGTGGGAAGGAATTGGATATCCTGCAAAAGGTAAACTTGTTGACTGGAAAGGCAACACTAGAGATGCTCTTCCAAAAGATAAGTCTCCTAAGGGTGAAGAATTTGCTCATCCAAATGCACGATTTACTGCTCCTGCAAAACAGTGTCCTTGTATTGCATCTGACTGGGAAAGTCCAGAAGGTGTACCAATTTCTGCTATTTTGTTTGGTGGACGCCGACCTTCTACAGTTCCTCTTGTACATCAGGCTCGTTCTTGGAATCACGGTGTATTCCTTGGTTCTATCGTAGGTTCTGAAATTACTGCAGCTTCTACAATCAACGCCGCTGAAGTTGGAAAGATTCGTCGTGACCCATTTGCTATCATTCCATTCTGTGGATATAACATGGGTGATTACTTCCAGCACTGGATTGATGTTGGTAATAATCCTTGTACAAATGCTGACAAACTTCCTAAGATTTTCTACGTTAACTGGTTCAGAAAGGATGACGAAAACAAAGATCTTCCTGGCGGATTTATGTGGCCTGGTTATGGCGACAACAGCCGTGTTCTTGCATGGATTTTTGATCGCTGTGATGGCAAAGACAACTATGTTGATACTCCAATCGGATATATGCCAAAAGAAGGTGCTTTGAATACTGACGGTCTTGCTGACTGTTACAAGAAAACTCTTCCTGAAATTCTTAAAGTTGATGTTGAAGGATGGAAGAAAGAAGTTAAAGATGTACGAGAAAATCATTATCCAAAATTTGGTAAACACTTGCCAAAAGAACTTAATGAAATTCTTGATGATCTTGAATCACGCTTGAACAAAGCTTAGTTCTTTATATTGACTGGATAAACGCTCTGCGGGAAACTGCGGGGCGTTTTTTTTTGGACTTTTGCGTAAGCGATTGTAGCAACGGCGAAGGTGGTTTTAACCGCCGAAGCCGAAGCCCGCAGTGGCACTATTTGTGCCACGAGGACTTTGTAGCGAAAGCGGAATTGCGGAAAGCGCGACCCGTAGCGCAGCGGAGGGATACGCCCAAATGAATAAAAATTAAAGTAATTTTATGAGTTCGCAGTTGTTTAGGCGCGTTTCCCAGAATTTGCTGAGCGGGAGATTTTTTAACTGGCAGATGATGCTGTGATTCATGGCGCCGTGGCCTACAATCAGGACGTCTTTGTTATTGTCCAGGTCTTTTTGAATTACGGTGCGCAGAAAGTCGCCGGTGCGGGCAAAAAGTTCTGACAGTGGTTCTACGCCGTCGGTGGCAACGAAATTTTCCGGTTCTGTAAAAAGTTTGTAGATTGGCAAATCCGTGCGGTCAAGAATTTGACTGAAGCCTTCGAATTTGCCAAATCCCATTTCTACAAGGCGGTCGTCCGTGATGATTGGAATGTTGCGGCCGGCAAGAACCAGACTGGCGGTTTCTTTTGCACGACTGAGCGGGGAACTGTAGCAGATGTCAAAATGGACGTCTTTGTATTGAACGGCGGCGTCTTTGGCCATCTGTCGTCCTTCTTCGCTTAAAGGAACGTCTGTGCGTCCCTGGAGTCTGTAGATTTTGTTCCAGTCTGTAATTCCGTGCCGCATTATGTAAAGCATTTTAGTCCTCTAAAGCCTGTTTTAAGTCTGCAATGAGGTCGTTTTTATCTTCAAGACCACAAGAAATTCTTACAAGTCCGGCAGGAACTCCGGCAGCTTTTAACTGTTCTTCGTTCATCTGGCGGTGAGTTGAAGTTGCAGGATTTAAACAGCAGGTTCTGGCATCAGCAACGTGAGTTTCTATTGCGGCAAGTTTTAGTTTTTTCATGAAGATTTCTGCGGCTGGTCTTCCGCCTTTTAATTCAAACGAAACAACTCCGCAGCCACCGTTTTGCATATATTTTTTTGCAATTTCGTAATATTTGTCGCCTTTTAATCCCGGATAATTTACGCTGGCAACTTTTGGATGATTTTTGAGAAATTCTGCAACGGCAAGGCCATTTTCTACGTGACGAGGCATTCTTACGTGCAATGATTCAAGTCCTAAGTTCAAAAGGAATGCACTCTGAGGTGACTGAATGCAACCGAGGTCGCGCATAAGCTGACTTGTGGCTTTTGTAATGAAGGCGCCCGCGTTGCCAAATTTTGTGGCGTAAGTAATTCCGTGGTAACTTTCGTCCGGAGTGCAAAGTCCTGGGAATTTTTCAGCGTGAGCCATCCAGTCAAATTTTCCTGAATCTACGATTGCGCCGCCAACTGCAGAACCGTGACCGTCCATATATTTTGTTGTGGAATGTGTAACAATGTCTGCGCCCCATTCGATTGGACGGCAGTTTACAGGAGTTGGGAAAGTGTTGTCTACGATGAGCGGAACTCCGTGTGAATGTGCTGCTTTTGCGAATTTTTCAATATCAAGGACGGTGAGTGCCGGATTTGCGATTGTTTCGCCAAAAACTGCACGGGTATTTTCTTTGAATGCGGCGTTCAGTTCTTCTTCTGAGCAGTCAGGGTCAACAAAAGTTGCATCAATTCCCATTTTTTTCATTGTTACGGAAATCAAATTAAAGGTTCCGCCGTAAATTGAAGAACTTGCGACAATGTGGCTGCCGGCTTCGCAAATGTTAAAAAGTGCAAAAAAGTTTGCAGCCTGACCGGAAGAAGTGAGCATTGCGGCAGTTCCGCCTTCCAAAGCGGCAATTTTTGCGGCAACAAGGTCATTTGTTGGATTTTGAAGTCGTGAATAAAAATATCCGCTGGCTTCAAGGTCAAAAAGTTTGCCCATATCTTCTGAAGTGTCGTATTTGAATGTTGTGGACTGATAAATAGGAATCTGGCGAGGTTCTCCGTTTTTTGGAGTATAACCGGCCTGTACGCATTTTGTGTTGATTGAATAATCTGACATAAGAGCTCCTGTAGGTTTTATTTTTTTTGATTTTATCATTTTATTGACGGGGGCCTAATGATTCAACTAGTGCGGATTTTTGATTTTTTGAGTATGAATCCAGGTTAATTCGTGTTTGTTGTAGTTTAAATGCACAATTTTGCTGCCTTCTATTTCTGCAAATTGCTGAATTAAAGGCCAGTTTATTTGTCCCTGCATTTTTATTGTGCAAATCATATTTTTTACCATGCCGGAATCAAGCCACAGTTTGATCCATTCCAAAAGGCGTTCCGGATAGCAGATTACGTCACTAAAAACCCAGTCTACCGGCCCAATTTCTTCCGGTTTTAGCGTAAATGCATCGTGTGCCTGAAATTTTACAAGAGGATTATTCATCAGAGAGTCTGCAAGCGGGGTACGGTCAACTGCATAAACGGATGCTCCTAAGTTTACAAGAACCCAGGTCCAACCTCCAGGGCAGGCTCCGGCTTCAAAACACTTTGAATTTACGTCTGGAAGGGGAGTTCCGTTCAAAAGATTTGCCATTGTAAGACTTTCCTGGATTTTTAAATAGGCGCGGCTAGGCGGATTTTCGTGGTCTTCCGCAAATGGAAGCGCGCCGGCCGGCAGAAAACTTGAAGTGTTTGCGCTTGCAATCATCGTGTGTTCATCAATGAGAGTGTAAAGTCCCATTGGCGTTGCCGGAATTGTGACTGGGAATTTCCGTTCCTTTAAATTTATGTACGGAAGTTTTTCTTGAATCAGTTGTGCGCGGCGAAAACATTTGTATTGGTACGGTGCCCAGTTGCGCTGTAATTTTTTTAATTCTGACGCGGCTTCGCCAATTGAATCAAAAGTCAAAATAAAAGGCGAAAGCATTGTTGTGCGGGCAAAATAGGGCAGAGAATCAAAATCAGAAGGATTTTCGTAATAAAAAAGGTCGCCGTATTGTTTGCATTTTTGAGTGCAGTTAAAACGATCCTTTAGTTCACTTTGTAAAAAAGAAGTCTGTTCGTTAAATGCCAGAAACGCAATTCCCGGTAACGGCTGAATTTTTGTACTCATAATTTTGAAAAAGATTGGGGCTATCAGATAATTTCTGATTCTTCGTTTTCTTCATCAGAAAGCTGCTTTAAATGATTGATGAATTCTGCAAGTTTGTTTGCATCCGGTGAAAACTGAATTTGAAATCCAATGTAAGTTTTAGAATCTGATTCTTTTACCCACTGAGGTTTTATTACAAGATTCAGCGGATTTGTAAAAGGATTTTTGGAAGGCGAAAGTTTTGCTTCGTATTCCGTTTCAAGATCTGCAACTACAGGAAATTGATAATGGACTTTGCATCCGGTAATGCTGATGTCATCAATAATGCCCGGCAAAGTGCATAATTCAGGTGCAAGAATGTGTCCAATTTCTGGATAGCGGGTATTTTTGCGGTTTTCTATCTTCATAAACTGTAGTATAACAGATTGTTTTTTATTTTACGATAAGAACTTTTCGTGTTTCGTCAAAGCCGTTGCCCGTGATTCGCACAAAATAAAGTCCGCGCGCTGCATTTTTACCGTTTTTAGTTTTTCCGTCCCAAATAAAATTATGAGTTCCCTGCGCCAGATTTCCGCGGTTAAGGTACGAAACAACGTTACCGTCAATTGTCATTACAATTACGTTTACATTTCCTTCTTTTGGATTTTCAACTTTGATGATTGTTTTGTCTCCTTTTGTAGGATTTACGACGTTGTTCAAAATTGTTACTCCGCCGCGCTGTCCCGTTGTTGATTTTAAGATAAATGACCATAAATCAAGCGAGAAAATGTCGGTTTTATCTGATAATCGCAAAATGTACAAAGGAGAATCGTCGCCGGTGTAATTTCCAAAAGTCTGGCCAGGTTCATACATGTCCGGAGATTCGGTCAATTTTGGAAAATGTTTGATAGTTATATCATCAAAACCAAAGAGGAAAGACACCTGTGAATCAGATTTCCACTGTCCAACCTGTTCTTTTGTGAGGCTGAAAGTTTCAGTTTTTTGTGCGACGTCAATTTCTTCCGGAGAAATTACAAAGTCGGAAGTTGCGGCGCTATTTGCCAGGGAAGTGAAAACCGACGGCAGCCAGATTCTGAGATTGTCGTCCATAACATTGTTGTAAACGCCAGAAAGTGAATCTCGTGGCGGATTTTCTGCAAAATAGGCCGAAATTTTATAATCATTTTCAAGAATTTCATCGCTGACGGTCGTGTTAATATTTATTCCGGAAGTCGCGCTGATTGTTCCCAAAGTTTTTTGATTTGCACTAAAGTCGTGAACGGCCCATTGATTTGAAGTGATGTCAATTTCATCGTCAAAGCCAAGCTCAGTTTTGTTGCTGTAAGCGGAACCCACCGTAATAGTGTCAACTGCAAAGTCAGAAAGCGGATGCGCGCTGTAAAGTTTCATATAATTTCCAAGTTTATCTTGAATCAAGGTGATAAATTCCTGAGTTGTGGTAAGGCTGTTCGTAGATTTATAGCCGTTTTCGCTGAATTTTGGGAAAAGTTCAGGGGTTTCATCATAAGACGGCATAATTACGCGGATGTAAGAATTTATAACGTCCTGCAGAGTAATTTCTTTAGTCAAAGTGATTTTAAATGTCGTGTGAAAGTCGTTTGATTTTTCGCCCACAATGACAAACGGCGCGGTGCGCTCAATTTGAAGTTCAGAATCATCATTAGGTTTGCCTTGATGATTACAAATTTCAAAACAATAGGGAAGAAGTGCACAATATTCAGATTGAGAAATTTCCTGACCATTAAATGTTAAGGAATCTTTGTGAGCAATATCTTTAGAAATTGTAATAAACATTTCTTTTGAACCAACAGGGCCCACGGAAATAAAAAATTCCGGAGCGGTACGGTCAATTGTTTCAATGTAATCTTCCGGAGATTTTAAAAGATTGCCAGCAAGGTCAGTTATAAAGGCTTTTTTGTCATCATAACTGATGTACATTGTGTCATCGACGGCAAGGTCGTTTGCAGACGGAACAAGCGTGATGTACGGAATGTCGGAATTTTCAGAAATTGCGTTAGGATTATCATAATCGCCGTAGAAAAATTTTGCCGAAACGCCCGTCGCCAACTCGCCAAAACTTTGATTTGGTTCTGCGCCATTTTTGTATTTTTCTTTAAGGATATATTTAAATGCTCCCTGCTGATTTATTACTGTGCTGGTACGGATACCGCCGCTTGTACGGTAATCATCTTGAGCAAACGGTCGTGAACCGCCAAAAATGTCAGCGGCACGGGCATCTGTGAGCGAAGAATTTTCAATTTTAATCAAATTATTTTTATTTCCGGTCGTGTCGTTTGTCCATCCGATTTTTGAAAACCACTTTGCACCGCCGGCTTCGTCATCAGAAGGGTTGTCCAGAATATGAATTTCAACTTTTTCAAGATGAGCATAACTTCCCGTTCCAACCGCTTCTTCAAAGTCTTCATAATTTGTGTTGCCAGACATTCGGACTTTTGCAAAAACCGGCCCCTGAATATCCCAAGCTCCGTAAGTTTTATAAAGATCAGAATCAGTTGAAGGCGCATTATTCACGGTGATTTTGTCGCCATCAGCCAGCGGATTTTCGGCGCAGTCAGTAATATAATTTGCAGAAAAATCCGGAGTTACGGTGCCGCTCGGAAGTTCCGCGTTTATAATGTAGGAATTCCAGTTTTTATATTCTTTGACGCCGTAAGTTTTTGTTCCGTCCGTGTAACCGGCAATCGAAATGCGAACCGAATACGAATCCGTGCGGTAAAGTGCATTTGCATATTTTGAAAGATTGCCATCCGTGCCCGTATAAATTATTCCGGATTGTATTGTGGCAAGGCCGGCAAATTCCAGGGCAGAGTTTTCGTTTTTCATATTTTTGAGCGCGCCAAATTCATCAGTGACCTTGATATTTTCATATTCAACAGGATTTTTTGAATCATCAAACGCCGGCATATAATTTTCAGAATCAGAAGTGCCTGCATTTACCGGCTCTGAGTAGCGGAATTCAATAAAATTGTGCGAATCCTGAGATTTTTGACTTTGCGCCCCGATTGAAGAATCGTAAACATCATGATTTTCCTGACCCGTGCGCACAGAAATGAGCACTGGACCTGCCCCGTCCGTAACGTTTGTAAACGGTGACTTTTCATAATCGCCAGAACCGCCGTCAGAACGAGTTTTTTTGCCTTTTAACGGCCGGCCCCAGTCCGCACTTTTTAATTCCTGCGAAATTATAAGGCAAGGTACCGCAGTTTTATGATTTCCGTGACTGTCAGTGCTCAAACCATCTTGATTTCCGCTTGATTTTCCGGTCGCGTCTGTATTCCAGGTGCCTTCAGTTTTTAAATAAAGACCGTAAAGTGGCGAACCTTGACTGTCAGTTTCGCCTTCAAGTGCCTGGTCAACGTTTGCAGTCACCGGAGATTCACATTCTGCATCAAAATAAGCGCCAGTAAACGAAATTTTATTTCCAGAATCATCTTTGTACTGGAATTTTCCCTCATTCAGAAGATTTGTCGGATTTTTTATAGGCTTGTTGAAAACTACAAAAATCGTGTCATCAGAAATTGTATTTGCCCGGACAATAACAAATTCCCCGATTTCCCAGTTTTTAGAATTTTCGTCAATTTCACAATTGTAAGCCGGAATGCGGGATTTTGAGCCGTCCGTTGAACCATCATCAGAACAGCGTACAACGCAATATTGTATGTCCGAATTGTAAGCCGCGGCGTAGGAATTTTCGTTATTTTGAATTTGTGGAACGTCAACGTACCAAAGTTTTGAGTCAGAAGAATGAAGTTTTATTCCGTTTGCATAAAAATTTGTCGCCTGAATTGCACTGTTTTCCGTGGCAGAAACCTGACCATTATAATTTTCCGCAAGAATCGGCCATTCAACGGAAGAATCCGGGAAGGCGCTTTCCAATTCGTAATTTTTCTGATTGTAATCCTCATTATCTTCGTCAGCGCTGTCGATTGCATTTCCCAAAAGCACAAAATCATTTTGAGCATTGAGTTTTGCATTTTTTCCAAGAGAAATTTTGCCAGAGTAGAGGACGATATTTTTTGCATTAAGGAGATTTTTAAAATTGACGGCAGAATTTTCGGATTTTTTTGCAATCACAAGATTTCCGGTTATCGTGATTTTTGAATTTTCTGAATTTGAATAAAAATCATCGCCGTTTTCATCAGAATTTTCGCCATAAAGGTAAACATCGCCTTCAATATTTGACTCAGAATCATTCGTAAACGATTTTGCAAACAGAATTGCCGGCACATTTTCAGAAAGAGGTTTTACATTCAGATTTTTTGCCGTGACGTCGTCGTTGAAATTTGCAAATTTATTGATATAAAGGACGGCGCCGTCGCAAATATTTAGCGGGCCATCAAATTTTACAGAATCTGCGACCGTGAGATTTTTGTTCACAGTGATTTCTGAGGATTTTAAACTAGGATTTTCAGAAATTTCTGTCGTTCCAAGAATGATTTTTTCTGCAGTTATAGCAGATTGAATTTTCACTTCCGAAGTTGAATTTTCCGGCAAATCGTCGTAAGTGTTTATAGAATAACAATTTAAGTTTTTACCGGAAATTGTAAGTGCACCGGCCGGCTTTTGTGAAATCACAATATTGTACTGATTTTCAGAATTCGGCGTGAAATTTTGTTCAGCGTCACCGTTAAAAATCAAAATTCCTTGAGTTTCTGAGGAACCGTCTGTTACAAACGGCGCGTACTTTCCTTTATCCGTGAAATTTCCACCGGCAAAAATTTTTGAATTATTGGCGAAAATTGAATTTTCCAAAGTCGTAATGTCGCCGCTGACAAAAAGTTCACTTTGATTTGCGACCTCACCGGAAATTTGCAAATTTCCGGTGATTTTCAGGGATTTTAAATTTTCTGAATCAGAATTTTCAATGTTGGCGCCCTGAATTATCGTGTTTTTGGCATTTATTTCAAAATCCGTTGCAAGATTAAGCGGAGATTTTATTGTAACACTGCTTAATTTAACGTTTTTACCGAAAATCCTTTCACTAACTGTTGAAGAATCAGAAATAAAAATTCCGTTCTTTGCTTCAATGCTGAGTGCCACGGAATTTTCACAGTCGATAGTGCCGTTTGCGTCCGGCGAAGTTCTGTCAGTGAGTGTAAAACTGCCGTTTTTGATTTTAATTTCCGTGTCCGAACTCAGCAAAAGCGGAAAATCAATGTTCAGAGAATCGTCCAGGTCAATTTTTCCGCCAAATTTAATTTCTGGAAGGGCAGAAAGCGAGTCATTTTTAATTTTGAGCGCGGCGGCAGTAATGGAATTTATCGAAATTTCGTCGGATGCCGTGAGCGTTACGTTGCCTTCAAAACTTTTTCCGTCCAGATTTACATTTTTGGCGGTGATTTCAAGATTTTTCGTGAAAATTTCGCCGGTGACAGCAAAATCGCCGAAAACCGTCGGACTTGAAGCATCATCAACGGCAAGAATCGAAAGTGTTTCAAACTGATTTTCAGAATTTCCGATATTTCCGCCGATTTTTATGAAATTTTCACTTTCAGAGTCCGCAATGGACTGGAGAGTTAAAGTTTGGCCGGCATCCGTTTCAATATTTCCAGAAATTTCTATATTTTTTGCCTTTAAACTTGTGATTTTTGAGTCAGTGCCGCTAATTTTTACGGATTTTGATTTCAAACTTTCGGAAGTTGAAATTTCCGTGCCGGCTGCAATCGTTAAAAGTTCGTTTACAGAAATTGCTTGAGTTAAATTTTTCGCAGAACTTCCTTCGCTAAACACCAGATTTTCGTATTCCGTGCCCCACGGCAGCGTGTCGGAAATTTCTCCGTAATATTCAATTGTGGAAGCGTCTTTGTTTTCTATGGTTGCGCTAATCGTCTGGCTGCCGGACATTTTGATTGTGCCGGAGTTGGTGATAACGTCGGAAGTTGTAACGTTTGTCGTTCCAAAATCGACGGTCGTGCCGGAATTTACGGTCAGGGATTTTATAGAGATGTCGGAACTCAGTGTCAAAATTCCGTTTTCAGAATTTTTAATCGTGACGTTCAGATTTTGATCATCAGTTAAAGGCGAGGCGAGTGCCTTGTAGTTTTGTTCAGAATCATAGTACCAGTTTTCTGTTTGATCCCACGACGTTGATGTGCCGAACCAGTAAAAATCAGAAGTATTAAACCAGTTTTGAGAGGTCGGAGAAGCA
>CAVHTI010000056.1:0-16462 GCA_963638805.1 Anaerobutyricum sp.
TTGTCTGTCTATCAGAATAGTCTTTTTTTATTTCTGGAAAAAAACTTTTACAAAAAAAAGCTCTGCACCATTCGCAGAGCCTTAGTTCCGTTTTATTTCGGCTTTAGCCTAGTTCAGATGAGGTCTACGGAAAACCCTTCAGAGACTAGCAGAATACTGCTTCTGAACACAATACACTGCGTTAACGTCTACAGATACCCAAGTTATCTGTTGCCTTGAATGGTAAGGACTTACTGATATAAATATAAGACATTAAATTACGAAAATCAAGAAAACACTTGGAAAAAATCTCTTTCGCTGGGGCTCCGCGTGTTGTTCTCAAAAATATACTCTACCCCTATTTTTCTTGTGTCGCCCGGATTTTTTTCCAGCTGACAAAACCGTAAATGTCATTTACCAGAAAAATCACAAAATTAAAAACCATTGCAAGGTATGCCGGATTTGCAATAGAAGCCATAGTCCACATTGTGATTAAAACCACGTCGTTTGCGGCATAGGCAAGGGCGTAGTAAGGTACTCTGTAAATTGTAAGCATACTTGCCAGCATGCTGGTTGTGATGGAAATGGTGCTGAGTTCAAGATTTGTAGTTTTCAATGCTTTAAGAATAAAGTAAAAAATAAAAGTAACGACGCCACTTACTAAAATTGTGATTGTGGCAATTTTTGGGGTCAGGTGGGCAATTTTTACTTCAGTTTTGCCCTTATCAGAAGGATGTTTGAGCCAGACAATCGCCGCAAATAAATCGCTCGGAAAAGTCATGCACATATAAGTGATGGCTTCACCGTAATATTTAAAACCTATCGAAACAATTGCATAAAGTACGCAGAAAAGCAGTTGCAAAAACTGGCCGGAAACGTGACCTTTTGCCGTAAAAAGCAGGGAAGTTACGCCAACCAGAGTTGCAATCAGAGTAAGAGGATTTTTGTCTGGAACGAGAAAAAACAAAATCGTTACGCCAATGCTGGACGCCGCCCAGAGAATTTTTTCCGCAAGACTGAGTTCCGGGATAATCAAATTTTTTTTCATAAAAGTACTCCTAAACTATGCCAATATCGGGAAAGCAAAAAAAAAGCACCCACGAAAAGACATCTGCATGGATTTCTCCAGACCTATAGATGTTCTTTCGTGAATGCTCTTTCCCACCACGTCGTTTTACCGACTGCGCCGCCAAACTGGCTCAATAGCATTTTTTCTACCCGGTGGCAGAAAATTATTAATGTGTGGGAAATATAAATTTTTAGTAAAAAAGTGTCAAGCAACCATAAAAATCATCAAAAAAAATGTACATTCTGGTGTACAATTTTTCCTAATTTTTGTTTACTCCACTGTACAATTTTTACTAAATTTTGTTTATTCTAGTATACAATTTGATTTTTTAACGTATAATATAAATATGATGATTGATTATACAAATTTGATTGAAATGTCAGTAAAAAAAATCAAAAACACGAAAGAAACTTTTGTCAGATCTCTTGATAAGAAAATAAACTGGAATTCTCGATTAATTGGAATAAAAGGGTCCAGGGGCTGTGGAAAGACGACTCTACTTTTACAACACCTAAAAAACAATCACATGGATTTAGTATCTTCTGGAAAAGCTCTATTTGTAAGTCTTGATAATATCTGGTTTTCAAAAAATTCATTACTTGATCTTGCAGAATCTTTTTCAAAAAACGGAGGAAAAATTCTTTATTTGGATGAAGTTCACAGATATGAAGATTGGCCTATATATATAAAAAATATTTATGATGACTATCCTGAACTGCAAATCGTTTTTACGGGCTCTTCTCTTCTTCAGATTCTTGATGCACGTGCAGATTTAAGCCGGCGTCCTGTAATGTATAATATGCAAGGACTTTCATTCAGAGAATTTTTGAATATAAAAACTGGAAATAATTTTCAGGAATTATCTCTGGAAGAAATTTTGAACAATCATTTCAAAAACGCTTTTGATATTTGTGACAAAGTGAAACCTTTTGAATACTTTGATGAATATTTAAAGACCGGGTATTATCCTTTCTTTATGGAAGGAATGGATACCTACTACATGAAACTTGAAGAAACCATAAACATGATTTTGGACGTAGAACTTCCGCTTTTAAGAAAAATAGATATAGCTCATATTTCAAAAATCAAGAAACTTCTTGCCATAATAGCTGAAAGTTCGCCATTTATGCTGAATGCTTCAAAACTTTCCGGTGCTATGGAATTAAACAGAACAACACTTCTTTCCTATTTGAAAAGCCTTACAGATGCAAAATTAATTGATTCCTTATTCAAAAATTTAAAAGGTGTAAGTTCGCTCCAAAAACCCGACAAAATCTTTCTTGAAAATACAAATCTGATGTATTTGTATCAGGGGACAAAGGTTGATGAAGGAAATGTAAGAGAAACTTTTTTGGTTAACCAGCTTTCTTATAATCAGACTGTAGAATTTTCAAAAGAAAGTGATTTCTTTGTTAATGATAAATACACAATAGAATGTGGTGGAAAAAGCAAAACAGGAGAACAAATAAAAACTCTGGAAAATGCTTTTGTTGTGGCAGATGGAATTGAAATTGGTAGTGGTTCTAAAATTCCTTTGTGGTTATTTGGATTCTTGTATTAAAGTGACCAAGTAAAAAATAAGCGTCAAATTTTTCCCGCTCGCCCGCCTTGACGATTTTGATTTTTGCCCTTAGACTTAAATTACATTTAAAACCAAAAGGGGAGTAGTTACCCTCGCAAAATCAACAACCGGCCTTTTTTTTGAGGTCTGGTTTTGCGGCTTCTGAATTATTTTTAATTTGAAGAAACAAGACCTTTTGTTCATAAAAGTTGGATTTTCCAGCTTCTGTGGACAAGAGGTCTTTTTTTTGTGTCAGGGGAAATTTACGGTTGGAAAATGCGGTAGGCAATGGAGCACCGGCGAAGTTTGTTTCAACAAACGAAGCCGAAGCCCGCAGGCACGCAATTTGCGTGCCGAGGACTTTGAGCATTAGATTGAAATTGCGTTAAAAAAAATTGCGAAAACATGGAGCAATTTTTTAGCAATATCCTACTCTTGCGGAACTGCCGACGGAGCAACCGCAGGTTGCGACGGACCGCCCAAAATAAAAAAATTCCCGTGTGGAAAATGGAGGAATTTATGGATTTTTTTAATGCACTTGGCGCTTATTTTATGGAAGGAATGAGCAGTCTGGGCTGGCAGCAGTTTGTGATGTACGCGATTGGCGGGTTGCTGATTTATCTGGCGATTGCCAAGGATTACGAGCCGGCGCTGCTTTTGCCGATCGGTTTTGGGGCCATTCTGGTCAACCTGCCACTGGAGATTTTGTGGAGTCACGACGGGCAATCTGGTGCCCTGCAAATTTTGTACAACGCGGGAATTATGACGGAACTTTTCCCTCTGCTCATTTTTATTGGCGTGGGTGCGATGATTGATTTCCGTCCGCTTTTGCAACGGCCCTGGATGCTGATTTTTGGAATTGTCGCTCACTTTGGTATTTTTATTGCGGCGGTTCTGGCCCACTATTGCTTCGGTTTTGACTGGGCAAACGCTTTGAGCATTGGAACGATTGGTGCGGCTGATGGACCGACCGCTATTTTTGTTTCGCGAAAATTCGCACCGGGGCTTTTGGGGCCAATTACGGTCGTTGCATATTCGTATATGTCGCTCGTCCCGATTATCATGCCGCCGGTAATTAAACTTTTGACTACCAAAAAAGAGCGGATGCTGCACGTGGAAGGCACAGACAAAAACATTCCAAAGTGGCTGGTCATCGTTTTCCCGATTTTTATTGCCGTGATTTGCGGAATTCTGGTGCCGGTTTCCGCTCCGCTCATGGGATTTTTGATGTTCGGAAATTTAATCCGTGAGTGTGGCGTTATCGACAAACTTTCTAAATCTGCCCAGAACGAGTTAGCCAACATTGTTACTCTACTTTTGGGAATCAGCGTAGGCGGAACTATGCGGGCGGAAAATTTTCTGCAGCCGGCAACTCTTCTGATTATGATTCTGGGCCTGGTCGCTTTTGTGGGCGACACGGTTTGCGGTGTGCTTTTTGCCAAATTTCTGAACCTTTTCCGTCGCAAAAAACTCAATCCTATGCTGGGTGCCTGCGGTCTTTCCGCTTTTCCAATGGCCAGTCGCGTTGTTCAGAAAATGGCCCTCAAGGAAGATGATCAGAATTTTATTTTGATGCACGCCGTCAGTGCCAATGTTTCCGGCCAGATTGGTTCAGTTTTGATTGGCGGAATTATCATCGCGATTTTGGAAAGTCACGCGCTGGGTTAGAAAAATTTTACGGGCGTTCCCGGAGCAAAAACTCCGGTCGGGCCTTCCGCAGTTCGGTAACCCTCAAAGTCCTCAGGGCACAAATTGTGCCCTTCCGGGCTTCTGCTTCGGCAATTGAAATCACCTTCGCAGCTGCTACACGTCCTTACGCAAAGTCCAAACGCTAGTCAACCTTTTCCCAGGTTTTTGAAAGAATCGGGTTGTAGTTAAGTTCCAGAACCGTGCCTTTTTCAAGTTTTACACCGCCACATAAAGCCGGCGCAAAATCAACAGAAGTAGTCAGTGTTACTTTTGGAGTTTCTTTATCCAAAGTTAAATCTGCGCTGAAAGTCAAAGATGCAAGAGCCTGGTCAATCCATTCAGAAATTGTATCTGTGGAACCGCTCAAAACTTCAGCCATAAATTCTGTATTTTTTGTAACATCGCTAGTCTTGTCAGAAAGATAAGTCATAAGCTCTGCAACTTTTGAGGCAAGGGCATTTTCATCCTGCAAATCCATATAAGAATAAAGACTGGCCGTCAGAGTTTCGCCATTTTCGCTAATTTGCGGAACGCCAACAAATTCCATGTCATCAATTTTAATGGAAAATGGAATAAGATTTTCGTAATCATTAAGTTTTACAGGATATTCCGCGTCAGTTGCTGTCGCAAAATCAGCAGAAGCGTCAGTTAAATCCCCCTGGAACTTTTGCGCAAGAGTTAAATTTTCTTCAGAAAGGGTATAACCAAAAACGATTTTTGCATCATATTTTTTCTGAAGATAGTCATCAAGAATTTTTTCCTGATTTTCAAGATAAGTTCCAAGTTTTTCTTTAATCAGCGGATCAACTTTTTCAGTTCCGTAATTTTTTACAGTACCAGACACAGAAGACATAGAATCCAGAGTCGTCAAAATTGTCTGATAAGCGGTACTTTTTGTCAAAGTTTCACTCAAGCCGTTTTTAAGCTCAAGATATTTAGCCTTTGCCTTTTGAACGTAAGAATCATAATCAACCGCAGTCTGATCAGTTTCCCAGAAAAGTTTAGAAAGCTGAACTTCCATAGTTTTTGCAGTTTCATCAACAGTAAAATTATAAACGGCCTGCCCTTCCCCATAATCCGATTTTGCCGCACGCGCAGAATTTGTAGTCGTGGAAGCATAAGTTTTCATACTTCCGCGGTCAAGCACCAAAGTCTGACCGTCGCCAGAATATGTTCCGTCAATTTCAGAAACACTGCCCGTTGGCTCGTCCTCATTTTCAGAATTATCAGTGCCGTTTTGATTACAACCAGAAACAAGCAAAAATGCAGCCATCACAAAAGAAATTCCCATTACCAGTTTTTTCATAATGCTCTCCTTGCAAAATATTTTCTTTATGCTGAATTTAGCACTTTTTTTCCTAAAATCAAGTTTTTTTAATTGAAGGGGACAGTTTCAGTGATGATAGAAAACCGTTATTCCGCAGCCTTAAAATTAAAAATCGGCTTGATGATGTTCACAACTTCAGCAGTCGGCTCAATGTTTTTTACAATCTCGTCCATATTTTTATATGCCATCGGGGCTTCATCAATCGTGTCTTTGCAAACAGTCGATGACCAAATGCCTTTCATAGAATTTTCAAAATCTTCCATTTTGAGCTTGTAGCGGGCCTCTTTTCTTCCCATAACGCGGCCGGCACCATGAGGCGCGGAATAATTCCAGTCTTCGTTGCCCTTGCCAATGCACACAAGGCTTCCGTCACGCATATTAATCGGAATCAAAATCTTTTCGCCCTTTAAAGCACGCACACTACCCTTTCGCAAAATCATTGCGTCAGTATCAATATAATTGTGAATCGTTGTAAACTGGTCGATGATGTCGTGTTTATCCAAGCGGAGGCCAACAGAAATAGTGTCAATCATAGCCTTTCGGTTGAACATGGCAAACTTCTGTAAGATTTTCATATCGTTTATGTAATCATCAAAAAGTTCGCCTTCAACATAAGCAAGCGACTGAGGTATATCCGTGCGAACCTCGTTTTTAATTCCCGGTAAGAGCGCCGAGATTTCGCTTTCCCGCCCTTCATCCTTTAAAGCCTGAATTGCCGCACGAATATCAGCTTCTTCCGTATGATTCATCTGCTTCCAAGCCATATCCTGATAATAATTTGCAACTTCCAGCCCCAAATGACGACTTCCTGAATGAACCACAATGTAAAGGTTTCCGTTTTCGTCACGGTCACATTCGATAAAATGATTTCCGCCCCCCAAAGTTCCAAGCGAACGGCGTGCATTTTCAATATTCGCCTTTTTACAGCGGATTTTATCGAATTCAATTTCGTCCACAAATTTGTGCAGATGCCCCGGCCGCCTTACTTCACGTCCAACCGGAATATTTCGCCTAATGCATTTATCCAATTTTTCCGGGTCAAAATTTTCGCTCACAGGGGATGTCGCCTTGATAATCAAAGTTTCCATTCCGCAGCCAATGTCCACGCCCACAAGATTGGGGCAGATTTTATCCGTAATGGTCATGGTTGTTCCAATCGTGCAGCCGGCCCCCGCGTGAACATCCGGCATCATTCGGATTTTAGAATCCGACGCATAAACCTGGTCACAAAGCCGTTCAATCTGTACCCGCGCGGAGTCTTCAAGATTTTCCGTAAAAACCTTCGCCGTGTTGTATTTGCCTTTAACTTCAAACATAAAATTCTCCCTTGAATTATAAAGGAGGGGAAAGCCTTCCCCTGCGCGCCCACTTCGTTGGTCGCTACCCCTTCTGCGGGGACACCCCGCAACACCCCGAGCGAAGCAAACAACGCCCCAGTTGCCAAGATACATTTCAAGGATATGGAAGGCAAGTGATTTTTTCACGGAAAAAAGTTTGCGAAAAATGGCTGGGGAATTTTTCGTGCCTCGTCATTCCAGACTTGATCCTAAATCCATTTACAAATAGATGCTGAATCCTGAACTTGATTAAAGAGCAGCATGACGCTTTGGAAAACTAATATGCTGAATAGTTACTATTTTTTATGTAAGATTTAACGTGATTTAATTGCTGATTCTTGACAAAAACTAACGCTGTTAGTTATATTCTAATCGGAGGCAGGTTTTTATGCCAAGAATTGGTCTTACACACGAAAAAGTTATTGAAAACGCGGCAAATCTTGCTAACGAAAAAGGGCTTTCCTATGTCACAATTTCCAATCTGGCGGAATTTTTGGGTGTGAAAAAGCCGTCTTTATATAATCACATAAAAAGTCAGGAAGATATTTACGAAGGCATAATGATTTACGGCTGGAAAAATGGCGTTCAACCGATAGCGGAAAATCTTCGTGAAAATAATCCTCAAAAAGCTTTAAAAAAATACGCACGTGCTTTTTATAAATACGCTCTGGACAATCCTGGGATTTTTGAAGCCATGCTCTGGTACAACAAATACAAAAGCCCGGAACTTATCGAGGCTAGCGAAAAAATTTACGATTTTTTCTTTGCCCAGACAGACAAAATGAACATTGACCGCGAAAGTGCAAATCATCTTTTGAGGACATTTCGCTCTTTTTTGGAAGGATTTTTGCTTTTGGTCATTCACAATTCTTTTGGAAATCCTATTTCCATTGAAGAAAGTTTTGAACTTTCGCTGGACGTTTTAATCAGCGGAATGAAGAAGATAAAGAGGAAAGAAAAATGAAAAAATGGTACGAAGAAGAATTCAATTTTGAAATTGAAGTTACAGGATTTTTGCGAAGTGATCACACAGAAAATTACTGCAGAAATGGCGAAGAAATTGGCGACAAATATTTTTGCACTTACGGATGTCCTGTAAATGAGCAGGGCTTTGGAATCTGTTCAAAAATGATGCAGATTCTTTTTGCGGATATGCAGGCCGTACGAAGTGGTGGCGATTTGACTTTGGTTGGCGGAAGTGAGCCTCTTGTAAAAGATTATGTCTGCCCGGATGGTTGCGTTTGCTTTCGGATGAAGGCGACAAAGACCGGGAAAGAGAATTTTTACAAGGGAAAGTTTTTCCAGCAGTAGGAAGATTTGGATTAAAGGAAAACTTAAAATGAACAAAGAATGGTCGGCACTCAATAAAACAATGCAATTCCAACTAAAAAAGAAAGAAAGTTTTGCAGACGGCATTCAAACGCTTTTTGCTTTGCGAAAGACTTTGATGGACACTCTTTTGTGCCTAAAAACAGACCTGTCGCGGAAGGATTTTGACGCAATCCCTTTTATAAATGCGGACGGTTTTCACAACAAAACAATTGCTTATTCAATCTGGCATATTTTTCGCATTGAAGATATTGTTGCCCACACTTTAATTTGTGATGCTCAGGAAGTTTTCTTTGCCGGAAATTACAAGGAGCAAATAAATTCCCCAATCATCACGACCGGAAACGAACTTGTAAAACAGGAAATTGCGGATTTTTCAGCTAGCCTCAATCTTGAAGAACTTTATTCTTACGCCCAGGAAGTGAAAGAAAGCACAGAAAAAATTCTTGAAAGTCTTTCTTTTGATGATTTGAAAAAGAAAATCCCGGCGGAAAGAAAAATCAAACTGGAAAATTTGAATGTGGTGAGTAGTGACGAGCGAGCCCTTTGGCTGATTGATTACTGGTGTGGAAAGGATATTCGAGGACTGATTCAAATGCCTTTTTCGCGTCATTGGATTATGCACATTGAGGCAAGTTTGCGGATTAAGGAAAAGATTCACTTGGCACAAAATTAGGAGGAAAGCGAAATGGGTAATTTTATTAAAGCAACAAAAAGTCAGGTGGAAGAATTAACCGCTATTTCAAAAGCAGCATTTGACACAGATATTTCAGTGGGTGCAAACGAGGTCGGGGGACCGCCGGAGTATGATTCTGTGACATGGCATTATAAAATGCAGAGATTTGGAAATCTGTATGCTTTGCTTGAAGATGACATAATAGTAGGTGGAGCTATTTTGTTTCAGGAGAAAAAGGAACCACAGGTACTTTATGTTGGAAGAATATTTGTAGCTCCGCAATATCATAGAAAGGGATATGGAATAGAGCTGATGTATTGTATAGAGCAGACTTTTTCAGATGTACAGTTTCTACGGTTAGAAACACCCGTTTGGAATGTGAGGACATACGCATTTTATGGCAAATGCGGTTTTTGTGAAATGTTTCGAGACGATGAATCTGTATATTTTGAGAAAAGAATTGTAAGTAAAGATAAAAGGGAATAGATAAATGGCAGAGACAGTTCATGAGATTCAAAAGGAAAGAATCGCAGAAATTGAAGATAAGGCAGCAAAACTGTTAGACAGTGTGAACATTGCTACATTGACATCAATCAATGAAAATGGTTATCCGCGCACCTGTTTACTGACAAAAGCAAGAAATGAAGGTTTTTCAGATATTTATTTTATTACATCAAAACGCTCTAAATTGAATGGTAAAGCAACTCATTTTGAGCAAAATCCCAAAGCAAGTGTCTGTTATTTTTCTGGTGGCGACAGTGTGACTTTGATTGGAAATGTAGAATTTGTAGAGGAACGGGAGCTTCAGGAAGCTGTATGGAAGGAGTCTGACCGTCGCTTTTTCAGCAAAGGAATCGATGACCCGAAGTTTCGTCTGCTGAAATTCCATACAATAGAGGCAACTTTCTGGATTGAGGGAAAATTTAGAACATGTAAGTACAGGTAAGGAGAAGATTGCGGTGGAGATTGTTGCAGGTTTATTGTTGATTACACTTATGAACTATCTGATAATTACAAATATTGTGGATATAATTTTACTTGGGGCATTCTCATTCCGATTTTCGGCAGAATGCCATACGGAGCGATTTGTCATAACGAAGGAAAACAGGATAGATATGCAGAAGAGGTTTCAATGTTCTGCTTTTTCCACAGCATACGTCCTAAGGCATTTTGACATGGAAGTCGATGGCGGTACTCTTTATTCAGTCATGCCTCACAAAATGAAAAGAGGATATGTTTATCCCAAAGGAGTATATGATATGTTGCGAAGCTATGGGATGAAAGTGAAATATTGTCGTGGCAATTTGAACGCTTTAAAAGTGGATTTGCAAAAGGGAAATCCGGTTATCGTAATGATACGGGTACAAAAGGACAAGGATTGGCTGCATTATGTTCCGGTAGTCGGGTTTGACGAGGAACATGTGTTTTTGGCGGAATCTCTGTCAGAATTGATAAATTGCCGAAATGTCGTATATAACCGCCGGCTTAGAAATGAGGAGTTTTTGCAGCTTTGGAATACTGCTATGCTGAAACAGCCTTTTTATAAAAATACTTATTTTGTTGTTGAAAGTAAGTCGGAAACGGCTTTATAAAAATTAGAAAATTGGAGGTGTAGCATGGCAGAGTTATTTCAATGTTTTCCGTATTTAACAAGCGAAAGGCTTATTATTAGAAAAATGACCGAAGATGATATCGATTCTTTGAGTGAAATAACTAATAATGAAAATGTGTACCGATACATTCCGCCATTTTTATATAAAAAGAGTCGCGGCAATTTACTGGCAGCAATTAGAAACCTCGGTGGCAGGGACTTTGATAAAAAGAAAATGATTGTTGCAGGCATTTATCTAAGTGCAGAACCTGACAGGCTCATAGGACTTGCTGAAATGTTTGATTATAAAAAAAGAACAAACCAGATAACGATAGGTTATCGAATCAATGAAGCATATTGGCACAGAGGAATTGCAACGGAAACGGTAGCATTGCTGATAGCATATTTATGTGACGATATGGGGATTCAGACAATAAAAGCATTTGTTATGCCGGAGAATAAATACTCTGAAAGAGTTCTTATGAACAATGGCTTTACTAAAGATAAGAATATGGTTCAGGGTAAAAATTGGGGCGGCAAAGAAGTGGTTGGTTTGAATGTATTTACTTATACAAATCACTAAGCACTTTTTCTACGGTGGTATTTAATGCCGTTTTGGGATGGTATTTGCTAACTGGAAGATTTGCATGTGAAAGAAGTCGGTGAAAAATGAACAAAAAGAAGATAATTGAAACGGAACGTCTATTTTTGAGAGAAATGACAGAAAAAGATTACGACACACTTTATATCATTCTGTCAGATTCAGATATCATGCAACATTACCCATATACCTTTGATGAAGCAAGAGTCAGAGGCTGGATTAATTGCAACATAGATAGATACCAGATATTCGGATTTGGACTTTGGGCTGTTTGCCTGAAAGAAACAGGAAAGATGATTGGCGACTGCGGATTAACCATGCAGCAGATCAATGGAAAAATCAAGCCAGAAATTGGGTATCATATAAAAAAAGATCAACAGAGGAAAGGCTACGCAAAAGAAGCTGCAATTGCAGTCCGGGACTGGACATTTCGTAATACGCCGTTTAATACGATTTATTCTTATATGAAGGGTACAAATGAAGCATCTTGTAAAACGGCGATTTCCTTTGGCTGTAAGCAGGTCGATGAGTTTAAGGATGATGAAAATGAAATTACCAAAGTATATGCCATTTCGAGGAAAAAATGGCACGCCCATCTGGAAGGATACCCATGTGTATGCAAAGTTAAATGAAGGAACAAAAAACATGACGATACACTACGAAAAATTAAGCGAAAATAATTTTAATTCACATTCACTGGATCATTTCGTAAGACATCAACAGGTAAGCGAATGCTGGCGAAAAGTGGATGGACAGTGGAAACTGATACCGATAGAATTTGAAGAAAACTGGACAATAAAAGAGTGTCAAAAAATTGCGACAGATGTGACATTACATATGGAAAATGACCAGACAGCAATCGGTGCATTTGATGGAGAAGAGGTTATTGGCTTTATTACGGTATCTCACAACATATTTGGAAATACAGCAAAATATGTGGAACTGGTGTGCTTTCAGGTTTCAGAACCTTATCGTGGAAAGAAAATAGGAAAAACACTTTTCTATAAGGCTTGTGAGGAAGCAAAAGAGTTAGGTGCGGATAAGTTGTATATTTCATCACATTCTTCAAAGGAAAGTCAGGCGGCATATAAAGCGATTGGTTGTGTATATGCGAAGGAAATCAACCAAAAACTGGCGGAAAAAGAACCATACGATGTACAGCTAGAATATGTTCTTGATTAGAGTGTTTTATAAGAATAAGAATTTTTTGAATATGGCAGAAAGCGAAAATAATTTTATCTACATCGATTTAAAACAAGCTCCACAACTGAAAACTTCTGCTGCCAAGTGGTTTTCAAGTAAATGGGGCGTCCCTGAAGAAGCCTATCTTGAATGTATGGATAATTATTTATCTGGCAAAAGTGAATATGGCTGGTTTCTTTGTCTTTTGAATGATAAAGAATGTGGTAACGAAAAAATTGTCGGCGGTTTAGGCGTCATCGAAAATGATTTTCACAATCGAAAAGATTTATCACCGAATATTTGTGCAGTTTATACAGAGGCAGAATATCGAGGCAGGGGAATCGCTGGGCATTTACTAGATATGGCTGTTGAAGATTTAAGAAGCAAGGGAATTAGTCCGGTTTATCTGCTCACCGACCACACTGATTTTTATGAGCGTTACGACTGGGAATTTTTGTGTATGGTTCAAGGTGATGGGGAAAATAAAATGTCAAGGATGTATATTCATCGGTAAAAAATCGCTTAATATGGGAGAAGCAAAATGAAAATTGAAATAAATAAATTATCCGCGGACTTGTTTCTTAAACTGTACACTTCGGTCGGCTGGGAAGCACCTTGCCGGGAGCAGGTGGCTCTTGCCCTGAAAAACAGCCTTGCAACTTTCGTGGCTTATGATGGAGAAAAGGCTTTGGGAATGGTCAGGCTTTTGGGTGACGGCGGAATGAGTTTTTATGTAAAGGATTTTGCCGTGCTGCCGGAGTGCCAGGGAAAAGGCATTGGCAAAGCTTTGATGGCAGCTCTCCAGGATTATATTTTGGCTCACGTGGAAAAGGGCTGGGCTGTCAGTCTGGAATTAATCAGTACAAAAGAGGCAGTCGATTTTTACAAAAAACAAGGATTTGAAGAAAGGCCGTGTGCCTGGGACGGCCCTGGAATGTTTAAGATGATTAGAAATTGAGGAGATTGATACGTGAAAATAAAAAGATAAGCTTTTCGATCTCTTTCCCATGTAAAAGTCGCTTTTCTTTTGTAGTTCCATGAGCTTTTGTGATTTTCTTAAAGTCGCAATATTCAGAAAAAGAAAATGGATAAAGTTCAGTTTTCATATAACGGCCAGTAAGATGAGTTGCAAGTTCTCCGAGCCTTGCGTTTGAACCAGTTATCAAAACATGCATTCCAGTTCTTAAAAGGCGGTTTACAAACAAAAACCTCTCGTCAATTTAAACTGCACTATTTTTGATTTTTTTCTACTGCATCAACCTGAACTGCAAATTAATTCTTCGTTTTATTTCTTCTACAATATAAAAAGGCTCAAGCACTTTGATTACCGGGCCAAACTGCAAAAGTCGGATTACCATTTCAAGTTCGTCATCACGCTTGAACTCAAGTTCCATTTTGTATTTGTTTTCATCAATTTTAATCGTGCGCTTTTTTAGATTCGCAAAATGCATGCTCACTCTTTCTAGGGCATTTCTTTCATCGGTAAGTTCAAGGACGATTGTGTCAGTTTCAGTTTTTTGAAAATCTGTATTATTTTTTTGATAATTTTCCGCAAAAGCCAAAGACACAATTCTTCCCAAGTTTATGGTTGGAGCCTTAGTTTTACCAGAAAGCACCAGGCGGAATTTATCATCTTTTTGCGAATATTCAATTTTTTCTGGGATTCCACTAACCTTAAATTCTTTTCCATGCCGATTTTTAAGGGTAAAGTCCAAAGCCTTGCCGTTTTCCTTGGCCTTTAAAATCATACGGAAACGATTTTTATAATCTTCATCTTCAAAATTATCGCCGTCATGATACTGGTCAAAAACGGCAAAATCTTCAGGCCGCCACAAAGGTTCTACATCAGAAAGTTCTTTTTCAAGAAAATCAAAATCAAGGTCAAAGAGTCGGATTCTCTTGTCAGACAAAAGAGATTTAAGATACTGCCTTTGAAGAAGTGTCAGCGGCATCTTAGGATTGTGCTTTATAATAGAAGAATAATTGTTTTTTGGGCGGTCAAACTTCAAAAGCTGCCATTTTTCCTTGTTGATTGCATCCGTAATCGGAATAAGGCTTTCGTCATAAGCATTTTCTTTAATGCAGGAATAAAGTTCGTCAGCCGTAAGGGGAGAACATAGAGCTTTTTCAAGGATTTTTGCCATTGTATTGTAATAAGTTCCGTAAAGTTCGCTAAAAATCATACAAGTCCCTCATTTTGTAAAGGTCGACCCAAAAGCGTTCTTCTGTTTCTTTGTCCGAAATGTGAAGGTCGGTAAGGCGCATAATAAAGGTGCGAATCCAGGGAATCATTTCGTTTACATCCCAAACTGTAGCAGAATAGCGGGCTTGGGTGGGAGAAAGGCGTTCAGCTTTTCCACAGCGTTTTTCGCGAAGGAGACGCTGGTAAATATGTTCCTCGTCCTCCCGGAATTTTACGGTGAACTCAACAGTCTGAAGTTCCTTAAAATTGCCAAAACTCGCTCCCCACAAATATTTTTGAGCCTCCGTAAACTTTTCTTTTACAGCGTCATATTCGTTACAAACATTACCGATTTTTACTTCGATGATATTGTCCAGGCGGAAGGCTTTAAATTCCTTGCGTTTTAAAACATGGGCAACAAGATACTGGCGGCCAGTCTGACTTGAAGAAAGAATTTTTAGCGGAATCATTTTAATCTGACTTCCACGAGCGTTTTCTTTTTTATTTTTTCGCTCATTGTAAGTTAAAATCTGAACCCACTTTTTCTGCCTCATCGCGTCAAAAAGAGAAAGCATAATTTCAGCGTCCATAGACTGAGTGATGTAGTGATGCTTAAAAGAAAAATTATTCTCGTGCTTGCCCATTTTATCAAGCAAAGTTGAACCCAAAATCCCACAGGGAAGGATTTCTGAAGCAAAATCCAAAGCATTTTTAAGTTCGTTTTGGCAATGGTTTATGAGTTCAATATTTTTGTTCAGTGAATAAAGCGATTTATTTTTGTCCTTTGAAACTTCGATTAGCCCCTGCTTTTCATATTCCAAAAGTTTTTTTCGGATTGTAGATTCGTCAAAGTCTAAAGGATTTTCAAAATCGGCAAGATATTCTTCAATGATAGAAATAATTTCTGTAAGGGAAAGTTTTTCGTTTTCGGTCAAAATGTCCATCAAAATAAAATGAAGGGTAATGTCTTTGTCAGTAAAACTAGCCGATTTCCAGGCACGGTAAAGCGGATTAAAGGCGACATTGCGGACATCAATGCTAAGGGCAGTAGTTTTTCCATCCGGACCAGAAGATTCTTCAACATAATCCGAAAGATAACTTTTGATGCGGCGTTTTTCATCATCATAGGAACGGTCTGACTTTTGCCCCACACTTCCGCGTGCATTGTAGCCGTACACAAAAAATTCTTTGAGGTAACTTCGGATTTTGGAAAAATTTTTGATTAGTTCTTTGTAGGCCATTTTATCCCTTTTTAGTTCTTTAAACACCCAATCGGAACAACTAAAACGCCATCTTCCCTTCTATAAGCGTATTTTCCGACTCCTATCAATACTAGTACCATAAAATTCGGCGAGTTGAAAGGAAATTTTTCGGCGTTTTGTAAATAAATTTTTCGGCGAGTTGTAACAAAATCTAAAAGAAATTGTCGCTGAACTACTAAATCCCTCTTTCCGGATTTTTATACTGACCGTGTTTTTTAGTAGTGCCGTTTCCATACTGAATTGCAAATTTTGGACAGCGGTGCAGACAGCCTAAACACATTGCGCATTTATCTTTTTTCCAGACTGGTTTTTTATCCACAATTTCTATCGCTTTAACAGGACAATTTTTTGCGCATAGGCCGCATCCGACGCAGGAATTTTCGACATAAAGTTTTTTTGTTTTCCGCATATTTTCGTACCAGATTTTTGAAACTGGCAAGGCAATCAAGGGCAACTGATTCTTTGCACGGACACATTTTTTTCCGTCAATAATTTTCTGAATGACTTTTGCAATTTCCACATCTGCTTTTTCATTGATTTTTTGAACTTTTGTTTTATCAGATAAATTAAAAATCGGAGTCCAGGTGTCTGGCATTTTTATGCTGAAAACTGAATCAAGCCTGACGCCCTTTTTTTTAAGAAGTTTCCGAGCAGCAAGAGAAGCAACTCCAGAAGTT
>CAVHTI010000057.1:0-16270 GCA_963638805.1 Anaerobutyricum sp.
AGCCGAAGCCCGCAGGCGTGCTGTTTGCACGCCGAGGACTTTGGAGCGAATAGCGAAACTGCGGAACACGCGACCCGGTAGGGGAACGCCCGGATGATGATTATTATGGTAGGAAATATAACTGAAATTTTGATATTTGTATTTAAATTGGTGGGGAAAAGGTTTAATATAATCGTGTTAAAAATCCGTTCTATTGTAAAAGTCTTATAAAAAAAATCTGGAAAATATTAAATTCTCACGGGGTTGAATGTGAAAAAAACAGTTAAGAAGAGCCTCCTTTTTTCTTTGGGGCTGGGAATGCTGATTATTTCTGTTCTGATGACTGTAATTTTTGGTCGTACGGTTTCTAAATCGAATACGGAGCAGATTGAAAAGAGTATTGTTAGTCTTACGGAATCTAAGGCGGATGCGATTGAAATGCAGCTGAAGGAGATGGTTTCGTCGGCGGAAACTTTGAGTTCTATGGTCGGGGGTGCATGGGCTATTCCTGAAAAATTCAGGCGTTCTGCGATTGAACAGCAGGTCAGGGCATTTGTAAAAAATACTAGTATTGATTCTGCCTGGGCTTACTGGCTGCCTAAAATGTTTGATACTCTGGACGAGAAAAAAATTGATGAGGACAACAATCCTACCGGGCAGTTTAAGGTTCATTACATCAGGGACAGAAATAATAAAATCAAAAATGAAACTATTTCTGAGCTTTCGTACAATGAGATTGTGCAGTATTCCAATAATTGGGCCGCGAGTGTTGGGGAGCCTAAGGAAATTCTGCTTGATGGTCAGAAGGTTCTGAGCGTTAAGATTTATTCCAAAATTCTAAATTCACTTCAGGAAAATGTTGGTGTTGCCGGCGTTGATTATGTTCTTGCTGATATGGAAAATATGGTTTCTGGAGACGGCATTTACAAGGGCACGAAATGTCAGTTTTTAAATCCTGATGGTCGTGTAATTGTTAGTAGTGACGGTTCCGAAACTGGCAGTTCAAGTAAGTATTATATAGATACAAAATATATGAGTTACTTTTTTGATTCAAACGGAAAGGCAACTTATAACACTACAACTTTTTATGATGGTACCGGAAAAGATGCAAAATTCATTACGGTTGCAAAAACTACTGTGGACCGCACCGGCGCCATCTGGTATTTCATTTCTGAAACTCCTGTTAACGAAATTAATGCTTCGGCAATGTCTGCTTTGAACACGATTATCATAGCGTTTATTCTTCAGATTATTGTAATTCTTGTTGTTGTTTATTTTGCTGTAAACCGAATCACAAAACCGTTGCGTCAGAGTGTTGATGCTTTGCAGAATATCAGCGAAGGTGACGGTGATTTGACGGTAAGGCTGAGTACAAATCAGCATAATGAAATTGGCGAAATGTGCAGCAGTTTTAATAAAACAATGTCAAAAATCGGGGAATCGTTTAAGGATATTAAAAATTCCAGCGACGAAATGACTTTGATTGGAACTGAGTTGAATCAGTCTATGGGCGAAACAGCAAATGCAATTGATACAATCACTGAAAGCATTAAGTCTGTACAAAATCAGATGCAGGAATATTCTGCCGGCGTTGAAGAAGCAAAGGCAACGGTTGAACAAATTGTAAAAAATATTTCCACTCTGAATGAAAATATTGACGACCAGGCCGTTAGCGTTGAAGAATCTTCAAAATCTGTTGAAGAAATGACTAAAAATATTAATTCAGTTTCTTCTATTTTGAAAAACAATCAGCAGTCAATGGATGCTTTGGAACAGGCAAGTGGACTTGGTCAGACTATGATTAACGAAACGGCCGCCCTGAGCGCAGAAATTCAGGAAAAATCAAAGAGTCTTACGGACGCTTCTTTAATCATCAGAAATATTGCGAGCCAGACGAACCTTCTTGCAATGAACGCTGCAATTGAAGCCGCTCACGCCGGAGAATCTGGTGCGGGATTCAGCGTTGTTGCCGACGAAATTCGTAAACTGGCCGAGGAATCAAGTACTCAGGGAACAAAAATCCAGGAAGAACTTAAGGCCGTTTCTGATATTATCCGCAAAGTTTCTGATTCTGCAAAAACGGTTCAGCAGCAATTTGAAACAATTTTTGGTCTTACAAAGACTGTTTCTGAGCAGGAACACGAAATTGCGGCAGCAATGGATCAGCAGAGCGAAGGCAGCGTAACAATTCTTGAAGCGATGCGCCAGATTACTCTGATTACAGAGCATGTAAAGAACGGTTCAAACGAAATGATGGAAGGCAGCCGTCAGGTCAGCGTTGAAATGGACGAAATTGCAAGCATGACTGGAACGGTAAATTCAAATATGAAAGCCATGAGCGAAAAAACCGAACTGATTACGGATTCTGCACGCAAAGCAAATGAATGTGTGGAAAAGAACGTTTCAAGTATTCAGAAACTTCATCAGGCAATGGATAAGTTTAAAATCTAGGAGTAATTTTATGAAAAAAGGATTATTTTCTGTTTTATTTATAAATTTGTTTTTGGCAGCGTCAGTTTTTGGTCAGGTGGATATTCCAATTCCAGAAGGCGAAGTTCAGGTAATTGATGATTTTGAAAACGGAAACTACTGGATTTGGGCCGGCTCCGACTGGGACAGATACGGCGGACATAAATCATCTATGGGCTGCAACCTTTCAAAACAGCACAGAACGGAAGGCAAATATTCTATGGAACTTTTGCTGGAGCCAGTTAAACCGGGCGCTTCTGCAAACTGGTTTTATGACGGTTCACAAGATTTGTCCGGTGGAAAATACGTCGTTGCAGATTTTTATAATCCGGGACCTATAACTTACGTAACCTGCATTGTATTTCAGGCAACTGATAAATGGGAATGGCTGCAGTCAGAAATGTTCAACATTCCGCCAGGACAGCACACCGTCGTTTTTGATGTTGAAAAACAGAACGAACACTTTAATGACGTCCGCCGAATTACAATTTCGTCGTTCTTTTTTCAGGAATGTAAGGAAGATTCAAGCCTGTTTGTAGATAACATCAGATTGATTAAGTAATTTCTGGAGCTTCCCCTGCGCACGACGCTCTTTGGGAAGTAAATAACATTAAAAGAAAATGGCCGGGGAACTCTCCGGTCATTTTTTTTCGCCCCGGAAGTTTTTGCAACGGACACGGAACATTCAGAATGGACAAGACGTTCTCCCCGGCCTCAAAATATAACGTCAAAACGTCGTGCTCCGGGTCGGGCTTTGCGCAGTTCCGCTGTTCGCTCCAGCCTTGCCCACTCCGCGCCAGAACAATGGCACTTCGTTTGGGCAAGTCCCGCTTCGCGGCTGCTACAATCCCTAAGCCGTTTTACCAAAAATCCACTTCGCGCTATGTCAGCGACTTAATAAATACGTTAAAATTAAAAACGTCCTTATGAATTTTTACGAATTAAAAGCTTTTGTTGCGCTTTCAAAAAATCTGCATTTTGGAAAAACTGCGGAAGAATTGAATATGAGTCCGTCCGCACTTAGTCGTGTAATTAACCGGCTGGAAGAAGAAAATAATAAAATTTTTCTGGACAGAAACAACCGTCAGGTTTTGCTTACTGATGAAGGAAAAATATTTTTAAAATATGCGCGCGAAATTCTTGAAAAACAGCAGGAACTTTCAGAAAAACTTGCCGGAATTGGTGATGAACCGGAAGGAAAACTTCCACTGTACGCTTCTGTTACGGCCTGTTATGCCGTGCTCCCGGAATTTATTAAGCGTCTGACTCAAAAATATCCTCTGATTCAACTTTCTGTAGAAACTGGCGACCCCGCCGCCGCCATCAATGCCGTCAAAGAAAACAGGGCAATGCTCGCCGTTGCGGCCATTCCGGAAACAGGACTTTCCACAATGGAAACTGTAAGTGTTTTAAAAACTCCGCTGATTTTTGCGGCGCCTAAAAATAGTCCTTACAAAAATCTTGAAGCGTCGCCTCAGGACATTCTTTCTACCGTGCCTTTAGTTTTGCCAAAAACCGGAATTGCACGGCGTCGCTTCGATAAATGGATAAAATCGCGGAATGTTGTGCCAAATATCGCGGCAGAAACGGAAGGTAACGAGGCAATTCTGGCACTTGCACAACTTGGACTTGGCATTGGGCTTGTTCCGGAAGTTGTTTTGCAAAACGGTCCTTACGAAGGCGAATTTGATGTTCTTGGAACCGGAAATATTTTAGGATTTTATGACGTAGGATTTATTCACAAAAAAGAATATTCCGGCATAAATTCTGCACGAAAAATTTTTGATGCAATGACGACAATTCTAAAAAGCTATCAGGAGTATGGAAAAAATGAACAAAAAACAATGGCAGATTTTCACTGATTTTAAAAAAGAATTCAAAATCCAGATTCAAAAATGGCTGGATTCTGCGCCGGATCTTAGCGAATTACAAAAAAATGCCGCGGAAAAAGCCAAAACTCCGCTTTATCCTTTTGAAACTGCGGTGGTTTATAACAAAGACCTGGACAAAATCACGGAAAATGATGAAATTCGGTTGATTGTGATTGGCGACAATCCCGGAAAAGATGAACAACTTGCCGTGAATAACCGCTACCTTGTTGGCCAGGCCGGCAAAATTGGCGAAGGATTCTTTAAAAGAAATCCTCAGTTGAATATTGATTTTAGGAAAAACGTAATAATTTTGAATAAAACGCCGGTTCACAGCGCAAAAACTGCACAATTGCGCGAAATTATGAAAACCGGTGGCCAGAAAATCGTGAATCTGATTATGGAAACTGAACTTTGGATGGCGCAGGCAACCGCAAAACTCCACCAGGATTTGTGTGAATCTTGCGAAAAAAATCAGGAAATGCCGCAATTGTGGATGATTGGATATTCTGAATTAAAAGGCAAAGGCTTTTTTATTCCTTACAGAGATAAACTTTTGGAAAGTTATAAAAATTCTGAATTCTGGAACAAAGTTTTCGTTTTTCAGCATTTTTCTATGAACAGATTTTCTATTGATTTAAAGGATTTTTTGGAAAAAACTGGAAAAGAAAATATTACGAGTGAAAATATCTGTGAATTGGGAATTTTTCACAGAAAAGAAATTTTTGGAAAATAATTTTGCCTTAAGGATTTTTTATGATTTATGATTACATTTTTTTTGATTTGGACGGGACGCTGACGGATCCGGCGGAAGGAATTACAAATTCGTTTAAACACGCAATTAAAAGTTTTGGACTGGAAATTCCGGATTATAAAACTCTGCTGTCGTTTATTGGGCCACCGTTGATAACCACCTGGAAAGAAAATTTTGGTTTTGACGACGCTCAGGCTGCGGAAGGCGTAAAAAAATACCGTGAATATTTTGCAGACAAAGGACTTTTTGAAAATCGTGTTTATGACGGAATTCCTGAATTGTTGCAAAAATTGCGCTCGGCGGGCAAAAAACTTGTAGTTGCAACGTCCAAACCGGAAATTTATTCTGTAAAAATCATTGAAAAATTTGGACTTACAAAATATTTTGAGTCAGTTTGCGGAAGTCTGGAAGATGAAACGCGCGGAACAAAGGCGGAAGTCGTTGCCTATGCAATGCAAAAATGCGGTTTTTCAAATCCTGAAAAAATCCTGATGGTTGGCGACCGAAAATATGACGTGACTGGTGCGGCGGAAAACGGCATAAAATGTTGCGGAGTTTTGTACGGTTACGGAAATCGCGCGGAACTTGAAAAAGCCGGCGCGGCATATATTGCAGAAAATCTGGACGACGTTTATAAAATCGCCGTGCAATAAAATTGCGCTAAGTCTAGAAAAAAAATCTTTATAAAGAAAAAAGGAAGGAATATAATTATTTTTTATAGGGAGATTGTAACAAAAACTTTGCCTGGAATAGCGTCAAAGTTTTTGTTCACAAGTTTGCGTTGCAAACTTAATTATCTACTGCACATTCTCATTTCATTGCGAATGTGCTTAAAAAGTCAAATCGGAAATTGATATTTCCTCATTGACTTTTTATTGGAGTTTAAAAAATGAAAAAAATTTTGACTTTGATTCTTGCAGCCGGAATGAGTTTTTCGGTTTTTGCGTTTGATATTTTTAATTACGTTCCGCCAAAAGGAAATGCAAAATCTTCTGAAAAAACGATTTACGACATTTATTCAAAATTTGGGACTTATGTCCGCTCCGTAAATTCTAAAATTACACGTTTATATGACGAAAATGGCCGTGAATATAATTATCAGGAAACTTCCGCAAAAGGAAAATTGATTAACGATATTCAGACAACTTATGATGAGGACGGCAATATTTCCGCTCAAAAATGCACAAATTCTGATTCTGAAATTGTATGGCAACACGAATTTTCATACAAAGACGGCAAAAAAACTGATCTTTCGGAATATGACAAAAATCACGTGCTTTTTTCTAAAACAATTTACACTTACGAAAATGATAAACTAAAAGATGAAACTTCTTACAATAAAGATGGCGATTTGGTGAGCAAAACAATTTACAAATATGCCGAAGATGGAAAAATCGCGGTGGAATCTGATTATTTTAGCAACGGTTCACTTGCAGAACGCCGGACTTACACTTACACGCCTGACGGAAAAATTGATTTTATTACCGTTTTTGCAGGTTTTACAAACAGTCAGACAAAGCAGGTTTTTCGTTACAATGCTGCCGGACTTTTGAACGAAATTACTTTTTATGGCGAAAATAATGAAATTTCTTCGCGGGTAATTATAAAATACGATGATAAAGAAAATGTCATCAGAGTTTCGGAGTACAAAATCAGTTTTAAATTTGATTCAACGCAAACTGAACTTGTGCAACTTGAAGAAATTTCTTACGTTTACTAAAAATTTCTGACGGTTAAGAGTCATAACTTTCAAAATCGTCAGAAATTTGGCGGTAGCGTTAAAGCAATGGCCCGAACAATCTTAAAACCCTGCCGGTAAATCTTTGCCAGGCGGGGATTTTTTTATAATCCTGGACGTTCATTTTCTGGCAGTCATTTTTGAACATTGATTCAAAGTCCGCTTTTATATCCGCAAGTGCCGGATTTTTACAAATCAAAGCCCCGCACTCAAAATGCGCATACAAACTGCGGTAATCAAGATTTATAGAACCAACGGTGCCCACGTTATCATCACAAAGGAAAGTTTTTGCGTGAATAAATCCTTTTTCGTAAAGATAAATTTTTACACCGCCATCCAGAAGATTTTTGAGGTAAGTTTTACCAATACAGAACGTAATGAGATGATCCGGTTTTGAAGGCACAATAATTCTGACATCAACGCCTTTTTTTGCGGCAAAGGTCAGGGCCGTTAACATCTGATTGTCAATTACAACGTACGGCGTGGTAATATAAAGATATTTTTTTGCATTATTTATGATTTCAAGATAAACACTTTCTGCAATATCTTCGGAATTAAAGGCATCGTCGCCGTAAGGAATTACAAAACCGTCCGATTCAATTTTTTCGTAATCAATGTTGAGGTACGAGACATAATCATCTTTGACTTTTTCGCCAATATTCCAGACTTCAAAGAAAAGTTGAAGAAGATTTTGAATTGCCGGCCCGCGAATTTCTACAAAATTGTCTTTCCAATACGGGAATTTATTTTTTCCATAATTAAAATACTGGTTTGAAAGATTTATTCCGCCGGTATAGGCAAGTTTTCCGTCAATTACAACAATTTTACGGTGGTCGCGGTTATTAACTGGGGTAGAAATAATTGGCAGCAAAGGATTAAAAACTTTTGATTTTATACCCTTTTCTTTGAGATAACGCTGATAGGCCTTGCCGGTAATCATATAAGTGCCCACGCCATCGCAAATCAAGCGGACTTCTACGCCTTCTTTTACTTTTTGTTCCAGAATTTCAACAATTTTTTCCCAACATTCGTCAATTGTTATGATAAAAAATTCTATGAAAATGTATTTTTTTGCTGATTTTAAACTTTCCAGAAAATCCGGGTAAAAAGTTTCGCCGTTGGCATAATATTTTACGGCAGAATTTTTATGCGGCGAAAAACTTCCGCATTTGTAAAGATAATTTGAAATATTTTTATATTCTGGGAATGATTTTTCTACAGATTCAACTTCTGATTTTGATTTTTCTACCAAAACGGAATCAATTTCTGTGTTGATTTTTTCTATTTCTTTGGCAAGTTTTCTTGCGGCACCGTCTGTGTGATAAATTATGTAACAGGTAATTCCGATGACAGGAAACAAAACCGTAATTCCAAGCCAGGCGATTTTATATTCGTTTTTTCCGCCGGAATTTGAAATGTAAATGATGAATGCCGCCGAAACCGCAAGGGAAATTCCAAAGTAAAAGTTCAGTTTGTTGTTTACAAACACAATAAAGAGAATTAAAAGCAAAAGTTGTACAAAAATTGCCGCAAAAGTGATTACCGTGCGGCTGAAAAATATTTTCTGTGCAACTTTTTTTGTACGGCTGTTTCGCAAAACAATTTTATTAAAGTCTTCGTGTGATCTTTCTGATTTTTTCTTTGAACTCATAGTAAAAAATCTCCTGAACAACTGTTATTTTACGAATTTAAAAGAAAATTGCAAAACCACACCCCGCGCAAGCGATTGTAGCAACCGCGAAGTTTTTTTGAAAAAACGAAGCGGAAGCCCGCAGGCGCGCTATTTGTGCGCCGAGGACTTTGGAGGCAAATGCCGGAATTGCGGAAAGCGCGACCCGGCGGTATTTTTGAAAAACATTAAACGAAATGGAGCGGAAAACTAACATTTTTGGTGAAATTTCCGCAGGGATGCGCCCAAAAAAGAATCAAAGGTTATCAAAAAAGTAATTTTAAATTATTCTTATACAAGAAACATACCGAAAATTTAGAAGAGGAATTTTTATGAAAACTATAGGTATAAAGCTGGCTGACGGTTCTTTTTATCCTGTGATGGAAGAGGGACAGGCTCAGCAGAAAACTCTGGATTTGACTACGGCACATAACAATCAGACAAAAGTTATGGTTGACCTTTACCGTTCAGCTTCTTGCTCTATGGATGACGCTGAATATGTTGATTCCCTTCAGATTGAAAATTTAAACGCGCGACCAACTGGCGAAGCCGATATTACTTTTAAAGTTGCACTTGATGATGATAATAAACTTTCCGCAAATATTGTTGATACCGAAACCGGAAAGCAGAGCAACACCCAGATTACGCTTGTTTCGCGCACTCTTGAAGAAAGACTTGTGACGGACGAATATCAAATTTCTGAAAATAAATCTGGCATTGTGGCACCAAAAAAACGTTCTGCCGGTGGACTTTTGGCAAGGGCAAATGCAATAAAAAAGGAAACTGAGGAAGCCAAAGCCGAGGATGCAACTTTGCCGAATACCGAAAATGCCCAGCCAACTGACGAAACGGTCGTTCGGGAAGAAAGTGAACCCGTAACAGAAGAAACGGCCGTGAATATTGATGAAAATTCTTCTGATTCTGATTTTAATCTTGGTGACCCAGAAGTTGCGGAAAATTTTGTTGATGACTTTTCTGCAAATGATGAACCTCAAAACGACACAGAAACCAATACCGAAAATGCCGTGACAGACACCGACGATTTTTCTATTGACGAAAGTGCGCTGAACTTTGACGACGAAATATCGGACAGTAACAATCTGGTGTCGGGGGACGAAACTAGCACAAACAATGATGAAATTCAGAGCGACGACAAGTCTGTTGCCGAGGAAATTCCGCCATTTGACTTTGAAACTTTTGAAAATGATTCTGGAAAATCAACGAATGACGATATTTTCAGCGAAAGCAGCGGTTTTTCTGCAAATGCTCAGGACAATTCTGATAATGACTACATTGCAAACGAAAAGCCAATCAGTTTTACCGGCCTTTATGACAAGGAAACTGAACTTGGCGAATCTGCCGCTGATGAAGAAGAAAAAGAACGCAAAAAGACAAAAGTTCCGGTTATCATCTGCATAATCTGCGCAATAATTTGTGTAATTGCTACCGTTTTGATTCTTTTTATTGTGCCTTCAAAATATAATTTGCTTTCAAAAAAATCATCTTCGGAAAATGAACAGGAATATGCTGCAGAAAATTCTGAAAATTCTTCGTTAGCTCAGGAAATTGAAAGTCCGGCCGAAAATACTCTGATAATTCAGGAAGTTCCTGTAGAAACAAACTCAGAAGTGGTTGAAGAAAAAGTTGAAGAACCGCCGGTTCCTGCCGCAAAGGAAGACGAAATTGTAATTATCGAAAAGGCCGAAGAAGTTGTACCGGAACAGCCGGCGCCAGCAAAAACGGAACCTCAGAAAATTTACTATAAAATCAGATGGGGCGACACACTTTGGGATATTGCCGACACTTATTACAAAAATCCGTGGCGATACAAATATATTGCAAAGTACAATGGAATAAAAAATCCTGATTACATTATTTCCGGCAACGTGATTACAATTCCTGCGGAGTAAAATTTAGTGTCCTTAAAAAATCAGGCTGAAATTTTACTCATTTCCGCAGTTTTTTCACTTTTGATTTGCGGTTGCGCTGCTCCTAAAACTGAAGGCCAGAAAATTTTTGGTTATGATGCCGATTATTTTGCGGGCCTTCAGTATCTTAATCAAAAAAAATATAACGAAGCCCGCTCCAAATTTTTGCGATGCCAGAAAAAGGGATCTTACTGGTGTGCCCGCAAAAGTGCCGAGGCGCTCACTCAACTTGGCGACGTTCAGGAAAAAAATAAATCTGCGGAAAATTTTTATGCAACTTACAACGATTCTGACTCCCTTTTGATTGCCGCGCGACAACTTTCTTCTGCAAATGAACTTCACAAACTGATTCAGATAACACAAAATATTGATTTTTCACACGAAAATAACGAGACAATTAAATTACGACTTGAAGCAAAACAAAAACGCGGGGATTCTTCCCTTCAAGATGAAGTTTTTGAATGGTTCACGGCGCGCCCGCTTTCGTCTTTTCATTTAAATTTTTACAAGAATTCTTACAATCAAGGTGATTTTCCTCAAAATTTTGATTCAGATTATGCGGATTTTTTTGATGATTTTTCGCCATCACAATTTTCTGACTTTTTAATAAATTTCCGCGCCAGAATTTACGAACGGAATTATACTCAAGGTTTTGATTTTGCCCAGAAACTGCTTTCATATTTTGAAAACTCAGAAACCGCTCCGTTACCGCAAATTGCCTCTGACCTTGGCAAAGCCTGCCTTTACGGAAGTTCGGATTTTGAAAAAAATGCCGCGACCTTTGCAGAACTTGCCCGAAAATTCAAAAATTCAGACTCGGAATTTTATTTTTGGTTTTATGCCGGCCGTTTTTACAGCAAAACTCAAAATCAAAAATCAAAATCTGACGAAAGTTTTATAAATGCCATTAATTGCGCAAAATCGCCGGAAAACAAGGATAATGCAATATGGTATTTGCTGGACACAAATCTGGACGAAGGACTTTCCGTTCAGCTGAATTTTCTGAAAATTTATGCAAATCAATGGTCGGACGCTTCTTATTTTGATGATTTTTTTGAAAAACTGATTCTGGCCCTCCTGTCCGGTGGCAATTGGAACGGCTTTTATGAACTTTATTCGACCGTTTCGCCTTATGCCAGCACAGAAATTTCCGCTCAGATTATTTATATTTACGGCAGACTTTTGCAGGAAGGTCTCGCAAAATCAGAAAAATGGACTGCCAAAGACGCTTTTCAAAAATCCATGGACGCGGGAACTTCGGCGTATTACAAAATTCTTTCCGCCTACAAACTTGGATTTTCGGAAGATGAAATCCAAAATCTTTTGTGCAGCGCTCCAAATACAAAAAAAACTTACGGCCTGGATTCTGACGCCGACAAATATTTAAAAGGCCTCGCCTACTACGGATTTCCTGAAAAAATTTATTCTGAATATATGAATTTGTACAAAAACGGAATTTCCACGGACACGGCACTTTATCTTTCGGAATTTTTGCAAAAATGTGGCGAACAAAATCACGATTTTTACACCCAGAGTTTGAGAATTGCCGCCCGTGCAATGAATTATGGCGATCGTCCGTTTACAAAAGATGAACTCAAACTGCTTTATCCGCTGGATTATCAGGAAATTGTTGATTCCATGTGCCAGAAATATAATTGTTCAGAGCCGGTTATGTACGCGCTAATCAGAAGTGAAAGTTTTTTTGATGCTGATGTTGCAAGTTCCGCCGGTGCAATCGGGCTGTGCCAGTTGATGGACTTTACCGCCGCCGATATTGCCAAAAAACTCCGCCGACCAGAATATTCGCTGACAAATCCTCAGGATAACATAGAATTTGGCTGTTATTATCTGAATAATCTTTATAGTCGCTGTGAATTTTCCTATTTACAGGCATTTTTTTCGTATAACGCGGGAATCACAAGAGTGCGCCGCTGGCTAAAAACTTCAATGAATGAATTTGGTAAAAAATCAAATATGCCCGGCGACCTTTTTTTGGAAAGTCTGCCTTATTCAGAAACCCGCGAATATGGACGCAAACTTGTTTCTGCCGCCGTCGTTTATAACTGGCTTTATTCATCAGATTCGGAAGAAGCATTTGCCGATATGGTCGAAAATTTGATTTATTAGGCTCAAGATTTTAAAAATCAGAATCAAAAAAGTTGTTTTTGGCGCTTTCTATACACAAACGGACAATGTCTTTATAATCAAAACACTGAACGTTATCAGAATCAAAAAAAATCTGAAAACAATTTTAAAAGGAGAATTATGGCAAACGAAGCATTGGAAGCCACAGTCAAAGAAGCACTGGAAATGTTCCGTCCTCAACTTCAAGCAGACGGCGGAGATATGGAATATGTTGGAATTGATGAAGAAAATAAAGTTCATCTGAATTTAACCGGAGCTTGTGGCAGTTGCCCAATGGCTCTTATGACTCTAAAAATGGGCGTTGAACGCTATTTAAAAGACGCTTGTCCGGAAATTACAGAAGTTGTACAGGACAATGCCGTAAATTATGACGAACAGGGGCTTTGGTAAAATGAATATTTCAAAAGATAAATGGGTTGCCATTCACTATACACTTAAAGGTGACGACGGCGTAGAAATTGATTCTTCAGTTGGCAAAGAACCTTTAGGATTTGTTCACGGCAGAGGTTATTTGATTGCCGGTCTTGAAAAAGAACTGGAAGGCAAAACCGCTGGCGATAAATTCAGCACGGTGATTGAACCAAAAGACGCTTACGGCGAAATTGACCCGCAGTTAATTATTAATGTAAAGCGCGATCAGTTTGACGGCGAAGTTGAACCGGGAATGTTTTTTCAGGTTATGTCTCCTCAAGGTCCAATAATTGTGCGCGCAGTTGAAGTTGGCCCGGAAATTGTAAAAATTGACGGAAATCACGAACTTGCAGGCAAAACTTTGCACTTTGATGTAGAAGTTGTAGAAGTTCGCGACGCAACGGACGAAGAATTAAATCCAAAAAGCGGCTGTTGTGGCGGTGGATGCGGAAACTGTGGCGAAGGCGGTTGTGACGGCAATTGTTCCGGCGACGGAGAATGTAATTGCGACGGTGGCTGCGAAAACTGCGGTAATTAATTTTTATATGGGCGCATCCCGGCGGGCAATTTTTGCAAAAAATAAAACTTTTGCGTGAAAGTGCCCGCCGGGTCAGGCTTTGCGCACTTCCGCTATTCGCTCCAAAGTCCTCGGCGCACAAATAGCGCGCCTGCGGGCTTCCGCTTCGGCTTTTGAAAAAGCCTTCGCGGGTACTACAATCCTTTGCGCAAAGTTTAAAATCTATTTTTGCATTGCTTCATAAAAAATAATACTTGCGGCCTGTGCAACATTCAGACTGTCCACAAGACTTTCTTCCTGGCCTTCATTCATTCCGTTCCAGGGAATTATTACAAGTTCATCACAATGCTTTTTTACAACATCACTAATTCCGTTTTCTTCATTTCCTAAAATTATCAGTAACGGTTTTTTGCGTTCGCCATTTTCAATTCCAAAATTTTTAATTTCACTCACCTGTTTTTTTGCATCAAGCGAAGTGCCAATTCTGACCATTTTGCCTTCCAGCGCTTCCAAAAGGCGCACACTTGAACGCACAGAATAAATATTTACGTACTCCATTCCGCCTTCGGCAACCCTGTAACTGCTTGTAGTAATGGAACTCTGGCTTTCATCAAGCGGAATAATGATATTTTTAATTCCAAAAAATGCTGCACTGCGGACAATCGCGCCAAAATTATTTGCATTTCCAATTCTATCAAGCAGGACGGCATTTTCACAATTTTCTGCCCAATAATCCGTAACGTCAGAATCCAACTGCTGAATTTCTGGCGCTTCAATCATTGCAACAACCCCTTGATGATGAACGCTTCCGCAGAGTTTTTCCAAATCTCCGGCCGGTTTTTGATTATAAATTCCGTGTTGTTTTGCAAGTTTTTTGCAAAGACCGCCAAATTTAGGCGCAACTTCTTCTGTAAAATAAAGACGGGTAATTTTTTCAGGATGATTTTTTTCAAGTTTTTTTACAGCCGCAAAACCGCAAACTGCAAGTTCATTTTTCTGTTTGTTTTTCATGCTTAAAATTATATAATTTTTGTATGAAAAAAGTAATTCTTGCAGTTTTACTCGGATTTTTCTTAGTTTTTTCGGCAAAATCACAAAATCAAAAAAATCTTGTTTCTTCAGTTTTTTTTGACACAAATGAAATTCATAATATAGAAATTTCCCTTGAATCAGAAAATTGCTTTATCAAAAGTAAAAAAACACCGGACATTTTAATTGAATTTTACGGTAATAATTCAAAAAAACTGCCCTTGATAAATCAGAATTCGCAAAACCTGGAAATCAAAAATAACGATAGTGGCCTTGCAAAAGGAGAAAATTGCAGCGTTTTTATCTGGGTGCCGGAAGATTTTTTTGCGCAGGAATACAAAATTTCATCGCAGGACGGCACTGTAAGTCTTGAAAATATTTTTTCGGAAGATTCGGTTTTAATCGCGGGAAATCAAAAATCAATCAAAGTAAAAAATCTTCACTGCGAGTATTTTTATCTGAAAAATTCCGCCAAAAATTCGCAAATCAATCTGGAAAAACTTAATTGTAATTACTTTGACATAAACGCCAACGACGGCAAAATCACGGTAAATCTTGAAAAATCCCCGGAAGCAAGCTCTAAAATCTGTGCAAAAAATGCCCCAATCACACTATTTATCAGCAAAAATCAAAATTTTGAACTGAATGTCCGCTCGCAAAAATCGGATTTTATAAATAATTTCACAAAAATCAGCCAAAATGCGCACTCTACCAGAATTTTTGCCAACGGAACAGCCCCCGTTCCAATTTACGTAGAAAATCTTTCCGGTGATATTGTTTTGGATTTTTAATTTTTTGGGCAAACTTCGTGTACATTAAGTCAATAAATATTCTTTTTTTTTCAATTTGTAGCGTCTTATTTTATGGACATCTCTAAAAATTACAAAAATTTAATTACAATCCACACCTTCTTCATAAAGTGTTTCCGGGCAAAAATCTAAGGAATCGTTCCAGGCAATAGAAATACCATCTGCATAGACCTTTTCAAAAAAAGCAGGATTTCTCAAAGGTTCATTTATCTTTAATTTTAAATACGGTTTAAAATCAAAAATCTTATTTTCCCCTTTTTCAAAAGTCAGAAAAAGTTTAAAGTCAGGCAACGCCTTTACAGATTTTACTGTCCACACAGGATTCATTTTCTACCTCCTGCTTATTTTAATGGTTCAATCGGATATAATTGCTGTTGATCCATACACAAATTCCAGTTTGCCAAAAGTTCATCTGCATGTATTAATGCCATGCTTTTATTAAATGACTCTGTTTTGAAGGGAACTCCCCCTGTCATCAAATCGACGGCATAGAAAACTCCTTCAACGCTTTAAATTTAACATCCGTTCAGGAGAAAGGCAATTTTTTACAAAAAATGGCGCTACATCACGACTCAAAGGACCTTTTTCACATTAGGGCGCACACGGCACAGCGGGGTGACTAGAAACTTGTGTCACCCGGAACTTGATTCAGCATCTGTTCGTTAAAGAAATACACTCCTGCCTGACATTGATATACACTTGCATAAAAAAAGCCACCAGAGCACATACACTTTGGTGACTTTTCTGTTTAGAATTGAGTTAGTTACTAACTACTGTACATTACGAACCACACGGAAGCCAAGTTCGTGGTAGCGGAAGTCCGGGTCGTAGCGGCCCCGGTAGGAAACGGTGCAGTAGTCGGCGTAGTCAGACCAGCAGCCCCCGCGGAAAACGCGGTAAGAACCAGACGCGGGGCCAGTGGCGTCGGTGCTAGAGCTTATACTGCCATACCAG
>CAVHTI010000058.1:0-16007 GCA_963638805.1 Anaerobutyricum sp.
AGCCGAAGCCCGCAGGCGTGCTGTTTGCACGCCGAGGACTTTGGAGCGAATAGCGGAACTGCGGAACACGCGACCCGGTAGGGGAACGCCCGTGGGATTATTGATTTTGGAGTATTTTTAAAATTTCGGGGGTGTACCAGGTTTGGGAAAGGCGATTGTAGTATCCGAAGGTAGCGGGGTTGGAGTTGTCCCAGAGGCAGCAGGGGATTTTGTATTGGGCGGCTTGGGTTTGGAAGTTCTGGAACCAGGCTATGCGGTGGGGAAGGTTGTTTTTGTTAATGGCTCCGTATTCGCTGACGATTACTGCGCAACCGGTTTTTATGAATTTTTCGTTGAGGGTTGCAAATGTTGTGGCATTTTGGGCGGACATTTCTGGAGTGTAGGTTGCGGTTCCTTGGGGGGCGCTTGCGAAACTGTAGGGTGTGTAAAGGTGCACTGAAAGAATCAGACGATTTGGGGTGGAATCTGTCGGTAATTTGAAAAGCTGGGTGCAGGCAATTTCTGAGTCGGCTTGTAATGCGGGCACGGAGACCAGGCGTTTTTGGTTATTGCAGCCAGTTGAACGGATTGTATCCAGAATGAGTTGATTTAATTTGTTCAGGATTTTTGCGGAATCTATGCAGATGGGCGCTTTTTCGTTGAATTTCCATTCGTAGACGGTGCCTTTTAGTCTTGGTTCGTTCATTGTTTCAAAAATCAGGTGTTCGTCGTAGCTGTTGTTGAATGCAAGGCTGATTTGTGCCCAGACGTTTTTTAGAAATCTTGCCGATTCATCATAATTTTTTGAATTTGGATAATATCCGCTTGCATACGGTATTGAACGGGCACGGTCTGCGTTATCGTGATGGGTGTTTATGATGACGTAAAGTCCTGCATCTATTGCCCAGTCCACAATTTGTTTTACGCGGCTCATCCACTGGGGATCTATTGTGTAATTTTTATCAATTATGTGATTTGACCAGGTGACTGGAATGCGGATTGTCCTGATTCCCGATTTGGCGAGACCTTCAATCATTTTTTGTGTTGTTAATGGCTGGCCCCAGCTTGTTTCGGAGAGCACTGAGGTGGCGGCGTCGGCTTCGAGGGTGTTGCCTAAATTCCAGCCGGGGTTCATTTTTGATGCAATTTGGACGGCACTTTCCTCGCTGAACGGTTTTATTTTTTCGTTTTCGTCTTTTATGCACTTTGAAATATCAAAAGTTAAGGGAATTTCTGAATTTTCTGAGTTTGAATTTGACGTCACGGAATTTTGACTTGCACAGGAAATCAATAATATTGAAAAAATCAAAATTGTGGAAAAGAAAATCTGTTTCATAAACACTAAAATTCTTCAGTTTGCAAGGAAATCTGAACTTGAATATAATTCTAGCCGTATTATGAAAAATATGAAGAAGATTTTTTTAATTTTTACCGCTTTGATGACGGCGGGATTTTGTTTTGGGCAGGAAATCTCGGATTCTGCAAATTATGATGAGGCTTTACCAACCGGCGATGTCACTGTAAATTCTGAAAATGGCCAGGCAACAGGCGGTGTCACGGAAAATTCTGATATCTCAAAACCGCCAAAAGTTGAACTGAGTTTTGACGATGGCACGTCCGCTCAAAAGGTTACGGAAAGTGCAAATCTTGAATCTCAGAAAAAAGTTTTCCGAAAGTTTAAAGTTCAGCCGTTCTTTTTTAATGCTTATCCTCAAGGGGCTGACCGCCACGTTTCTGATTCAATTTATTTTTCAAACAGCAGGGCTTCCAGTAAGGGAATTTTTTTGAACGCGCTTACGACTGCACTTTACAATAATGTTGATTATTTTTACGGAAGAAATCTGTCGGCCGTTCAACTTTCTGAAAATTCAACGAGTTTTTTGACGGAAAATGTTTACTGGTTTTTTAAACTTTACGATATGAGTTTTGAAGTCCCGAATATTATTTTCCGGCTGGGCGCTGACGTTCATTACAATCTTCAGATTATCAATAATGTGAGCATTCAGAACAACTTTTTTTACGGTTTGATTGGCGAAGTAAAATCCGGAAAATGGCTTTATATCAGAAGTCATGTTTTTGCAGGAAACCGGCTTTCCAAAATTTTTGGAGAAAGTTCCGTGATTCATAACTGGGATTTTCAGGCTGATATAGCGTTCCTTTTTAACACTCCGATTAATCTTTCGCCGTATATTTCAATTTCAACGTACGAACCTTTCAGATACCCGCTTTTTTGTTCTCCAAATTATACTTTTGGACTTCAATATATTACTCAAAATAATTTCAGACTGGGCCTTGAAGGTTCGCTGCGATACATTGACGCTTTTACGCTTTCTTCATTTTTGGACAGTTGGGTCATCAGACTTGTTGTTGGTTACTATTTTAGATAAGAGATTTTCTGAAAATTTTATTTTTTTTTAGAATTTTCATGATTTGAGGTACATTTTTATGAATTTTACGAAAAAAATTTTTATTATTCTGTCTTTATCAGTTATGACTTTTGGCCTGACATCTTGTGAATATGGTATTCATGAATTTCTTTCAAGGGCGGATGAAGCAAATGACAGAAGTCCGCGGCTTGTAAATCTTGCAAATTCCGAAGATTCGTCGCTTCATGATGAAGTAAAACCTCCGGTAATTAATGAAGATAAATTTTCCGTTTTTATATTTTCTGACATTCATTTTGGACGAAACGGAAAAAACAAAGACCGCCGTTATGAAGACGTTTTTTACGAATATTTTGAAAATAATCTGGAAAAACTTCAGAAACCTGATGGTGATGATGGAGAGGACTACCCGCTCCGATTTTCTATTTGCGGTGGCGACTGCGTAGAATACGGCGTTGAAAGTGAATATAAAACTTACAAACAATTTTGTGACAAAGTAAAAGATATTACTAAAGAAGCAAATTTCAAGGCAAAAAACCCGGAAAGTTCAATTACAATGCCGGAAGATGGGATTACAACCTACACTATTGCCGGTAATCACGACCTTTTTAATTCCGGATGGGGAAACTGGCGTCAGTACTGCTATCCTTACATTTCAAGTTATTATTTTAAAACTGAGCACAATGGCAAAGAACTCACCTGGTATTTTTTGGACAGTGGCAACGGAACTTTGGGATACAAACAATTTGAAGATTTACAGTCAAAACTTGATTCTGATGACAATAAAAAAATAATTATCAGCCACTACCCGCTTTATGCCGGCGGAGTTTTTTATTTTACGATGCAAAATGTTGTTGAACGCGACACTCTGATTTCACTTTATTCAAAAAGTAATGTAAAACTCACACTTGAAGGGCACTATCACAGCGGTGGTTCTTATGATTTTGATAATTTTCATGAAGAACTCGTGAAAAGTTTTCTTGATTACACGGCATTTGGAATTATTTACGTGGATTTGGAAAATCAGACGATGCAGATAAAGCAGTTTGATTATTTAAATCCGAATAAAGAATAAAAATGTATAGGGAGCCTCTAAAAATTGCAATTTTTAGAGGCAACTCTGAAAACGCGATGTTTTAATTCGTGCTATATCAACGAATTAAAACTCGAAAGTCTCTCTGAAAAAGCATTGAAAATGATTTTTTAGAGATGCCCATAACACAATTAAAAAAAACTACTAAAAAAAGTGATTTACACCCGAAAATTTCCGCACTTATTGAAAATAACCACCTCCGGCATTATCTTTATAGGCATGAATTATATTTTTGGAAACACAACAGAATCTGAAGAATTAAAAAATCGTTTTGTAAAATATGCAAAAATCTGGTCAGAAAGCAATGGCGAACTTGCCGACAAGGGAATTTTTCCTTCCACTGAGCGTCAGTGGGACATGGCAAAAAATATGATTGAAGAATTAAACGCTATGGGACTTCAAAATGTCCAGTTAACCGACAAATGTTACGTCTACGCAAATCTTCCGGGAAATGGAGATTCTGTGCTGCTGATGGCACACATGGACACGGTTGATGAGGTCACCGGACAAAATGTAAATCCTGTGATTACCCAAAAGGACGACGACACAATTATTTCTTCGGATCATTCCACATTGCTTGGTGGCGACGATAAAGCCGGAATCGCGGCAATTATGACTGCGCTTGCCTGGTTCAAAAAACATCCGGAAAAACAACATCATCCGGTAGAAGTAATTTTCAGTCCGGACGAAGAAACTGGTCACGGAATGGATTTTGTGCCGCTGAATCTTATAAAGTCAAAGCGAGCATATACGGTTGACGGTGGCGATGAAGGCGAAATGGAAACTGAATGTTTTAATGCCTGGTCCGCAACCGTCAGTTTTACGGGAAAAGCCTGTCACACAGGGGACGCAAAAAAAGGAAAAATGGTAAACGCCTCTCTGATTGCTTCGGAATTTGTAAATCAACTGCCACAAAATATGCGCCCGGAAACGACAGAAAATCACGAAGGTTTTATTGCCGTAATGAAAATGTCCTCTTGCATTGAAAATTCGGAAGTTGAACTTTTACTCCGTTCTTTCAGTCTGGAAGAAATCAATGAAGAAAAACGGATTATAGAAAAAGCTGCCTTTGCCGCCGCACAAAAATTTGGTGGAATTGCAAACGTTTTGTTCAATCAGCAATATCTGAATATGAAAGAAAAACTTGATTCAGCCCCGCAAGTTGTCGCCGAACTTGAAAAAGCATACGAAGCAGCAAATGTAAAAATCATCAGAAAACCAATTCGCGGCGGCACTGACGGTTCACGGCTTACAGAAATGGGAATTCCGACTCCAAACATTTTTACCGGCGCTCACGAATATCACTCAAGAAATGAATGGGTTTCTCTAAATCAGATGAGTAAAGCTGCCGATATTCTGATAAATCTTCTCCTTGCAGAGTAAATTTTTCAGAAAAATGGAGTTTTATTCTAATGTACGAATATATTATTGACGGTGGCTACCCTATAAACGGCACTATAACCGCAAGTGGAAACAAAAACGCGGCACTTCCGTGTCTTGCAGCAAGTCTTCTTACTGATGAACCAGTGATTTTAAAGAATATTCCGGAAATTCAAGATACCAATGTCATGATTCAAATTCTTCAGGCATTGGGTGCGGAAGTTGAACAAATTGAAAAACACGTCTGGAAAATCAAAAACCAAAACATAAAAAACATTGAACTTCCGGCCGAATTAACAAAAAAAGTGCGCGGTTCAATTGTTTTTGCCGGCCCGCTCGTTGGCAGAACCGGAAAATGTAAAATGAATCCACCGGGAGGCGACGTAATTGGCCGCCGTCGTGTAGACACTCACTTTCTTGCATTAAAACAACTTGGCGTCAACATCAGCGTTAACGGTCATTTTGAACTCAGTGCAAATAAACTTGTGGGCGCGGATATTTTTCTTGACGAAGCCAGCGTTACCGCCACAGAAAACGCAGTCATGGCAGCAGTACTTGCAGAAGGCACTACAATAATCCAGAATGCCGCCAGCGAACCGCACGTTCAGGACCTTTGCAAAATGCTGAATGCAATGGGCGCAAAAATTTCTGGCACCGGCAGTAATATTTTAAAAATCGAAGGCGTTAAAAAACTTCACGGCTGCGAATTTTCAATCGGGCCAGACTACATAGAAATCGGGTCATTCATAGGCATGGCCGCCGCTACAAAAGGTCACATAAAAATCAAAGGAATCCGCCCGGAAGAAATGCGTCCTTTAAAATATTCTTTCAGCAAACTTGGAATTTCCTGGAATATCGAAGGCGACGTGCTTTCCGTTCCAAATACTCAGGAATTAAAAGTCAATAATGATTTGGGCAATGCAATTCCAAAAATTGACGATATGCCGTGGCCCGGATTCCCTGCCGACCTCACTTCCATTATGACCGTGGTTGCCACCCAGGTAGAAGGCACCGTCCTGATTTTTGAAAAAATGTTTGAAAGCCGAATGTTTTTTGTAGATAAATTACTCAGCATGGGCGCAAAAATTACCTTGTGTGACCCTCACCGTGCGGTTGTTTGCGGACCGTGTATGCTTCACGGCGACCATCTTGTGTCCCCGGATATTCGTGCCGGCATGGCAATGGTTATCGCGGCCCTTTGCGCGCACGGCCAAAGCCGAATCAGTAACGTTTACCAGATTGAGCGTGGCTACGAAAATCTTGTTGACCGCCTCAAAGAACTTGGCGCCCACATAGAAAAAGTGGAAATTTAGCAGAATTTTTATATGGGCAGTCCGGCTACGCCGTCGCTACGTTCCGGGTTCCGCATTCGCTCCAGCCTCCTCGCTGCGCCTTCGGCTCCGCTGCGGTGGCCGCCTGCGGCGCCCTGCACATCGCTACTGCAAAAGTTTAAATTTCTATAATTCCAATTCCATAAAGATTTTTAATTTCCTGTTGAATTTTCTTTGATTCCCGGATTTTTTGCAAAGCACCCTGTCGTTCATCTTTTAAAATTTCCGGCCGGAGTTTGCTCAAAATAGCGCATAATTCAACGGCGAAATTTTTATCACCAACGGGTACGCTCATTTCATCCTGCATAAAAAGCCAGTTTACAAAAACCTTATGATTTTTTTCCACAACAACCGGATTTCCTGCTACCCAAAAAAGATTTTCCGAAAACTGTAAATTTTCCGCCTTTTTATTTTTTTTCTGTTCGTACTTTTGAATTTCCTCTGAAATAAAATTCTTAGGCACAGTCGGTTCTGGAACGGCAAAATCAAACCATTTTGTAACTTTCATCTGAAGTTTCTGGCCGTGCATCCAGGAATTTACGGCAGCATCAAGACCATCACCAAATTTTGAATATTTTTCTTCGCCCGCAAAGTGAAGGTTGTTCTTGGCAAAACGTTCTTTTTCTTTATTCAGCAAAGGTTTTAATTCCGGATGAAGTCCTTTCTGCCATTCTGCAAAAACTCCGGAATTTCTTGTAAGCACAAATTTATGCCAGAACGCTGAATCCAAAAGGTCTTGTGCAAAAAGCTGGCGCAAAGTTTCCAGAGAATCAATAATTGACTGAGGAGTATCATTCCAAAAACCATAAATCATATAGGCATGAACTAAAATTCCGTTTTCTTTAAAGGCACAGGCAGCGTTTACAATATTGTGAATGTCCGTGCCCTTGTTAATTGACTGCAAAGCCTTGTTTGTTGCCGCTTCAATTCCGGCACTTACGCCGCCAAAACCGCAATACGAAAGGAGCGCCGCTAAATCGTAAGAAAAACTTTTTTCAAACCGGATATTTCCCCAGTAGTAAAGTTGATTTTTATTCTGAGCGTTTAAAATTGCAAATTTCTGCAAAGCTTGAGGCGGCAACGCTTCGTCAACAAAATGAATTCCGTAAATATTTTTTTCGCGGGCAGTTTTTAAAAGTCCGTAAAATATTTTTTCTATTTCTGTCTGTTTATAACTGCAAACGTAATCTAACTGAGTGTCGCAAAAGGCGCAACGGTGCCAGTAACAGCCGTGCGAAAGATACGCTTTTATCCAACGGCCGTCTACCCAAAGGCGGTGCATTGGATTTTTGTCGTCGCAAAGGCTTGGATAAATTGAAAAATCAATATCTGAATAATCCGGGACAATATTTTTTGTAAAATCGTCTTCAATTTTTTGAATTTCCAAAGATTGCCACAAGGGCTCTATGATTTTTACCGAATTTTCTGTTTTTACAAACTGCCGGAATTTATAAACAGGTTCAGTTTTTTTATTTTTTTTCAGAAAATCGTAGTAGGAACCGTAGCCGCGGTCATAACTGATTGCGTCAAAATAATCTGCAACTTTTAGCGAGGAACATTCGCGGAGTTCTGTGTTTATAAAACCGCCACCGGCAACTATAAACACCTGATTTCCATATTTTCTTTTAAGGTAGCGGGCAATATAAAGTGAAGGCGTAAAAGTTCCTGCAAATGGAACGGAAATGCAAAACATTACACTCTGCGTTAGCGGTTGGAAGGGCTGCAAAGCAGTTCCGTAGCATCGCGGAGGAATGAAGGCGAATGCCGGAACCCTGGAAGACGCGACGGCACTTGTGCCGGAACGCCCAAAAATATTGCCAAAATAAAAATCAAGGACGGGCTCTAAAAAATTATTCAAAATGGGCGAGTCGATTTGCTTTTCAATTTCGTCAAAGGAAGTTTCGTTGACGGTGAGCGATTCGGCATAGCGGATTAACGAAAAATTAGGATCAAAGGCGGCGGTGATGTAGTCGGCAAGGTCTGCAAGGGCAAAACTGCACAAAAAACGGGCATCGTCAATGTCTGGCGCGCGCCCAAGCCTTGCAAGAAAAGTTTCCATTCGGCTGCCGCGCGGTGAAGATGGCGAATAAATTAACTGATGGGCTTTTTCGCGCCCTGCCCCGCACAAAATCTGAACAATATCGTCAATCCAGTTAATCCAGTTTTGCGAAGTAGAAACGTAGCGCCGCAGATTAAAGGCGGTCAAGTCATCGCCATGAAGTTCTGCACGCTCGGCAAGTTTTAGTGCATTTGGCGAAGAAAGTTCAAAAAGTCGGGTAAGTCCCTGCCGCGTAAAAATTGAATAAAAAAGCTGAATGCTAAGGTCATACCAGGAAATTTTTTGTTCAGCGGAAGTTGCCGTGTCCCGCGCGGGAGTTTGCGGTTCACCGTCAGTCAACGGTCCGCCGGCTACCAGACTTTTGAAAAACGCACTCAGATAAGCACCGGAAGGGTAAGGCGTATTCAACTGTACCAGCGGCGAATTAATTAAAACAATATCCATAATTTTTTCCATTACTTTACGGCAACCAGAACCATTGTCCGGGCATTTTTATCGTACGGGGAAAAATCAAAATCTCCGTACACTTTTGCAGACGAAAAACCGCACAAAATGCAGCGCGAAATTAAATCATGGGCGGCATAAAGGCGCTGAGTAAAAACGTGGTCAATTTTTTTGCCATCCGGGGAAATTAAAGTCCACTGTGAACGCAAGCCCTGCCAGTCGTTTTCCGGAGTAAATTTTGTGATGACGTGCATTCCGGCGCGGTCAAATTCTTCGCCGGGAGTAAAATAAAGCTGTGCAACTTCGCGGCTAAGACATTCCATGATGAAAATTCCGCCTTTTTTAAGACATTCGCAGATATTTTTCAGGATTTTCATGTCTTCTTCAATTGTGTCGCAATATCCAAACGAAGTAAAAAGATTAACGGCGCAATCAAAATGTGGCACCGTGAATTGAAAATCAAGTGACTTACCGCCAGAAATTTGCGTTGCATTATAATTCTGGCCGGGAATAAAATTACGCAAATCCGCTTTTACAAGGCAAAGTGGCACTTCTTCCGCATCGGCAGTGTCAGCGGCTGCGTCAAGTTCACTTTGAATAATATCAACGCCGGTGACATTAAGATTCAAGGCGGCCAGTTCCACGCTGATTCTGCCAATTCCGCAGCCTGCGTCAAGAACAGTGGCGCCGTCATTTAAACGCGCAATTTTTTTTACATAATCTGCCACCGCCGGCGCTTCTGCCCAACGCTTTTCGTCAAACATAATCGGACTGTAATTTGTCCAGAAATCTTCAGATTCAAACCATTCCATAATTTTAAATCAATTCTAAATCAATGTTACGTAAGTTTTTCCAAATCCGCCGTCTTCTGCAGATGCAAAACTGAATTCTTTTACGTGCGGACAATTTGAAAGATAATCCGTCACCAGCTGCTTTAAAATTCCTTCTCCGGTGCCGTGAATCACGCTGAATGTCAGAAGATTATTCAAAATGCACAAATCAATCTGATGTTCCAGGGCTTTAATTGCCTCGTCACCGCGCATTCCAAGAAGCCTAAGTTCAAAAACGGGGCGCTCAGAAGTTTTTTCTATGAACGAACCGTCATAATTTGCGACGGAATCCTGAACAGAATCGTCGCGTATAAAATTGAACGGCAAATCTGAAGGTTTTTCTGACGGCGAAGAAATCAATTTTAAGTCTTTTTCCTTAACGTTCATTTTTACGCTGCCAAACTGAACCTGCCAGACACCTTTTTTTGCCGGCGAAATCAGAATTCCTCTTGTTTTTGAAGAAATTGATTCTACGACGCTGCCTTCGCAAAAAACGGCCGGTGCCTGGATTTTTTTTGATTTTCCGCCATCTGCAGAAACTTTTCCGTTAATTGCAGGATTTTCGGGGCTTTCAAAATGAGAAACCGCAAATTTTAATGCCTCGGAATTGCTCATTTTTTTCTTTGTTTTTTTATTACTTGCCGGATGTTTTTGTTTTTGAGCAAAATCTGCCTCGGCCCGTTCAAGTTTTTCCTCGTCTTTTTCAAGTTTTTCTTCAAGATGAGTTGTATTTTTTTCAAGTTCAGAAATAAACTGCTTTACGCCAAGAGTTTTTTCCCTCGTTACCTCGCCTTCTTTTAATTGACGCACAAGATTTTCCAGCTGACGACGACTGTGAATCAGAAAATCATTAATTTCCTGCATTTTTCCTTTTTTCAGCTGATTTTCGCGGCGGCGGAGTTCAAGTTCGCGCTGAACAATTTTTTCCTGTTTTGACTCAATAATTTCATTTTGAGAATCAAGTTTCCTCTGCAATTTATCAAATTCGGAATGTTTTTTATTCAGTCCTTTTATCAAAGATGAAACGTCAGCCTGCTCCGTTGCAATATATTTTCTTGCCTCAACAAGTATGTTTTCTGGAATTCCGGAGCGGGAAGCAATATCAAGCGCGTGACTTTCGCCTGGAACGCCCATAATCAGACGGTAGGACGGCGAAAGTGTATCAGAATTAAATTCCACAGAAGCATTAATGCACGACGGATTTGTGTATCCGTAATTTTTTAAAATTCCCTGATGAGTTGTAACAAGGACAAATGATTTTTTTTGAATCAGAAAATCCAGAACCGCCATAGAAATTGCCGTTCCTTCCTGAGGATCCGTGCCGCTTCCAAGTTCGTCCAGCAAAATAAGTGAATTTTCGTCCGCATTTTTGAGTGCATCCGCAATATTTTTCATGTGCCCGCTGAATGTAGAAAGGCTCTGATCCAGCGACTGTTCATCGCCAATATCCGCAAAAATATCAGTAAAAACCGGAAGTCTTGTGCCTTCCGCCACCAAAACTGGAAATCCGGCCTGATTCAGCATGGAAAAAAGCGCAAAAGTCTTTAAAGTAACAGTTTTTCCGCCAGTATTCGGGCCCGTGATAATCAAAACCCGTTTTTCTGACATAAAACGCACGTCAATCGGGACTGCTTTTTGTGCCAGAAGAGGATGCCGCGCCTGCAATAAAAACGGAGGTTCATCAGATTTGCAATTTTGAGCAAAAATTCCATTATTTTGAGTGGCATAACGCGCCGCCGCAAAAGTTCCGTCAAAACAAAGCATAACTGGCAGCGCCGCCTTAAAAGCCGGAATTGAAGGCTGCAAATCAAAAGTCAGTTCTGTCAGGATTCTTTTTATAACGGACTGAAGTTCAAATTCTTTCTGGATAAGTTCGTTTGTGCAGATGACGGCATCTTCGGGCTCAATGTAAACGGTTTGGCCAGAAACTGAAACTTCGTGAATAATTCCTTTTATGCGATTTTGCTGACTGGCCTTAACGGCAAGAACTTGACGGCCGCCTCGCAAAACTGGAACGGAATTTTCCAGAACGCCAGGCATTTCGCTGATATAGGACGAAAAAATATTTTTTAACCTGGCATTCAGCGAAGAAATCTGGCGGCGGATTGCAATTATTTCCGGTAAATCTTTCATTTCGCCGTCTTTTGTAATTATTCTGAAGATTTTTCTTTCGGCATCAGATAAATCAGGAATTTTTTCTGATTCAGAAACCAAAACCTTAAAATTTAATTTTTCTGCATGATGAGCAATCGTGTCTTTTACAGAATTCACCGCCTGAATAAAATTGCCAAGTGAGCGCACCTGCTCTAATTCCAATGCCGCGCCCCTTGTGTGAATCACGGCAAATAACGGCTGGACCGGCTCCCAGGCGCCAAACGGAAGACTGTGACTTACGGACAAAAAATCAGTCCATTCGCGGCTACAATTTTTAAAAAAATCAATCTGAGTTAAATCCGTCAAAGGTTCGCGCAAAAGTAATTCATTTTTTCCTTCTTCACTAATGCACAAATCCGCAATCTGATTTCTGATTCTGTAATAATCAATTTCTGTTAGAGTTTTTGAATTCATAAAATTTAATCTTCAAAGCGGCCGGTTCTGATTTCTTCTGCAATCCTGCTCCAGCTGTCATAACGTTCTTCTGTGATTTTTCCGTCTTCAACGGCCTTGCAGATTGCACAACCAGGTTCTGTTAAATGTGAACACCCAAGTCCAAATTTACATTTTCCTAAAAATGGTTCAAATTCGCGGAAGTAAAGAGCAACGTCACCGGCATCAATATCATCTAAAATAAAACGGCGGATTCCCGGAGTATCAATAATGTCCGCCTTTCTGCCGTGAACGCCCTCGGTCAAGCTTTCATTCAAAGTCAAATGAACTAAAGTGCCCTTTGTTGTGGTATGACTACCCTTTCCATATTTTTTAGAAAGACTGCCGGTTTTTAAAACGACTGAATCATCAAGAACATTAATCAAACTTGACTTTCCAACCCCGGACTGGCCCACAAAAGCACTCAAATGATCTTCCAGAAGTTCCGCAAATTCTGTCATTCCTTCGCCAGTTTTTGCAGAAATGCGCAAAACTTTGTAGCCAAGACTTTCCCAAATCCGCAGACGATTTTCTATGATTTCAAAGTCTTCAAGTCCGTCTTCGCCACCGGAAATCTGCATATTTTCGGCAAGATCAAATTTATTGCAGACAATCACCGGCGTAATTCCCTGATGCTCAGCCTGCGCTAATGCACGGTCAATAAAACGCGGACGGAAAGGCGGTTCATCAGGAGTAGTAACCAGAATCAGATAATCAAGATTGCAAGCCAAAAGCTGCGGGCAGCGACCTTTTATATTCCACCGTAAAAAAGTATTGCGGCGCGGCAAAATTGAAAGCACCTGTCCTTTTTTTTCATTCAGAGGGTCAACTTCAATTTCAACCATATCACCAGGCGCAATTGGATTATAAAATTCCCTGTCAGATTTTATGACCTTGCCCTTAATCGTACAATTTCGGGTAATTTCATCATCACATTCAACTGTAAAAAGATTATTCGTTCCGGCTATTACTAAACCCTGCATATTTCTCCGTCAAAAATTAATGTGCCCAGACCAGCCACAAAAGTGCCGCTGCGGCAGCTGTAGTAATCACAGTAAAAGGCGCTGCAACTTTAAGCCATCCACCAAAACTCATAGGATAGCCTTCTTTTTTTACAATTCCCATAGAAACAACGTTTGCAGAAGCGCCAAAAGGAGTAAGATTTCCGCCAAGACAACTTCCAATCAAAAGTGCAAAAAGGAAAAGTTCCGGTTTAATCTGCATTGTTTCTGCCATACCGCCGGCAACCGGAAGCATTGCAATAATGTACGGGACATTGTCAACAAAACCGCTGATTAAAATTGAAACCACCAGAATAATCACAAAGGCAAGGAATTTTGAACCGCCACAGATGTTTGCAAGGAAGGACGCGAAATCTTCAAGCAATCCAACTTCCTGAATTCCGCCAACAACGACGAAAATTCCCAAAAGGAAGAAAATTGTTTCCCAGTCCAGACCTTTAATCAGTTCCCAGACATCTTTTCCTGATTTTTTTTCGTAAAATTTATACCAGAGAACGCCAATCACACCAAGCGAAAGGACAAAAAGTCCACTCAAATATGCAAAATCCGTCGGAATAAACGAAATTCCCGCAAGTCCAAAAATCATTACCAAAAGAAGAATGAACGGAAACCACGAAACCACAGGAGTTTTTTCCACCTGAACTTTTGCATTATGTTTAGAAAAGAAACAGTAAAAATAAACACAGCCGGCAAGCATTCCAAACTGAATCATAAAGAAAATCGAAATTCTGCCGTTATGAACAAAAAAGTCCATAAAATTATAACCCGCGTAACTTGCAAAAATCATACTTGGAGGGTCGCCGACGAGCGTTGCGGTTCCTTCCAGATTAGACATAACGGCAAGTCCAATCATAAAATACGTAGGATTCATCTTTAATTTTTTGCAAAGTGAAAGGGCAATCGGCGCCATAACCAGGACAGTCGCAACATTTTCTACAAAAATAGAAATAATACCGGTCATTGCAAGAATGGCAATAATCGCAAGTCCCGTGCTTTTAGAAGAATTTACGATGGCATCAGCAATGCGGGCCGGCACATTTGAATAAATAAAAAGAGCCGCAATAGTCATACTGCCAAGATAAATCATGATGACATTCCAGTTTATGATTCCGCCCAAAGCATGACCCAAAGCGTAAAAATGAGTTCCCGCCACAGACATTTCATTTTCGATTGGGAAAATCACATTCGGAAAAATCATTGCCAGAATCACAACAATTAAAGCAGCCCCAGTCGTAAACCATACTTTTTTAGACTGAAAAGCAATCACAAGGCCGTACATTATAACGGCAAGTGCCAGAATGCACCATTTCATAAAATCCATTTTTCTTCTCCAAAATATCTTAACACAATTTTTTCATAAGGTGAAAGCGATGTTTTGTCTTACAATGAAAAAAATCAAAGACAAAACATGTTATTAGTGCGTGACCACTCCCGACTAAAAGAAAATTCCTTTCACAAAAATTTCAATTCCAATTCCAATCAGAATTACACCGCCCAGGAATCCGGCCTTTGTAGAAAGTTTTGTTCCAACGACCTTGCCAATTTTTAAACCGCCAATACAAATAAAGAACGTCACGACCGCAATAATCAAAGAAGCCACAATCGCCTGGAGAATTCCGTACTGTTCAATTGTAAAACCAACAGAAAGTGCATCAATTGAAGTTGCAAGCCCCTGAATCAAAAGAGCGGAAAAAGCAAGCCGTTTAACTTCCGGTTTTTTATCTTTTTCTTCACATTCAGACAGCGTTTTTCCATCAGATTTTTCCTTAAAAACCTTTTTACGATTCTGACATTCGCAATTTGTACAATTTCCGCATTTTTTTGCCTTAACAGTATCGCGGATAGATTCAATAAGCATTTTTCCGCCAATGTACAGCAGAAGAATCAAAGCAATCCACGGTATAAAATCCTGAAATTTTTCAAAATAATGAACAATCGTGTGAACACAAATCCAGCCAATCATCGGCATTAAAAACTGAAAAACGCCGTAACAGCCAGCCATCAGACACATTCTGCTTAGAGACATTTTAGGCTCGTTTAATCCGTTTGCCATAGAAACGGAAAAGGCATCCATAGCCAGCCCAACACCAAGTAAAATAGAATTCATAAAAAACATGAAATTCCAGTCCATAAGAACACGCTCCTAAAAAAAATAAAATACGCCAGCCCGGATTTTTTCAGCCCAAAATGACAAAAAAAATCCCGGACATAAAAAACTGTGTCCGGGATAATAATTCAAAAAAATTAATTTTCCTCATGCACAGTTTACAGAATTGAAAAACTCAATTCAGCTGATACATGAGTCTCGAAATTTAAAACAAGCCAGGATGCCAGTCCAGTGTGTTGACTTGTTACGCAAAAACGCTTTCTACTCCCTCATGGGATTTTTTTATAATAGTGAAAAAGAAAACCTGTTTCAAGGCAGGGTTACATTTTGTCCTTTAGTTTCAAAATCGTTTCTAATGGCAGGCCAGTAAGTACTGAGTTCATTTTATCATACAGTTTTGCATTATTACGCTTCCGTCGTCCATAGCGATAAAGTTGTCTTCCTCGGCGTGATAACGGAAGGTGTAAAAAAACTTTTATTCTGTTACAACTTTCACCACTTTCTCAATTTCTTGTGACGTGTAGCTACACCATGTTTTTCAATTCCATAACAGTTTCTAATGATAAACCTGTCGCCTCCGCAATTTTTTCTAAAGGCAAACTCATGGCAAGCAACTTTTTTGCCGTCTCCAAATTAGCGTTGTAAGCTCCTTCTTCTCTTCCTTTCTCCATTCCTTCCTCTTTACCTTCTTCCAACCCCACAGATTTTCCTTCGTTAAACCCTTCTTCGTGCCTTATTTCAACCATTTCTTCAAAAGTCATATACACCCTCTTTTCGTCTGACGAAGTTTTT
>CAVHTI010000059.1:0-15296 GCA_963638805.1 Anaerobutyricum sp.
AAGTCGGAGGTCCAAAAATGATAGGCGGAAAAACAGTTGTATACACCAGCGGCACTTTTGACATGCTGCACGCGAATCACATTAAACTTTTTGAATATTGCCGTGCCCTTGGCGACATTTTAATTGTTGGCGTAAACACGGACGAACTTGTTGAAAGTTACAAGTCAACGCCGATTGTGCCCTTTGAAGAGCGCATTGAACTTGTAAAAGCTTTAAAATATCCGGATATTGTAATCCCTCAGCGTTCGCTTAATCATGCAGACAAAGTTAAAAAATTGAATTTTGACATTTTTGTTGTAGGCGACGACTGGGCCGGAAAATACGACTATTTAAAAGAACAGGGCGTTGATGTAGTTTACTTTCCTTACGGTGCCGGCGTAAGTTCCACAAGTTTAAAAGAAAAAATCTACGAAACTTACGAAAAAATCCGCAACAAAAGCGACAATCATTTTCCCCAGGACACAGACGTAAGAAATTAATCTTTTTCTGGGCAAGCCGGCAACAAGTTGCCGTCGGGCTTTTCGCGGCTACGGCATTCGCCTCCGGCTTTTGCGCTCCGTGCCAGAACAATGGCACTTCGCTTCGCAAAATCCCGCTTCGCGGCCGCTACAATCCCTCTTGCGTAGGGCACGATAATTGACATTTTGTCGTAAAGAACTTAAAGTAAGAAATATGAAAAAAACATTGCTACTACTACTATCTGAATCTTCTCATAGATAATTCGTAACGGATAGGTAGTGTGTTTTTTTGTTAACATTGGATTTTACAAGAGACCTGTCGCAGTTGCGGCGGGTCTTTTTTTTTACAAAAAGGTAAATCATCGCTGTAGTTTTACGGTGAAAAGATAAATAGGAGACTATTCTATGAAAAACGTTGAAAAGTACAAGGCATTTGAACCGGTTCCGGCATTTAAACGAACATGGCCGGACAAGTTGATTACAAAGGCGCCTTTGTGGTGTTCTGTTGATTTGCGTGATGGAAATCAGGCGCTCATCAATCCTATGGGTGTTGAACAGAAACTTGAATTTTTTGATATTCTTGTAAGACTTGGTTTTAAAGAAATTGAAGTTGGTTTTCCGGCCGCATCTGATACAGAATTTAATTTTATGCGTCGGCTCATAGAAGAAAATCACGTGCCAGAAGATGTCACACTGCAGGTTTTGTGCCAGGCCCGTGAACCTTTAATCAAAAGAACTTTTGAAAGTCTCAAAGGTTGCAAAAAGGCAATTTTCCACCTTTACAATTCAACGTCACCGGCACAGAGAAAGTACACTTTTAATAAATCCAAAGAAGAAATCAAGCAAATTGCAATTGATGGCATCGCCTGCGTCAAAAAATGTCTTTCTATGAGTGAAGGAACTCAGGTGCGCCTTGAATATTCCCCGGAAAGTTTTAGTACAACAGAAGTTGATTATGCTTTGGAAGTTTGTGAAGCGGTAATGAAAGCCTGGGGTGCAAGTTCTGAAAATAAAATTATCCTGAATCTTCCGACAACCGTTGAATGTGCCCTGCCAAATCAGTTTGCCGACCAGATTGAATGGTTCTGTCAGCATATTTCAAGCCGCGAAAGTGTAATAATTTCACTGCACAACCATAATGACCGCGGTGAAGGCGTTGCTCAGTGTGAACTTGGTCTTTTGGCCGGTGCTGACCGTGTTGAAGGCTGTCTTTTTGGCAATGGTGAACGCACAGGAAACCTTGATATTGTTACCGTTGCATTGAATATGTACACTCAGGGAATTGATCCGGAACTGGATTTTAGTCATATTGAAAAAATTGCAAATGATTATATGCGTTTGACCGGAATGACAATTCATCCGCGAACTCCTTATGCCGGCGAGCTTGTGTTTACCGCTTTCAGTGGTTCGCATCAGGATGCAATCCGAAAAGGTATGGCCGCACGTACAAAAATGCCTGACAATGCTCTTTGGGATGTTCCTTATTTGCCAATTGACCCGCACGATATTGGTCGCCAGTACGAAGGAATTATCAGAATTAACAGTCAGAGTGGAAAAGGCGGTGCCGCTTATATTCTTGAGCACGAATTTGGAATTATTGCGCCAAAAGCAATGCATCCTGCAATTGGTGATGTAATTAAAGATGCTGCCGATAAGGCTCAGCGCGAATTAAAATCAACAGAAGTTTATGACGCTTTTGCTGAAAAATGGCTTAATACAAAGTCTCCGCTTACAATTCTTGAACTTTCGCAGCGTCATATTGAAGGTGAACGAGGTGTTGTAGAATCTGAGCAGGTTGCAGTGATGGCAACTCTTAAGTGGGAAGGCAAGGAGTACGCCGCCGCCGCAAACGGAAACGGACCTCTTGATGCTTTTGTTAATGCAATGAAGCAGACTCCGGCCCCGCGCTTTAATATTACAAGTTTCCATGAACATTCTATTGGAACGGGTTCTGATACTCAGGCCATTGCTTATGTTCAGATTACAAAAGAAGATGGCGAGCAGGTTTGGGGTGTTGGAAAAAGTTCTAACGTTGGACGAGCCGGTATTGCAGCAGTTGTCAGCGCGTTGAATTTTAAATAGTCACGTGTTGCAACAGGGATTGTAAGGCCGCGCGCAGCGCGAACACGCCCGGCAAATTCTAAAAAATTATCCGTAAAGGCAGAAAAATATTGTCTTTACGGATTTTTTTTTGTTTTGAAAAGTTGATTTTAGCCGAGCGGGTTTGAAGCGATTAGCGGAAGCCTGAAAAGCCCGACGGCACGAAGTGCCGGGTTGCCCGTAAAAAAATTATTCAGTAAAAATCCTTAAAAAGTCGGCAAATTATTTTTTTTTGTTGAGGACGTAAAATTTAAATACTAAAATGTGAAAAAGGTGATTTATGAAAATTTCTAAAAATCTTGTTTTTGTTTGTGATCCGACGGTTTTTTCTGGGGTAAGGAAAATTGCAAAAAAAGTTGCCCTTGATGTAGCTCATGTTTTTGATTTTTTGCCGGAGATTCGTGAAGAAATCCCAGACGATGCGCCGTATTTGCTTTTTGGAACGGTCGGAAAATCTGAGTTGATAGAAAAATCTGGGAAAATTGATTCAAAAAAACTGGCCGGAAAGAATGAAGTTTATGATTTTTGCGTTGATGATTCAAAAAACGGCAGCATTACAATTTGCGGAAGTGACAAACGCGGCACAATTTACGGACTTTTTCATTTTTCAGAATTGATTGGCGTTTCTCCGCTGATAAACTGGTGTTATGTTATGCCAGAAGAGCGCGACGAAATTGAAATTCCGGCACAGAATTTTATCAGCAAAGAGCCTTCTGTGCGTTTTCGCGGATTTTTTATAAATGATGAGTGGCCGGCATTTGGAAACTGGGCAAATAAACTGTACGGCGGATTTAATTCAAAAATGTACGAAAAAGTTTTTGAACTTCTGCTCCGTCTTAAAGGAAATTATCTGTGGCCTGCAATGTGGTCTTCAAGATTTAGTGATGATGGTCCGGGCCTTAAAAATGCGGAACTTGCCGACGAACTTGGCGTAATTATGGGCGCTAGTCATCATGAACCGTGTTGCCGTGCCGGCGAAGAATACAAACATTTGCGCGGCAAAGATTCAATTTACGGCGACGCCTGGAATTTCCGTACAAATGAAAAGGGCATTACAAAATTCTGGGAAGATGGATTAAAGCGTAACGGAAAATTTGAAAATGTCATTACCGTTGGAATGCGCGGCGAAGCCGATACTGCAATTATGAAAAATGCCACGCTCGCGGACAATATAAATCTTTTGCGCGATGTAATTCACACTCAGAATTCCCTGATAAAAAAATATGTAAACGAAGATTTGAACAAAGTGCCGCGAATGTTGGCGCTTTACAAGGAAGTTGAACCTTATTTTTATGGTGATAAGCATACAAAAGGATTGATGAATGATCCTGAACTTGACGGCGTAACACTGATGCTTTGCGACGATAATCACGGAAATTTGCGAACCGTCCCGACTGCAAAAATGCGTTCACACAAGGGCGGTTACGGACTTTACTATCATTTTGACTATCACGGATGGCCGTACAGTTATGAGTGGATTAATACGACTGCTCTGCCAAAAGTTAAGGAACAGATTTGTGCCGCTTATGATTTTGGAATAAAAGATTTGTGGATTGTAAACGTCGGCGACATTATGACAAATGAATTTCCACTGAATTATTTTATGGACTTGGCATACGATTACGAAAAATATTCTGATGAAAGCTACACGACTCAAAAATGGACGGAAGACTGGGTAAAATTTAATTTTGCTTTCCTTTCTGATAAAGAAAAATCTGACGTCAATTTTATTTTGAACACTTATACAAAACTTGCCCATATGCGCCGCACAGAATGTATAAAATCTGATACTTTCAGTCCTATAAACTATGGCGAAAGTGATTATCTTTTAAATCTTACAGAAACTGTGATTTCTAAAACTCAGGAACTTTATGAAAAATGGGTAAAAAAATCTTCTGCAAACAGCGTCAGACTTCACAATCCTTATGATAAGGCGACCGGACTTTTTGCTCAGGTTATTTATCCGGCCTGTGGAACAATGAACGTTCTGAAAATGCAGCTTATGAATGGAAAAAACAAATGGCATGGTAATAAAGGTACCTACATTGCTGGGGACTATGCTATTGCGGTAAATCAATGTCTGAATTTTGATGCAGGGTTACTTGCTGAATATAACTCAATTGCCGGCGGGGAATTTTATGCAATGGGCTGGTCTGAACATTTTGGATTTACAACCTGGTGCGAAGCCGAAAATCAATATCCTGTGCTTTATTATCCAACTTCCACTCGTAAAAAGCGCATAATTGTCTACGTGGAAGGAAATTCAAAAACAACGACGGGCCAGGATTGGACGGACAGAGTTCTTCACATTGATTCTTTTAAAAATCCTGACATTGATAAAGCGTACGTTTGCATTGCAAGTTGTACAGAAAATGCTCCTGTGTATGATTTCCATTTTACCAGCGATGAATCTTCAAGATTTTTGACTACCAGCGTTGAAAAAGGATTTCCGGGATTTTATTATCCGGTAAACACCCGAATTGAAAGAATTATGATTCAACTTGACCGCGAAAAACTTTCTGCTTCGCCTGAAAAAAAAGATACTCTTGTGATTGAAAGCAACGATGGTCACGGCGGAAAAATCAAAGTTTTTGTGGAAATTGATGCAAATGTCCCGAATTTGAATTATCCGGCCGGAACTTTTGTGCAGACGGAAAATTATGTCAGCATGGAAGCCGTGCATTTTGCAAAAAAAGAAAAAAATGAAAATGGCGATGAATGGAAAATTCTTCCGGATTATGGAAAAACTGCCGGTGCCGTAAAATCGTTCCCGGTAATAAAATCTTATCCAAAAGGAAAAAATGCCCCGTACATTGAATATAATTTTGCAGTAAATAATGACGGAGTTTTTGAGTTTGATTTTTATCTGAATCCTTCAAATCCGGCGTATAAAGACAATAAATTGCAGTTTATTGCAGAAATAAACGGTGAAAAACTGTTGAAAAACGTTGTGGACAAGGATTTTGCGGTTGGCGACAATCAGCCGGTCTGGGGAAATGATGTTACGAACAATATCCGCATTGCTGATGTTTACGCAGAATGTAAAAAAGGATTGAATTCGCTGAAAATTTACCCGGTTACGCCAAATATTGTGCTGGAAAAAATCGTAATTTACGAAGCCGGCACAGTTTTGCCGTATTCTTACTTAGGACCTTCAGAAAGTTACAGAGTAAAATAATTTTTCATTTATGAGAAAATTTTTCTTGTAACAGATTCTTTTTACCGGTATTTTTAAATTGTATGACAAATTACTATGAAATTCTCGGAGTAGAAAAATCAGCTACTCAAGATGAAATAAAAAAAGCCTACAGGACTTTGGCGTTTAAATATCATCCGGACAGAAATCAGGGTGATAAAACTGCCGAAGAAAAATTTAAGGCAATTACAGAAGCGTACGATGTCCTAGGTGATGAAACAAAGCGCCGTAATTATGATTTGACTGGCGGTACTCAAAATTCTTACGAAAATGCTCAGTACCAGCAGACTTATTCTTACTACGGCGAAAATCCTTTTGAAGGTTTTGATGATGAAACTTTTTATAACTGGCAGCGAACTCGTCAAAATTATCAGAAGAGTTATAATTCAAATAACCGAAGAACTTTCCGCAAGCGTACTTTTACAACGGCAAAGCAGTGCATACTTCAGATTATTTTAAAAATTCTGCAGATTTTGTTTGTACTGTATTTTTTCCGTTTTATGTACCTGATTCCGTTTGGTTTTATAATTTGCATTGCGATTTTTGTAAACGGAGTTATGGGCCTTGCTGAAGGAATCCGCGGATTTGCAAGAATTTCACGAAAAAAGAAGTAAAATCGCGCGCAAAGTGCCCAAAAAATAAAAAATGCTTCACTGGGAATAAAAATCCACGGTGAAGCATTTTTTTTGTCAGCATATTGGCTTTTACCATATCAAAACAAAGCGTCATGGGGCTGTCTTAAAACTAATGTCATGTTCAATTTATTTCAGCATCTCTTGTTCATGAGATTCCGGGTCAAGCCCGGAATGACGGTTCTGAATAATTACTTTTTTAAGTTTAAACTCTGTGCCTAAAATTAAAGATTTCCAATAAAGTACTTTTTCTTGCCGCGACGGACAATAATAATTTCCCCACCGATAGCGCAGGTTTTTTCTATGATTTTAGTTTCATCATTTACAATTTCGCCGTTGATGCTGATTGCATTGCCTTTTATGAATTCGCGGGCTTCGCGTTTTGACGATGCAATTTTATTGTTTACAAGAAGATCAACAATGTTCAGTTCTTCTTTGTAATCAAAGCAAGGCACAGATTTCATTCCTGATTTAATGTCTTTTACCGAAAGTCCACTAAAATCGCCGGCAAAAAGCTTCTGACTGACCGTAACAGCGTTGTCGGCCTCTTCCTTACCGTGAATGTCTTTTACAACTTCCCATGCAAGAGTTTTTTGTGCAATTCTTGTTTCCGGAGCTGCCTGCTGCTGAGCGTAAATTTCTTCAATCTGTTCTTTTGGCAGGAATGTGAAAACTTTAAGATATTCAAGAACCTTAGAATCATCAGAATTGATAAGATACTGATAAATTTCGTACGGTGAAGTTTTATTTTTGTCCAGCCAGAGCGCATTTCCTTCCGATTTTCCGAATTTTTTACCGGTTGGATCAAGAATCAAAGGCATTGTAAAAGCATAAGCCTGTTTATCAAGAATTTTGCGGATAAAATCAACGCCGGTTGTAATATTTCCCCACTGATCAGAACCAGCAACCTGCATAATACAATTTTTTTTCTGATAAAGATGAAGAAAATCGTAGCCCTGCATGAGCATATAAGAAAATTCCGCGTAAGTAATGCCAGTTTCAAGACGTCGCTGAATGATGTCTTTTCCAAGCATGTAATTTACGTTGATGTATTTACCAATGTCGCGGAGAAAGTTCAAAAATGTGTAATCTTTCAGCCAATCATAGTTATCAACAAGTTCAGCACCTGGAACCAAACGACTAACCTGAGCGCGAATTCCTTTGATATTGTTGTTTACTGCTTCGTCAGAAATGATTTCGCGTTCTGCGGTTGGACGAGGGTCACCAATGCGGCCAGTTGCACCGCCACACAAAAGCACCGGATGATGACCTGCACAAGAAAGTCGTTTTGCCATACAAAGTGATGAATAATGTCCTAAATGCAGAGAATCTGCGGTCGGGTCAGTGCCCCAGTAAAAAGAAAAAGGTTTTCCGTCCAGAATTTTCTGAAGTTCAGAATCTTCTGCTGTTGAATCTTTAATAAGGCCGCGCCATTTTAAATCTTCAAATAATGTCATAATCTTTACTCCCCGGATTTCCTGATTTTCAGGCAAATCCTAAAAAAAAAGGCCTTCCATTTGCGGAAGACCTTATAATTTCATAAAAAAATTAATTAAAATCCTGTGAAAATTCCGCAAATTGTAGAGAAAAAATCATAGCTATAATAAAGGTAAGCCAACGTAGAGGAATTGATTTTTTGTGCCCAGCGGAAAGTGTTTTTCATTTTGAATCCTGAAAAAATCCTGATTTTAGCGTTCGCGGAAAATAATTCTGCCGCGGTTTAAATCATACGGAGAAAGTGCAACTTTTACGCTGTCGCCCGGTACGATTCTGATATAGTGTTTTCTCATTTTGCCTGAAAGATGGGCAAGAATGATGTGTCCATTCTGCAATTCTACGCGGAATGTTGTGTTTGGAAGAGCTTCTTTTACAAGACCTTCTACTTCAATAGCTTCTTCTTTTGCCATAATTTTCCTTGTTTTTTAACAAATATTGATTATATTTAAATGCAAAATTTATTTGTTTTTTTAGAATTTTGCATTTATATTAGTATATACAAATCTTTTCGACTTGACAACTTGAGCAGAAAAAATTGAAATACTACGAGATTTATGTAAAATTGCTGCATCTTAAGAGCTTGCTAATTTCTGAAAAGATTAGAAGGGAGCCTCTAAAAATTGCAATTTTTAGAGGCAACGAAAGAAAACGTCGCAGGTATCTTTGGAAAATTATTGAAGATGATTTTTTAGAGATGCCCAGAAATTAAGTAAAAGTTAATTGGAGGAAAAAAATGGAACAAGCCTTTCTTGATGAAATGAAAGAAGAACTTAAAAAACAGAAAAATATGATTCTTGCAAATCTTGCAGAACAGGGTGATGATATGCGAAGTCTGGCAAAGCCTGTTGAATCAGGTGATGAAGCCGACGTTGCCGCTGACGCAATTGACCGTACATTGCTTACATCGCTTGGAACTCAGGAAGCAAACCGCTTGAAGTTGATTGAAAGTGCCCTGGAAAGAATTCACAACGGAAAGTATGGATACTGCATTTCCTGCGGAAAAGAAATTCCGGAAGCAAGACTAAGAACTCTGCCTTATGCGCTGATGTGCGTAAATTGTGCAAGTGCCGCAGAAAGACGTCACTAATTTTTGTAAAACTTCTGAAAAAGCTGTCTGAAGTCATAGTGTCATTCTGAAGTTGAATCAAGTTCAGGGTGACGTTTCGGAATCTCTACACTAGATATAGTGTAGGTGCTGAAATAAATTCAGCATGACGGTAGTTTAAAGGTGGTCCCATTAGTTTTTAATCAACTTTTGGGACATTGTTTTTTGGGCAGTTTTTTTTATCAAAAATCACAAGGAATGCCGTCAGTTGTCTGGACTTTCTTAAAGTTTTATGTGTTTAAAAGTATTTTCGGCCGGGTAAGTTATTTCTTTCCAGCCGATTTTTTTTATTTGCGAGACGGCGCGGTCAAAGGCACAGTCCAAATCTTCAGCTTTGTGCGCATCGGAATTTATCATTACAGGGACGCCTTTTTCAAACAAAATCTGCATAAACTGTTCTGAAGGATAAAAATCGTCCATTGCGCCACGGGCAATTGCTCCGGTGTTAACTTCTACAATCACGCCGGCGCGGGCAATTTCTTTTGCAGTTGCTTTTATTTCTTTTTGATACCACGAATCTTTTTCATCAAAAAAATGAAGTTCGCCGTTACGTTTTCTGATTAAATCACAGTGGCCCAGAATTTCAAAATCACCTTTTCTTAGCATTTCGCGTTCTGCTTCAAAATATTCACAGACCGCTTTTTTGCCGTTCACGGAAGAAAAATCCTTACTGTTGCCGTAAAGTCTGATTAAATTTGATTGAACTTTTTGAACGGAATTATCAACTGAATAGTGACCGTTTTTGGTAACGACATAATGCACAGAACCAATTAAAAACTGAGGATTCAGGCCACGGGCGATATAGTTTGATTTTGAAGGAATTGTAACGCCAGGAAAGTAGTCGGCTTCGTAGCCAAGTTGAATTTCAATCTGATTTTTATATTGTGCCTGCAGATTTAGGATTTCTGCCTCGTAATTTTTAAAGTCACGGGGCGCAATGTGCCAGGAACGCGCAAACGGAAACATGCTGTGCCCCGAAAATCCTAAAATGTCAAAGTGCTTTTCTATTGCCGCCTGAACCATTTGCTGCGGAGTGTTATTTCCATCACAAAAGGTAGTGTGAGTATGAAAATTTATTTTCTGCGGATTCATGATTTTTCCTAATCCAGAACTTCAAGGCATTTTTGAACAAGAACTTCCGGTTTTGAAGGTTTTATGATGATTTTTTTAGCTCCAAGTGCAAGAATTTTCTGCATGATTTCCATTGTCATATTCTGAGAATAAATTACAATTGGTGGAACATTCATTTTAGTTTTCATTCTTTGCAAAAGTGAAAGTCCGGTTTTGTCGCTGATAAAAATATCAAGAATGATTAAATCAAATTTTCCTTCAGAGTAAGCGGAAAGAAATTCCTGACCGGTTTTAAATCCTGTACATTTTGCTCCGGCATTTGTAAAAACATTTATTGTGTTTTCTAAAGTCGCGTCATTGCTGTCAATTATCGCAATGTCCATCATTGTGCCTTCCGCTTTCTGGTCATCTTCGGTTTCAAAAGAAAAACGAGTGTCAATGTCGGCATCATTTTTATCCTGATTTACAGAAGGAGTAAGAATTCGGTCTGTGATGAGGTCAGAAATATTAGCGTTTGTGGCGGTGGTTTCTACAATGTCTTTTAAAAGTCGCGGAAGATTATCGGCAATTTCAATTTCGTTGTATTCTGAGTGACCGTCAACCAGCTCCTTTAAATATGGACTAAAAGAAAGAATTTTTATGTACTTGTTATGAATTTTGGGACACGCGCGTACGTTATCAATCAAAAATTCCAGATTATAGCCGTCCACAAACGAAAGTTGCAGACTTGTGAGCATAATTACAACGCGCGGATATTCAATTCCTTCTTTTTCTATGATTTCTGAAAGTTTAAATTGAAGCAGCGCAATTTTGTCACGGTTAAGGCCACGCGCAAGTTCAATAAAAATAATATTTCCGTTGCGGTGAAGATCCAGCATACACGGAGTTGTGTCCATGGAAAGCGGAATTCCTAAAATTTTACCGATTGATTCAAAAAAAATGTCAAATTGAATTGGTTTTGCAAAATATTTTTTTACGCCATATTTTGTAAGTCCCATGATTGCAGATTTATCTTGATCCGGCCCGGTGATTATCACTGGAATTAAGGCAGCGTTTGAATCATCTGATTTTTTCTGAAGAAATTCCAGTTCTTCCATGTAGTCATTGTCAAAGTCAAGAATTATAAGATTTGGAAGATTTGTAATCATTTTTGTCTGCAAATCTCTTGTTCCCTGCGAAACAATAACTTCAACCTGATCTGCGGATAATTTATTTTTTAAAAATTCCCGAAATAAAGCGTGTTTTTCTGCAATAAGTACTTTTTTCATATCGCTTTAATTTTAGCACAAAAATGCTGATTGTGCAGAGAAAAAATTATCAGGGATTTTTGACTGAGATTTTGATGGTTTGATACAGAAATTTTTAGAGATGACTTAATATTTTTGCAAAAAAGCCGCCTCTAGAAAATTATTTTTTTATTGCCGATAGGGGAAGATTTTTATATTTTTATTATTAACGAGATTGATTTCGACTATAAAAAGAGGTAATAAAAATGGCAAAACAGTTATTGTTTAATGAAGATGCCCGTAAAAAGCTGCTTTCGGGTGTTGAACAGATTTCTAAAGCAGTTATGACAACTTTAGGACCTTGTGGACGAATGGTTATGATGGACAAAAAATATGGTTCACCAGTAATCACAAAGGACGGCGTTTCTGTTGCAAAGGAAATTGAACTTGCAGATCCGTTTGAAAATATGGGTGCTCAGTTTGTACGTGAAGTTGCTTCTAAAACAAATGATGATGCAGGTGACGGTACAACTACTGCTACAGTTCTTTCTTATGCAATTGTTCGTGAAGGCGTAAAATCTGTTGCTGCAGGTATGCGTCCTATTGAAATTAAACGCGGTATGGATAAGGCTGTAAAACTTGCAGTTGAAGAAATCAAAAAGAATGCAAAACCTGTAAAAGGCGCTGATGATATTACAAACATTGCAACAATTTCTGCAAATAATGACCCTGAAATTGGTAAAATGCTTGCTGATGCCATCGAAAAAGTTGGTAAAGACGGTGTTATCACTGTAGAAGAATCAAAAAATATGGAAATGACTGTAGATACTGTTGAAGGTATGCAGTTTGACCGCGGATATATTTCTTCTTACTTTGTAACAGACCGTGAACGCATGGAAGCTGATTTTGATGACGCTTGCGTTTTGATTTATGACAAGAAAATTTCTGCAATGAAAGACTTGCTCCCAATCCTCGAAAAAGTTGCAAATGCAGGAAAAGCTCTTGTAATTATTTGTGAAGATGTTGACGGCGAAGCTCTTACAACTTTGGTTTTGAACACAATTCGTGGAACAATCAAAGTTTGTGCTGTTAAAGCTCCAGGATTTGGCGACAGAAGAAAGGATATGTTGCAGGATATTGCAATTTTGACAGGCGCAACAGTTGTTTCTGAAGAAGTTGGTTTGAAACTTGAAACTTGCGGTGAGGAAGTTCTTGGTCAGGCAAAATCTATTAAGATTGACAAAGACAACACAACAATCGTTGGCGGTGCCGGCGATCCAAAAGCTATTAAAGACCGTGTTGAAGAAATCAAAAATGCAATCGAAAAGACAACATCTTCTTATGACAAGGAACAGTTGCAGAAACGTCTTGCAAAACTTTCTGGTGGCGTAGCTGTAATCAGTGTTGGTGCAAACACAGAAACAGAAATGAAAGAAATGAAGTTCCGTGTTGAAGATACAATTGCCGCAACTCGTGCTGCTTTGGAAGAAGGAATTGTTCCAGGTGGTGGAATTGCATTGATTGAAGCTGCAAAAGCCCTTGAAAATGTTCCGGCTGATCTTTCTGAAGATGAAAAAGTCGGATTTAAGATTGTTCGCCGTGCTTTGGAAGAACCAATCCGCCAGATTGCCGACAATGCCGGTCTTGATGGTGCAGTTATTGCAGAACGCGCAAAGAACGAAAAGAAAGGTGTTGGATTTAATGCCCGCACTGGTGAATGGGTAAATATGCTTGAATCTGGAATTATTGACCCGGCAAAAGTTACTTGTTCAGCTTTGAAAAATGCCGCTTCTGTTGCAGGAACACTTTTGACAACAGAATGTGCAATTACTGATATTCCTGAACCAAAACCTGTAGCTCCGGCTCAGCAGGATATGGGCGGAATGTACTAATAGCAGGCAAGGTTTATAAAAGACCTTGAGTTAGCAAAATTTGAATGCCACCGTTTTTGAAATGAAGACGGTGGCTTTTTTTTGTGATTATCAGTGTATAATAAATTTTATATCAGCTCATACAAGGAGGATTTTTTTGAAAATTATTTTGTCTAATCCGTTTGTAATAATTTTTCTGGCGGGTAGTGTACTCAGTTTTTTGATTAATCAGTATCTGGAATTTATTGATTACAAAAGTCGCTGCAAAAATGGCGGAAAACTTCCCGAAATTTTAAAAAATATTCCGGCCGCTTCTGTTTTTGACGAAGAAAAACTCGCAAAAATCTGCAATTACGAAAATGAAAAATATTTCCGCTGGATAATTTCTTCTTCCTGCAAATTTATTCTGGACCTTGCCCTTGTTTTTGCAGGCTTTTATCCTTTTGTTTTTAATTTTACCTGTTCATTTTTGGGATTCCCGAGTGGAATTCTGAACAGTTTTTTGAATTTCTTTTTATTTATGATTTTAACTTCCATTCCGGGGTCAATTCTGGACATTCCGTTCTCGCTTCATCGTAATTTTGTGACTGAAAAAAAATATGGTTTTTCAAATATGACTTTTAAACTCTGGCTCGGGGATTTTTTGAAAAATCTGATTCTGGGGATTTTGCTTTCTGCGTTAATTTGTTTTGTAGCGTCATTTTTTATTGTAAAGTGCCCAAAAAACTGGTGGTGGATTCTTTCCATCGCTTTGATTGCCTTTACATTTATCATGCAGATTGTGTATCCGAAATTTATTGCGCCTCTTTTTAATAAATTTGAACCTTTGCCTGACGGTGAATTAAAAGACAAAATCTCAGAAATTCTTGTTAAAACCGGATTTAAAAACGACGGACTTTTTGTGATGGATGCTTCTAAGCGCAGCGGGCACAGTAATGCTTATTTCAGTGGATTTGGAAAATCAAAAAGAATAGTTTTGTACGATACTTTGATAAAACAGCTTACGACCGACGAACTTGTTGCCGTGCTTGGCCATGAACTTGGACACTTTAAATTAAAACACATTGCGAAAAAGCTGATTTTTACGATTCCGCTTGAATTTGTGGTAATTTTTGTTTTGTATCTGCTTGCCCAGTTGCCAGCGGTTTACACAGGATTTGGATTTGATATGATAAATTCGGCAAACATTCAGAGCGTTCAGTTTATTGGATTACTCATTGCAGTTATGATTTATTCTTCGATTTCTGAAATTATTTCTCCGCTTTTGAATTTTACTTCCCGTAAAGATGAATATGCGGCCGATGCGTTCAGTGCAAAAGTCTGCGGAACTCCTGAACCTTTAATTTCCGGATTAATAAAATTGAACAGCGAAAATTTGAGTGAACTTTTGCCGCCACCACTTTATGTTTTCTGGAATTATAATCATCCTACGTTAATTGAAAGAATAAAAGCTTTGAAAAAGGCCGAAAAATAAAAAAAAGGCTGTCCGCGTTATTTACGGACAGCCCCTTTTTTTCTTTAAGGTTGATTAAAGTTTTGGAAGTTCAGGAAGTTCTGGTTTCTTGAATTTGATTGTTGTCTGATAATCTTCTTCTGACCAGTCTGGATTTACACGAAGAACAAGGTCAGCACTTACTGTAAGACCTTTGATGAAAGAATAACTTCTGTGAGTTTCTGCACAAGAGAAAGAGTAAACGGCACCTTCGTCTGTTATGTCAAGTTTTTTTTCTGTAGTTTTGTCATCTGTGAAGTCATAAATCAATTCGCCAGTAACAGAATCGTTCAATTTTACTGCACCGTCAGCAGAAATTACCCATTCACCATTCCAGTTTTCATCAATCCATGAACCTGAAGGAAATCCATCTTCTGCAAAAGCACCTGCAACAAATGCTGCTGCAACAAAAAGAACAGCCAATAATTTTTTCATAAAATACTCCTTTGTCATCACTTTGTGACGCAATTTATTTTGAAAAACAATTAATTTTAAATAGGTTTTACAAAACTTTCAAGGGAGCCTCTAAAAATTGCAATTTTTAGAGGCAACTTTGAAAACGCGAGTTTTAATTCGTGCTATATCAACGAATTAAAACTCGCAGGCATCTCTAAAAAATCATTGAAAATGATTTTTTAGAGATGCCCT
>CAVHTI010000060.1:0-15247 GCA_963638805.1 Anaerobutyricum sp.
GCTTGTGGTTGTTCTTGGAATTTGTGTTTTTCTGGGGATTTTGTATACAAATAATCACAAGAAAAGAAATCAGCTGGAAGAAGTAAAAAAACTTTCTTATCATTCTGTGCAGATTGAAAATGTAAACGACGGCATTTATTCTGGAGAAATTTCTACGAGTTTTATTTATTTTAGTCTTGATGCTGAAGTCGAAGGCGGAAAATTAAAAAAAATCGACTTTAAAGATATGAAAGGAAAAGGCATTAATCAGCTGGAAAAAATCGCTGAAAAAATGGTCAGTACTAATTCTACAAAAGTTGAAATTGAAAGAGGGAAAGAATTAACAACTTTGGTTTTGATGAGTTGCCTTGATTCCGCTTTTTATGATTCTGGGAATTTAAAAAATGATGAAGAAAATTAATTATCAGACCGAACTGGAATCTTTGCTGAAAACTCTTGATTATAAGCCGAAACTTTTACTGCACGTTTGCTGCGGGCCGTGTTCTTCTTATGTGATGGAATATCTTTGCAAATATTTTGAAATAAAACTGTTTTATTATAATCCGAATATTTACCCTGAAAGTGAGTATAATAGAAGAAAAGAAGAATTAAAAAAACTGATTACGAAATTTCCGCCGTCTGTTGAAAATAATATTTTTTGCCAGGAAACTGAATACAATCCGCAGGAATATTTTGATGCCATAAAAATTAATGAAAATCCTGAGTTGGCTGATGAAAACGAAAAAGGTGAACGCTGCCGTCGCTGTTATGAATTCCGGATGAAAAAAGCTTACGAGTATGCTGCCGAAAATGGCTACGAATATTTTTGTACTTCGCTTTCTATAAGTCCTTTTAAAGATTCCGAAAAAATTAATCAGATTGGAAGAGAATTGACTGAAAATAATTCTGGCGGGCCAAAATGGCTTTATTCTGATTTTAAGAAAAAGGGCGGTTTTTTAAGAAGTCTGGAACTTAGTAAAGAATATGATATGTACAGGCAACAATATTGTGGCTGCGTTTATTCTTATTTACGATGCACACGGCCCGAGAATTGAGTACCCGCGAAGTTTGTTTAAGCAAACGAGCGGAACAAAAAAGGCGTGCAATTTTCGCGCCTTTTTTGTTTGAGGGCTACCGAAGTACGAAATGCGAGTTGGAACGATGCACTGGCCCAAAAAAAAAGGAGAAAATCTAAACAAAATTCCCCTTTATTAAAAATATATTTAAAAATTAGTCAGCAAAACGAATTTTTTGCCACCTAGTGTGATACTTGTCTAAATCCTGGCCAAGATCTTTTTTGAGAGTGCAGTTGAAGGCTTGAGCTGGATCGTACATAGATTTTTGAGTGACGTAATTCAGCGCCTCAGGATTTACGATGCACGGGTAGCCAAACTGATCTATGAAAATCGCATAATTTTCCGGGCGGTGAATAAAATTGATGAATTCGTTTGCAAGTTCTGCGTGAGGGGCATCTTTTAAGATAACCATACAATCCATTGTTGCAGGACCGCCTTCTTCTGGAATAAAAAAATCGATTGTGTCTTCCCAACGGGTTTTATCAACTTCGCCAAAACAAATTTCCGGGTAGCCCTGGCACAGCCAGAAATCTCCACTTGCAAAAGATTTACCAAAACCTTCGGCGTCGAATTTTACTAAATTTGGTTTCCATTCTTTGAGGATTTTTTGAGTTGCTTCGTCCAGTTCTTTTTCGTTTGTTGTGTTAAGGTCGTAGCCTAAACTTGCAAGGGCGCAGCCTAAAACTTCGCGCTGTTCGTCCATCATTGTGGCGTGGCCAGCAAATTGTGGATCTGAAAAAATATCGTAACTGCGTGAATAATTTGGATTTGTAACTTTTGTTTTATTTACGATGATTCCAGTTGCACTGAAAGCATAAGGAACGCAATATTCCATATTCGGATCAAAGTCAATCATATTAAGAACTTGAGGACTGATTTTGTCGCGGTTTGTTAACTTTGTTTGATCGATTTTTTGAAGCATATTCTGCTTAATCATAATTGAAACAAAATCATTTGAAGGAATTACAATGTCATAACCTTTTGCACCTGCCCTGAGTTTTGCATACATTTCATCGCAGGTTGAATAACTGTCAATTTTTACTTTACAGTTAAATTCTTGTTCAAATTTGGAAATAACTTCATCTGGTGTGTAATACGTCCAGTTGTAAAGGTATAAGGTGCGGTCGTTTTTGGAACAGCCGGCAAGTAAAAGAATACTTGTAAAAAGCACGATTGCTTTTACAGTTTTGGTGAAGTTTTTCATAAAATACTCCAGAAAATTTTTTTTGTGTTGTGTGAACACCCCAATATTTTGGTAAATCTGAAAAATCAAATTTACTTTAGTTTTTTCACATAGCAGAGCGCCGACGACGAGTACAATGTGGTTTTGTCATGATAACATTTTTTGAGAAAGTGTAAAACGCGACTTTAAAGTTAAAAATCTAAATATTTTTTCTGTAGACTTTTGAGTTTCGTTCCGGACTGCAGATTTTTCGTCTTGCGGGTGGCAGGGTATCAAGTTCACTTTTTTTGAAACCGAGACTTTCAAACCAGTCGCCGGCCTGCGTGGTCAAAATAAAAATTCTGGAAACGTTTTTCTTTTTTGCACGTTCAAAAAGATAATTTATGAGGCCTGGTCCTACTCCCATATTTTCAAAACGATTATCAACTGCAACGGCGGCAATTTCGGCCTGGCCATCATCATAAAAATGCAAGGCGGCGCAACCGTGAATGCTGCCGTCCACGGAATAAACAACATAGTCGCGGTAATCGGCTTTGAGTTTTTCTTCTGTGCGCGGCAGGAGTTTTCCGTTTTCTACAAAAGGACGCATAAGTGAAAGAACTTCCGGAATGTCATTTATGTTCATTTCGCGGATGTTGCCGTAATTTGAAGTGTAAATCATTGTTCCGGAACCCAGGTCGCTGAAAATTTCGCAAGGCAGGGCACCGTCAATGTTTCCGTCCAGAATGTGCGCACGTTTTACGCCGTTTTCGCATGCTTTTACGGCAAGTTTTAAAATGTTTCTTGTTGCATAAGTTGAATCAGAAGTTTCGTTCAGGAAAGTTTCAACTTCAGAAATATTCATTGCCGGAATGTTTTTTAATTTTGGATTTATGCCGTTGGAATCCATCAGGAAAAAAAGTTTTTCAGCTTTAAGTTCCATGGCAACTTTTTGAGCTAAAGTAATGGAAGAAATATTGTAAGGTCTGCCGACAGAATTCCAGCCGATGCACGGAAAAATCGGGACAAAACCTTCATCAAGGACTTTGTTAATTGCGTTTATCTGGAGTTTATCAATTTCGCCCGCGGTACCAAAATCAAAACCATCAAGAATGCCTATCCCGCGCGAACGAACCCAGTTTCCGATGAGGGCGTTTATATGATTCGCGGCCAGATTTGTCATAACTTCGTTGGAAACGTCAAAGGCGGCCATTTTTATAAAAGTCATAGCTTCGTTTGATGTGACACGGATGTTGTTTTTGTATGTCCAGTCAATTTTTGCGGAGGTCAGAACATCGTCAATTCTTCGGCGGGCACCGGGAATTATGATTACTTTGAGGCCGGCTTCGTGAATTAACGCAATATCGTGAATGTGACTTGAAAATAAAGGTGATTCGATTATTTTGTCATCAATATAAATTACTGCCAGAGTGTTTTTAAATTTCTGAAGATATTTTATGACTTCCCTTACATTTTCCGCTTTTTCAAAATGTCCGTTTTCCATATTTCAATTATAAAAAACTGTATTTTAATACTCAAGAATTTGTAAAAATCCTGAAGGTTAATGCCGTGAAATACCGTGGAAATGGTCAAAGAATTTGAAAATTAACTGTAAGTCTTTATAATTTTAACTTACGCTTTAACTTTGTGGAGTAAAAAATGTTTGTAAAAATTTTGATGCTGGTTGTATTTTTTGCAATTACAATCTGTGTTGGTATTTATTCGCACCGGCAGGCAAAAGACGTTAACGGGTTTGTTCTTGGTGACCGGTCGGTTGGTCCATGGCTTACAGCCTTTGCTTATGGTACTTCTTATTTTTCTGCAGTTGTTTTTATTGGTTATGCAGGTCAGTTTGGATGGAAGTACGGGCTTTCTACAACCTGGGTTGGATTAGGAAATGCCTTTATTGGTTCTTTGATTGCGTGGGTCGTTCTTGGTCGGCGTACAAGAATTATGACTCAGCATCTTGATGCAAAAACTATGCCGGATTATTTTGGCAAACGTTATGACAGCAAAGCTTTGCGAATTACGGCTTCTGCAATTGCGTTTGTTTTTCTTATTCCGTATACAGCTTCTGTTTATAAAGGTCTTTCAACACTGTTTGGAATGGCTTTTTCTATTGATTATCGTATTTGTGTAATTGTGATGGCTTTGTTGACCGCCGTTTATGTTATCCTTGGCGGATATATGGCCACGGCAATCAATGATTTTATTCAGGGAATTATTATGCTGGTGGGAATTGTTGCAGTTGTTGCGGCAGTTCTTAAAGGTCAGGGCGGATTCCTTTCTGCAATCCAGAAACTTTCGGAAGTGCCGGTTGACCCTTCTTCTACAACCGAGGCTCTGAAAAATATGCACGGTCCGTTTGTTTCATTTTTTGGACCGGATCCTCTTAATCTTTTTGGCGTAATTATTCTTACATCACTTGGAACCTGGGGATTGCCTCAGATGGTTGGAAAATTCTATGCAATCAAATCTGAAAAATCTGTAAAAACTGGAACAATTGTTTCTACCGCGTTTGCAGTAATTATTTCCGGCGGCTGTTATTTTCTTGGCGGTTTTGGACGCTTATTTAAGGACAGTGCAATTTACAGGGCGGACGGTTCTATTGATTTTGATAAAATTGTTCCTTCAATGCTTATGGATTCAAAACTTCCTGATATTTTGATTGGAATTGTGATTGTTCTGGTGCTTTCGGCTTCAATGTCAACGTTGGCGTCTTTGGTTCATACTTCCAGTACAACTTTAACTCTGGACGTTTTAAAAGAAACCTGTTGTAAAAAAATGGACGAAAAGAAAACTGTCCTTACAATGCGCATTCTTGTAGTTTTCTTTGTTGTAATTTCCGTTGTGATTGCTTTAAATCCTCCGACATTTATTGCTCAGTTGATGGGAATTTCCTGGGGCGCACTTGCGGGAGCATTCCTGGCACCGTTTATGTACGGACTTTTTTCAAAAAAGGTCACGAAGGCTTCTGTTTGGGCTTGTTTTGTCTGGGGCGTTGGAATTACTCTCGCGGTTATGATTTTGCCAAAATTTGGCGTTAATCTTCCAAAATTTCTGAATGCAATTAATACCGGCGCAATTGCTATGGTTGGTGGACTGATAATTGTTCCGTTGGTAAGTCTTTTTACTCCAAAAATGAGCGCTGAACGCGTTGATCAGATTTTTGCCTGCTATGATGAAAAAGTAATTGTTGAAAAGAAAATGTACTTAAAAGAAGAAGACGAAAATCTGGTTGAAAAAAAATAAAATGACACGGCATATTTGCTGTTACAAAAAATAAATAATTAGAGGAAAAGTTTTATGAATAACGAAAATGAAGAAAATTTACCTGAAAATGATTTGACCGTAATCAAATATCTTGAGCGGAATGCAGAAAAATATGGAAATGAAACTGCATTAGTTGAATTAAATCCTGATACCCCAGACACAAGAAGAAGCAACTGGAAAGAAGCTGAATTGATTGAGCCGACAAAGTTTGAACCTTTCCGACGCGAAATCACCTGGAGTGTTTTTAATGAAAAAGCAAACCGTTTTGCAAATATGCTTTTGGCACGCGGAATAAAGAAAGGCGACAAAGTTGGAATCCTTATGTACAACTGCATTGAATGGCTGCCAATTTATTTTGGAATTCTGAAAACTGGTGCGATTGCCGTTCCGTTTAATTTCCGTTACGACGCTGATGAAATTATGTACTGTGTGAATCTTGCGCAGCTTCATATTTTGGTTTTTGGCCCGGAATTCACTGGGCGTATTGAACCAAACGCGTCTGCAATTAAGGCTGGCCGTCTTTTAATTTATGTTGGCGATAATTGCCCTGATTTTGCGGAAAACTACTATCAGGTAGTTTCAAATTATCCGAGCAATAATTTAAATCTTCCGATTACAAACGAAGATTTTGGCGCAATTTATTTTTCTAGTGGAACGACGGGATTTCCTAAAGCAATTTTGCACAAACATATGTCTTTAACTCAGGCCGCTCAGATGGAACAGAATCATCATTCTACAAGTCGTGAAGATAATTTTCTGTGCATTCCGCCACTTTATCACACTGGAGCAAAATTTCACTGGATGGGCTCTTTGGTTGCGGGAAGTAAGGCGGTTTTATTGAAAGGAACAAAACCGGCAACAATTCTTAAGGCAATTTCTGATGAACATTGTACAATCGCCTGGCTTTTGGTTCCGTGGGCTCAGGATATTCTTGATGCACTTGACCGTGGCGACATAAAACTTTCTGACTATAAATTGGATCAGTGGCGACTTATGCATATTGGTGCGCAGCCGGTACCGCCAAGTCTTATTAAACGCTGGCGAGAATATTTTCCAAAGCATCAGTACGACACAAACTATGGACTTTCAGAATCTACAGGTCCGGGATGCGTTCATCTTGGTGTTGAAAATATTAACAAGGTTGGCGCAATTGGAGTTCCGGGTTATCGCTGGCAGTGCAAAATTGTTGATGAACACGGCACTGAAGTTAAACACGGTGAAGTTGGCGAACTTTGTGTAAAAGGCCCTGGCGTTATGACTTGCTATTACAATAATCCTGAAGCTACCGCTGAATGTTTAAAAGACGGCTGGCTTTATACCGGAGATATGGCAATGCAGGATGAAGACGGATTTTATTTCCTTGTTGACCGCAAAAAAGACGTTATTGTTTCTGGTGGCGAAAATATTTATCCGGTTCAGATTGAAGATTTCTTGCGCAAAAATGAAAAAATTAAGGACGTTGCCGTTATCGGTTTGCCGGATCATCGTCTTGGCGAAAAAACTGCCGCAATTGTAGAAATCAAGGAAGATATGACCTGTACAAAAGAAGAACTTGACGCCTTCTGCCAGATGCTTCCGCGTTATAAACGTCCAAAGGAAATTATTTTTAACACAATTCCTAGAAATGCGACCGGAAAAATTGAAAAACCAAAGCTCAGAAAAATGTACGGAGCGGATCAATTGGTTGCTCAGGAAAACAGATCATAAAACTGATATAATCAAAATCAAAAATCCCGGAAAACTGGCAAAATCACTTTCCGGGTAAAAGTCCGCAGATTTTATACTGCAAAACTGGCTGATTTTAAGGGAAAAAAATGAAAGAGCTGATGTTAGGAAACAAAGCTATTGCCCGTGGATTTTACGAGGCTGGCTGTTCAATTATTTCAAGCTATCCTGGAACTCCTAGTACGGAAATTACAGAAGAAGCTGCAAAATATGATGAAATTTACTGCGAGTGGGCGCCGAACGAAAAAGTTGCCCTTGAAGTTGCTCACGGTGCAACCGTTGGTGGCCGTCGCGCTGCATGTGCAATGAAACACGTTGGCCTGAATGTTGCGGCAGATCCTTTGTTTACAATTTCGTACCAGGGATTAAATGCCGGACTTATTATTTGTGTTGCGGATGATCCGGGAATGCACTCTTCTCAAAATGAGCAGGATTCGCGTCATTATGCAATTGCGGCAAAAGTTCCAATGCTTGAACCGAGCGACAGTCAGGAAGCAATTGATTTTGTAAAAGCCGGTTATGAAATTTCTGAAAAATATAATACTCCGGTGTTTATAAAACTTTGCACGAGAGTTTCGCATAGTCAGAGCGTTGTTAATACTTGCGAACGAGTGCCGTTTGAGCAGGTGCCTTATAAAAAAGATGTCACAAAAGTTATGATGACAAAAAATAGCCGTGATGCGCACGTCAGAGTAGAGCAGCGCACAAAAGATTTGTCACAGTGGGCAGAAACTTGCAGTTTGAACCGCGTGGAAATGGCAAAAACTTTGTCTGACGGCAAAAAAATCGGGGTTATAACGTCATCAACAAGCTATCAGTATGCAAAAGAAGTTTGGGGCGACAGTGTAAGCATTCTAAAACTTGGAATGGTTTATCCGTTGCCGGTAAAACTGATTACTGATTTTGCTTCAAAAGTTGATGAACTTTACGTTTTGGAAGAACTGGATCCGATTATTGAAAATTACTGTAAAACTCTGGGATTAAAAGTTCATGGAAAAGATACGTTCCCGGTTTGCGGGGAATTTTCTCAGAATTTGATTCGTGAATGTGTAGGAAAACCTCTTCCGCAGATTTTAAAACCTGAAGAAAATATACCGCCACGTCCGCCAGTAATGTGCGCAGGATGTCCTCATCGCGGAATTTTCTATGTTTTGAGTAAAAATAAAACTATGGTTTACGGCGATATTGGTTGTTACACGCTTGGTGCCGTTGCTCCGCTGAATGCAATGGACTTGAACGTTTGTATGGGCGCTTCCTGTTCGGGACTTCACGGATTTAATAAAGCAATGGGTGCTGTTGGCGAAAAAAACAGCGTTGGCGTAATCGGCGATTCTACTTTTATGCATTCAGGAATGACGGGAATTTGTGATATTTCTTACAATATGACGAATTCAACCGTGATTATTCTGGACAATTCAATAACCGGTATGACGGGACATCAGCAGAATCCTACGACGGGAAAGAATTTGCGCGGGGAACCGGCCGGCAAAGTTAATCTTGAAGCTTTATGCCGTGCGCTTGGTTTTAATCGCGTTACGGTTGTAGATCCTTATCAGATTGAAAATGTGGAAAAAGTTTTAAAAGAAGAACTTGCCGCAGAAGAACCGAGCATAATTATTAGTAGACGACCTTGCGTTATGATAAAAGGAACTGTGCACGAACCGTCGCTGCACGTTGAAAAAGAAAAATGCAAAGGCTGCAAAATGTGTATGAAAATTGGTTGTCCGGCAATTGCATTCAAGGACAAAAAAGCTGAAATTGACGCAACTCAGTGTACTGGCTGCGGAATGTGTACTCAAATGTGCAAGTTTGATTCAATCAAAAGATAGGCTGAAGGTAAAATTATGGTAAAAAATATAATGATTGTAGGCGTTGGCGGACAGGGAACACTGCTTGCCAGCAAACTTTTAGGCTGGGTTCTGGTTAATCAGGGATTTGACGTAAAAGTGAGCGAAATTCACGGAATGAGCCAGCGTGGCGGAAGTGTTGTAACTTACGTTCGGTTTGGCGATAAAGTTTATTCGCCGGTAATTGATAAAGGTGAAGCCGATTTGATTCTTGCCTTTGAACAACTTGAAGCGGCACGCTGGATTGAATATTTAAAACCGGACGGAAAAATTATTGTAAATACCCAGGAAATGGAACCAATGCCCGTGATTACCGGCGCGATGGAATATCCTGAAAATCTGATTGAAAAAATGAGGGCAAAAGGCATAAAAGTTGATGCCCGTGAGTTTTTGGAAATTGCGAACAGAGCAGGTTCTTCTAAGGCCGTGAACATTGCGTTAATGGGCTGTCTTTCTAAAAGTTTTCCGGAAATTTCTGATGAAGTATGGCAGGCTGGCATAAAAGCGAACGTTCCGCCAAAATTTCTTGAATTGAATCAGAAAGCATTTGAACTTGGCCGCGCAGAATAAACAACACGGCACTTTGCGTAAAGGATTGTAGCACCTGCGAAGCAGTCCCGAGCGCGACCGACCGTGTTAAGGGCTGTCTAAAAATTCACGTTATGGGGCTGTCGCGCGAAGTGGATGAGCCGCGGTTAGTCGGCGAAGTGCGGAAAGCCTGACCCGCTGCAAGCGGGGTACGCCCGAATAAAAATTCTAAAAATTGTGGAGCTTTGAAAAAAATGAATAAAATTTTTGCGGAAGATTTGGTTTGGTACGGACGACATTCGGATGTTGACGGAAAGCGCTATTTTGATTTTTCGGCGAGTGGATTTGAAGTTTGTATGACCGGAAAGTCGTGTGCTTTGCAAATTTCCAGCGATACTGAATTCTGGTCGGAAGAAAATAAGCCCGTGCTTGGCATTTATGTTAAGGAAATTGCTTCTGAAAGTGATTATAAGGCCGAATCTTTTTGGGAAAATTTTGATGAAAGTTCTTTTGCCAAGAAAATTTTGAAAAAAGCGGAAGAAAAAGTCGTTTTGTTTGAAAGTCCGGTTGAAAAAACTGTTGTGATAAAAGTTTTAAAACTGAGCGAAGTTAATTTTGGTACGGCGGGATTTAATTTTCTTGAAATTGACGGAAAACAGGTTAAGGCGCCGGCTGAATCTGGCAAAAAACGTGAACAAAAACTGAAAATTGAAATTATTGGCGATTCAATTACCTGCGGTTACGGAATTGAAGGCGTTTTTAACAAAGATACCTTTACGACGGCACAGCAGCGGGCAGATAAATCTTACGCTTTTAAAACTGCAAAGGCTCTGGGCGCGGAATTTGAATATTGCAGCTGGAGCGGAATTGGAATTACGTCAAAATATGTTGATGAAACGGTGAATGTTCCGAACGTTGAAGTTGTAATGCCGGGAATCTGGCCGTACACGGATAAATCTTTGGCCATGAGAATGAAAAAAGAACCTGAAGTTTGGGACGAAAAAAAATTCAGCCCGGATCTGGTGATTATTCATCTTGGAACGAATGATGCAAGTTTTGTACGCGAGGTTGAAGAAAGAAGAGTCGCATTTGTGTGCTGTTACGAGCAGTTTCTGGAAGCAATTCACCGCCGAAGTCCAAACGCAAAAATCCTGTGCTGCCTTGGCGTTATGGGCCAAAATCTTTGTGATTCAGTTGATGAAGCAATTGGAAAATTTACAGAAATTTTCCGCGATACCAAAATTTGCAGCGTGAAATTTCCGGTTCAGGACGAAAATGACGGAATCGGCGCGGACTGGCATCCGTCAGAAAAAACTCACGAAAAAATGGCTTTGCAACTGACAGAAAAAATCAAAGAATTCTTGCGAGGGTAGAGGGGGGAAGGTTCCAGTTTAAACTGCACTATTTTTGAGTTATAGTTTGACACTAATAGTTTGTAAAAACACAACAATACGGGCGTGCCCCAAAGCCCGAATTTCAACGAAAATCACAGAATTTCACGCCCCGCGAAAAAATCCTACAATAAAATTGTTATTTCTTCATTCGCGCCGGGCTTTGGGTCGGCTGTTCCGCACTTCGGTAGCGCTCAAAGTCCTCGGCGTGCAGATAGCACGCCTGCGGGCTTCGGCTTCGGCAGTTGAAACTGCCTTCGCCGGTGCTCCATAGCCTCACGCGAACTTTACAACGTACACACGGCGTAAAGAGGAATGTTTACCATCCATCCCTGATTACAATAAGGCAAAAGCGAAAATCTTACTGAAAGAGGTGGCCCATATTTATCATAAAAAGCTTTTAAACTTTGTGAGCGAACATTTGTCTGTGCTTTTACTTCAATTGGGACAATGTTCATTTCTTTTTGGATTAAAAAATCCTGCTTAAAAGTGGCACTTTCGTTTACATAATAATATGGCGTGTATTTTGTGGAACAAATCAATTCCTGCAAGACGAATTGCTCTGCAAGGGCACCTTTAAACTCAACAAACAAAGAGTTTCCATTAATAATTGATTTTGCATCCAGGCCACTCATGGCACACAAAAGCCCGGTGTCCAGAATAAAAAGTTTGTAGGCAGAAAAATCCTTGTAGGAAGCAAGCGGAACTTTTGGCTCATTAACGCGGTTCACTTTATAAACAAGGCCAGAATCGCAGAGCCATTGAATGGCAACTTCAAATTCACTTGAACGAGCACCCTTTTTTATCTTTCCAAAAAAGAATTTTTTATTTTCTTTTGCAAGTTGCATGGGAATAGAGTCCCAAATCATATTTATGCGGACAAGTTCTTTTTCGTCAGTGTGCTTACCAAAATCACCTTTGTATTGCTCAAGAATTGATTTTTGCAAATCCCGAACTTCAATATAATCCGTGTGATTTCTGAATGCTTCCACAACTTCCGGCATTCCGCCCACAAAATAATAATTTTTAAGATGATAAATGTATTTTTGCGAAAATGAATCGATTAATGAAAAATTTTTACTAAGCAGAGCATCACTTAAAGGTTTTTCGCCAACTGCACACAAATATTCAGTAAAACTTAAAGGATAAAGATTTAAAAGTTCAACTTTGCCTACCGGGTAAGAAACGCCCTTGTGAAGTGCTACTCCCAAAAGTGAACCTGCCGCAATTATGTGATACTGGGGAGCTTCTTCGCAAAAATATTTTAAAGATTCAAAGGCTTTGGGAGCTTCCTGAACTTCATCAAAAATAATGAGCGTGTCGCCTGGTGTAATATTAAATCCACATAAAACGCTCAAAGACGGGATCAGGCGCTTAACATCGTAATCTTCTTCAAAAAGATTTTTTGCCAAGGAATTATTGTAAAAAGAAATGTAGGCCGTGTTTTTGAAAAATTGTCTGCCAAATTCTTTCATAACCCAGGTTTTTCCAACCTGTCTGGCACCCATTAAAACAAGAGGCTTGCGGTTTTGTTTATCTTTCCATTCCTTTAATTTTTTGATGATAAAACGTTCCATATTTTAAATTTTACATTTTTTAGGGCCTGAAGGTGGGTGAAAGTTACATTTTTTAAGGGCTGAGAGGATTTCAATGTTAATTAATGTTATAATTTTGTCATCAGAATTTAATAATTTACAGGTATTCTGGTGACATAAGGATTTTATAATGATAAAAACGAAATATATTTTGTCTTTGCTCTTTTTTTTGTTTATTCTTTTTTCTTGTAATAATAATTCAACGCAAAAAGAATAACCGAAAATGAAAATTCCCCATTTGATTATAGTTTGATATTCAAAAAACAATCCGTGACTTCCTGGAGCCAGTTGTATGAAGAAAAGTAAGGAGGGGAAAGCCTTCCCCACGCTCGCACTTTGTTGTTCGCTACCCCTTCTCCTAGGGGGACGCAAAGCTTCCCCCTAAAACCCCCTGAAAAATGTCACTTACTTGTTACCAGGTGTCACTTACTCTGTCAAAACGTCACCTGTACTTACAGTCGTAATTAGCACTTGTGGCATACAAATCCAACACCTGACGGTACATAACTTTTTCAGTTGAACGAATGTCGCGGATTCGGTCTAAAAGTTCTTTCCAGTAATCTCCGCCGCCTAAATCTTTTAACCGCTTGTCATCTAAGGCATAGCCTTTTTATCGTACATCAATTTTAGTCTGACCATCTTTTGACTGATAAATTGCAATTTCGTCCGCACACAATCAGCAAATTGTCATGCTGAATTTATTTGAGCATCTTATGACACCTTATTTTTCCACCTTATTCTCCTAGTGATTTTTCTAATGCATTTAGCTGGGCAAAGATTTGTTCAATTTTTGCTACAATGCGCTGCTGTTCGGCGAGTGGGGGGAGAGGGAATAATTGATTTTTTACCACTTCAACTGATATTGCCTTAAAAGTTGTACCTGTTGCTTTCTGTTCAAAATCAGTTTTTAAGCATTGTATCCAATAAAACCAAAAATCAGGGCAAATTGCATACTGTGGAATAATTGCACATAATCCTCTACCAATACAAATTTCTCTTTTTGTAATATTTACTGTTCCGACAGGAGCACGCACGCATAATAATAAAGAGTCTTTCGGTGCAATCTTAGTTATCTGTGAAGTAAAATTATTACCTTTTTGTAAATATTTATCTGTGAAATAGATTTTTCCTTGATGAAATTCCATTCCATCAGATTTTTCATTGATTGAATCACCTTCAGGAGATGAGCCCATAACTACATTGCAAGTAGTACATATTCTACACCAGCACCAGTTCTCCGGAAGCTCAAAGGGGATTTCATCTTCTATATCTTTTTGACTTCCGTCTGCAAAGTGTTCGTAATGTCTGCCGTCGCTATCTTTAATTATAAATGTGGATTTTTTTGAGCGGGCGTTGCGGGCGGCGTTTGAGCCCGCAGAAGGGGTAGCGGAAGAGTGCTTGCGCTCTGGAGCGAGGGGAAGGCTTTCCCCTCCTTTTTCTTCTCTAATTTTTTTTAATAAATCGCTAGCGTTGCCTTCAGAAAAATTCTGAGGCACAAGTTTTCCGCGGATTGCTAAATCTAGTATTTTTGCCTTTAAGTGTTTTGTGTTCATTATTCGGCATCCTTGCTAATGTCATCTTTTACATTTTTGAGTAAATCTTTAAGGATTGCTGTTGCTTTGGAAATTTCTGCCTGGCTTTCATCAATTCCTTTTAAAAGTTCTTCAAGCGGAAGGATTTCTTCTTCATCTTTAATCCACTTAATATCAAGGCTTGTTTTATCGCGGGCAAGAATTTCTTCTACTGAATATTTACGCCAGCGGCCGTTTGGATTTTCTTCTTCGTTCCAGGTTTCTTTTCGGTCTTGCATATGGCCTGAACAGTAACAGTCTACAAAGTCTTGAAGGTGTTCACGGGTCATCTGATTTCGTTTTAATGTGTGATGGATTCCAATGCGGTAATCGTAGAAGTAGATTTCTTTTGTAGGGCTTCCGTTTTCAAAGAAAAGTACATTTGCCTTTACGCCGTTTGCATAAAAAATTCCTGAAGGTAGGCGCAGAATTGTGTGAAGGTTATAGTTTTTAAGCAGTTCTTTACGGATTTTTTCGCCAGCTCCGTCTTCAAAAAGTACGTTATCTGGAACAACAACTCCGGCTCTTCCTTTTGGTTTTAGCATTTTCATTATGTGCTGCAAAAAGTTCAGCTGATTGTTTTTTGTGGCTACAATTAAGTCATCGCGCATTGCAGAAATATCTGATGCACCTTCTGGGCGTTCACCAAATGGCGGATTTGCAAGAATTACATCAACAAGATGTTCGGGCTGTTTTTCCAAAGAGTCCATACATTTAATTGGTGTAGTTTCAGAACCAATGTCGTGTAAATAAAGGTTCATGCTGGCAAGGGTTACTACAAGCGGAGTAATATCTGCGCCGCTCAGTTTATTTGTTCTTAAATCTGTAAGTTTTTTGGCATCATTGGTTTGCTTTTTCATGTGTTCAAATGCTGCAAGAAGGAAGCCACCGGTTCCACAGGCAGGGTCTGCAACTGTTTCTGTAACCTGAGGATCTACAACATCAACCATGGCAGAAATTAAAGAACGGGGAGTAAAGTATTGGCCTGCACCAGATTTTGAATCTGAACCGTTTCTTTCAAGAATTTCTTCGTAAATTGCACCTTTTAAATCCCCTTCTGTAAGATACCAATTTTCGGCACCAATCATATTGATTAATGT
>CAVHTI010000061.1:0-14394 GCA_963638805.1 Anaerobutyricum sp.
GAAAAAAGATGGCAGCTGTAAAAACTGTCGCTTAAATAAATTTAGGGTATTTAGGCACTGAACTAATATTGACTATTCCAGGTCATAACTGGCGATTCTTATACTTTTGATGCTAATTCTACAAATATTTATTATACGTTTTATTTTAAGGCACTAGATGTGAGTGATAATCAGCTTGATGAAACTGTCATTAAGGTAAAAATTGCAGAAAATGATGCTTCGGAAGGCTTTGTGAAAATTCTTGGTGGAACTGTGAAGGGTGAAAAGCTTTCTGATCATTTTGAAGGCGTTTTTGTTGAAGGTCGCACTGTGTCTTTGGATGATTTTTTGATGAGTAAGTATGAAATTACTCAGGCTGAATATGAATCTGTGATGGAAAATCAGAATGTTGTGGTGTTTGTAAAATCTGATGAAGAGGAATCTAGCAAAGAATATGGTCTTGAAGCAAATCCTTCTTGTTGTACTGAGGAAAATAAAGATGTTTACGGCGTTAATTTTGGAAGTGATTATGGTAAGCGGCCTGTAGAAAATGTCACTTGGTACGATGCGGTTTTTTATTGCAATGCAAGAAGTGAAAAAGAAGGTTTGAACGCTGTTTATAAAATTGAAAATCCTGAAGTTGAAGAAAATCATATAGTTTTTGCGGATGTTACTTGTGATTTGAGTCAAAATGGTTACAGATTGCCAACGGAAGCAGAGTGGGAATATGCTGCTCACGGTGGAAATAATCCTTCAACGGCGGATTGGAACTATATTTTTAGTGGAATTGATACTGATTCTGGGACTAAGTATGATTCGAATTTTAATTCTGCGTTGGATTCTGTTGGCTGGTATTGTTACAACAACAAGGACGGCACGACATCCAAAAAGGATTCTACAACTTCTGCGGATGGCTGTGGAACTCATGAGGTTGGACTAAAGGCTGCGAATGTTCTTGGGCTTTATGATATGAGCGGAAATGTTTTTGAATGGTGCTGGGATATTTTTGATGACATTAGCAGTGAGACGGTTGATAATCCTTTAGGTCCGGATTCAGGAAATTATCGTGTTGGACGCGGTGGCAGCTGGAACGTCAATGCCAAGCGCGCCTCTGTTGCTTTTCGGATGAATTTAAATCCGCGGGGCCGAAGTTCCAGCATTGGTTTTAGAGTTGTTCGTAATTGCGAAAATTAATAATTTTGGGATTTTTCGCTGATTTTTGACGAGAAAAAAAAACTCCTGCAGTTTTTGATTTGCAGGAGTTTTTAATTGAAGGTGTAAAAATACCTTCAAAACGGCGATGTCAAGACCTTAAGCGAAAGCGTGTCTTGACGCGACGTATTTATACAAAACTACTCTTCATCAACCGAGTAGATCCAGAATTTTGTCATTCCAGAACCGATTTGATTTAAATTTGCAGTTCCGTTTACAGTGTAGGTTGCACCGATTTTTGTTGTAAGCAATTTATCGTTGTTGCTGTAGATGTAAATTGAATATGGTGCTGTAACTGGAATAGCACCGAGGACATAATCTTTAAAAACCTGAACTGTACCGATTGCTTTGTAAGCGAGTGGCATAATTTCGTCAGTGATAGGATTTTTATTTTCGTCAACTGAAGAAAGTGTTACGTCAAAAGAAACTTTTTTGCCGTTAATGTTTGCTTCTACAAATTTTTTCATTGCCAGGTCACTCATTGATTTTGAAATTGTATTAACGACTGCAGGACTTGTTATGAGCGTTGTGTAAGCTTCTTCTGTGTTTCCGTTTTTAACGAAATTGTCGATGCGGTTTTTAATTTCAGTTTTCATTTGCGCTGCATATTGTGAGGCTACGCTTTCTGAAGTTGCCATTTCTTTTGCATTTTTGAGTTTGTTTCCATTTTTATCTATGGCGTAAGAACAAACATTTGAAAGTTCAACAGTGAAATCGTCTGCGCCATTTTTTACTGTGCAGGTAAAATCATAGCGAGAATATCCAAGAAGGATTTTTACTTTGAATCCACCGGCGAATGTGTATTCTTCGCCAATTGTGTCGATGTTTGTGAAAACTGCATCGAAAACTTCCCAATTTGCACTTGGAACTGTTGCAAAGTCGTAAGTGCCTAAAAGTAAATCTTTTGAAGATGTTGCAGCAAACATAAATGAACCGACAATTATGGCTGCAAGGCTTAAAAATAATTTTTTCATAAAAGTACTCCTTTAATATACTATACAAAAAAAAAGCAGAGACGCAATATGGCGCGAAAAATCGCGGAACACTTAACGTTTATTTAACATAAACTTCCCCAAATTTTCACAGACTTAAATTAATTTAATTCACGAAAGATAAAAAAAGAGTGCTGATGTAAAAAATCGGTAATCGGAAATGAAAAAATCTCGCGTGCGAGTTTGAGTTGATATAAGAAAAGGAGAAAATCTTATGAAAAGAACAGTTTTGAGTGTTGTTGCAGTTGTTGCAATGGTTTTGGGCACAGTTTCTTGTGCAAAGAAGGAAGTTAAAAGTTCATGGAACGAAAATTCTGCAATTTCTGTTTTGAGCAGAGAAGAGGGTTCTGGAACTCGTGGTGCATTTATTGAACTTTTTGGTATTGAAAAGAAGGATTCGACTGGTAAAAAGGTCGATTACACGACTGATGATGCTTCTATTACAAACTCTACGGCTGTAATGCTTACAACTGTTGCCGGCGATAAATATGCTATTGGTTATGTTTCTCTTGGTTCGTTAAATGATTCTGTTAAGGCTCTCAAGATTGACGGTGCCGAAGCAACTGTCGCAAACATCAACAATGCAAGTTATAAAATCAGTCGTCCTTTTAATATTGCTGTTAAAGACCAGCTTTCTGAAGCTGCACAGGATTTTGAAAATTATATTTTGAGTAAAGAAGGTCAGAATATCATTTCTGCAAACAAGTACATTAAGGTTGCAGATGGTGCTGATTTTGTTTCAAACCAGGCTTCAGGAAAAGTTGTAGTATCAGGTTCATCTTCTGTTTCACCGGTAATGGAAAAACTGATAGAAGCTTATAAATCTGTAAATTCAAATGTTCAGATTGAACTTCAGACTTCAGATTCAACAACAGGTGTTACAAATGCTGCTAATGGAACTTGTGATATTGGTATGGCAAGCCGTGCTCTTAAAGAATCAGAAAAAGCAAAAGGTTTGAACGAAGTTACAATTGCAATGGACGGTATTGCAGTAGTTGTAAACAAGGCAAATCCTGCAACTGGACTTACTAAAGCACAGGTAGAATCAGTATTCACAGGTAACGTTACAAAATGGAGTGAACTGAACTAAAACTTTCTGGAAGGAAGGGGAAATTAAATCCTCTTCCTTAAAAATTTTACACGGGCGGAAAATAAAAATTCCGCCCATGGAAGTAAAAATGAAAATAAAAGAGAAAATCTGGGAAATTATATTTTTGATGGCAGCAGGCTTCAGTATTCTGGCGGTATTGATGATCTGCATATTTTTGTTTGCAAACGGAATTCCTGCGGTTCACAAAATCGGGCTCACAAATTTTCTTTTTGGCACAAAGTGGAAGCCGGGCAACGATTTGTATGGAATTTTCCCGATGATTGTGGGAAGTCTTTATGTAACGGCCGGCGCAATTATAATTGGAGTTCCAATTGGGCTGATGACGGCCGTTTTTCTTTCAAAATTTTGTCCTGAATGGCTGCATAAAATCTTAAAACCGGCAATTGCACTTTTGGCCGGAATTCCAAGCGTTGTATACGGCTTTTTTGGCTTGATGATAATTGTTCCCTTTGTACGTAATGTTTTTGGCGGTAATGGTTCTTCAATTCTTACCGCTTCTATTTTGCTTGGAATGATGATTTTGCCGACGATTATCAGCGTTTCGGAAAGTAGTTTGAATGCCGTGCCAGAAAGTTATTACGAAGGCGCCAGAGCGTTGGGCGCGAGTCATGAACGGGCGGTTTTTAAGGCAAGTCTGCCGGCCGCAAAATCTGGGATTATGGCGGGAATTATTCTTGGAATTGGCCGTGCAATTGGCGAAACTATGGCGGTAATTATGGTTGCCGGAAACCAGGCAAGGCTGCCAAATTCTTTGATAAAAGGCGTAAGAACTTTGACTGCAAATATTGTAATAGAAATGGGATACGCAACTGATTTGCACCGCGAAGCATTGATTGCCACCGGTGTTGTTCTGTTTGTGTTTATTTTACTTATAAACTTGAGTTTTAACGTTGTAAAAAACAAAGGCAAGGCATAATTTTTTACTTTTTTAGGATTTTTCATCGGAGGTATTTATGGAATTGTCAATAAAAGAAAATGAGTTAGGGATTGTAGCACCTTTAGTCGACCGCAGGAGCGCAGCGACGAGGACGATGAGCGGTAGCGAAGTGCGAAAAGCCCGGCGACAGGCTTCGCCTGGCGCAACTTCCAGAAAAATAAAATCACTGGTAGTGCGAACTTTAGTATTTGTGTGCGCCGCAATCACTTTGGGAATTTTGATTTTTATGCTTGCCTACATCATGATAAAAGGCGTGCCGTATTTGAATAAAGATTTGTTCAGTTTGAAATATACTTCCGAAAACTGTTCTGTTATACCGGCCCTTGTAAATACTTTGCTGATGACGATTCTGGCACTTGCGATTGCCTGTCCGCTTGGAATTGGTTCGGCAATTTATCTTGTTGAATATGCAAAAAAGGGAAATAAATTTGTAAAAGTTGTGCGAATGACCACGGAAACTTTGACGGGAATTCCTTCAATTATCTACGGTCTTTTTGGAATGTTGCTGTTTGTTGGCACTTTGCACTGGGGATATTCGCTACTTGCGGGAAGTTGCACTGTGGCAATTATGATTTTGCCGGTAATTATGAGGACGACGGAAGAAGCGCTGCTTGCCGTGCCTGATAGTTTCCGGGAAGGAAGTTTTGGACTTGGAGCGGGAAAACTTCGTACGGTTTTTAAAATTGTTTTGCCGGATGCCGTTCCTGGAATTTTGAGCGGAATAATTCTTGCAACTGGTCGTGTAGTTGGCGAAACTGCGGCTTTGATTTATACGGCCGGCACGGTTGCTCAAATTCCGGAAAATGTTTTTGCATCGGGGCGAACGCTTGCGGTTCATATGTATGTTTTGAGTTCAGAAGGTTTGCATACAAATCAGGCCTTTGCAACGGCGGTTGTACTTTTGATTTTTGTAATTGCAATAAACGGTCTTTCTGAATTAATTGCTAAGAAAATAGGGAATAAGAAATAATGGATAAAATTAAAATTCAAAATCTGGATCTTTATTACGGGGATTTTCATGCGTTAAAAAATATTAATCTTGATATGAAAGAGCATGAAATCACGGCATTTATTGGCCCTTCTGGCTGCGGAAAATCTACTTTGTTAAAGTCAATCAACCGTATGAATGATATGGTCGAAGGCTGCAAAATTACAGGTCAGATTTTAATTAATGATTCAACTAACGGCGAAAAATCTGATGACAGGGACAATTTTATAAATATTCTTGATTCTCATCAGGATGTAAATGAATTGCGCAAAAAAGTCGGAATGGTTTTTCAAAAGCCGAATCCTTTTCCAATGAGCATTTACGACAATATTGCGTTTGGTCCTAGAACTCACGGAATTAAAAAGAAGGCCGTTCTGGACGAAATTGTAGAAAATTCACTGCGAAATGCTGCAATCTGGGACGAATTCAAAGACAATCTGAAAAAATCTGCGCTTGCCTTGAGTGGCGGTCAGCAGCAGCGACTTTGCATTGCCCGTGCGCTTGCAGTCCAGCCGGATATTTTGTTGATGGACGAGCCAACTTCCGCCCTGGACCCAATTTCAACTTCCAAAATTGAAGACTGTGTAATGCAATTAAAAGAAAAATACACAATTGTAATTGTTACTCACAATATGCAGCAGGCCGTACGAATCAGCGATAAGACGGTTTTCTTTTTGCTTGGCGAAATTATTGAAGCCGGCGACACTGAACAGATTTTCAGCATGCCAAAACAGAAAAAGACGGAAGATTATATTACGGGCCGTTTTGGCTGATATTTTGTGATTTTTCTGAATCTTAAAGTTAAAAGCGGGAGCAAAAAAAATGCGTGAAAAATATGAAGAAGAGTTGAAAAAACTGAACAATAGCATAATTTCAATGGGAAAACTTGTGGAAATTGCCATTGAAAGTTCAATGCTGGCTTTGATGGGACGCGACACAGACGCTGCAAAAACCGTCGGCGCAAATGACGAACAAATTGACGAAATGGAACGGGATATAGAAGCGCAATGTATGAAACTTTTGTTGCAGCAACAGCCAATGGCAACCGATTTGCGCCTTATTACCGCCGCACTAAAAATGATTACCGATATGGAAAGAATTGGCGACCACGCTGCAGACATTGGCGACCTGGTTTTAAACGTTCCGGACTGCAAATACGGCAAAATGAACGAAATAACTCAAATGTCCACGGAAATTATCCAGATGTTGCACGACAGCATTCAGTCTTACATAAACAAAGATTACAACCTTGCTCAGAATGTTATTGCCCACGACGACGTCATTGACAACTTGTACCACACAATCAAAAAAGATTTAGTGGACAAAATTAAACACACGGACGAAGGCGAACAGATTTTAGACTACCTGCTGATTGCAAAGTACATAGAAAGAATCGGCGACCACACCACCCACATTGCCGAATGGGTAATTTTTGCCCTTACCGGCGTCCGCCCAAAATAATTTTTCCTGCCCAATTGTTTAAGAGAGACTCTAAAAATTGCAATTTTTAGAGATGCCCTTAACATTTTGATTTTTCATCATTTGGGCGCACACGGCACTTCGTGCCGGCCAGGCTTTGCGGGGTTCCGCTGTTCGCTCCAAACCCGGCCGGCGTTTTATTTTCTTTTACAAACCCAAAATTGACGGTAAACCGCAAATTCCTCTCAAAAAATCAAAAATCACCAGCCCCGCCGTCCGTGTTCACGCTTCGCGTGCCCCTACAATCCTTTGCGCAAAAGTCCAAAAAAGAAAATTTGACTAACCACTTTTTTTTTGTATAGTGAATTTAAAATCTATTTTAAGGGGTAAAATTTTATGAAGAAATTTTACAGAATTTTAGTTTCTGTATTTTTGCTGCTTATTATTATTGCGTATGCTGTAGCAGGTGCCATAACTTTTGCTATCAAGTGGGGGCATAACGATTCAGCTGGAGCTTGGGGAAGTTTAGGATTTATTGTAGGTTTGTTTGTAGGATTTTTTATAGCAACAATAATAGGTGGACCTATTTTAATTTTTATTTCAATACATACTCACCTAGAAAAAATGGATGCAACATTATCTGAAATAAAGAAAAATTTAGAACCACAAACTAACCAATCAGAAAAAAATTCAGAATCTTCAGAAAACTCAGTACAGAAAGAAACTTCAAATTCTGAAAGTGATATATCTTCTGAAACTGATATGTCTGAACAAACAGAATGTGACTCCTGGATATGTCCAAAGTGTGGGGCAATGAATCCTGCAGGAACAAGATTTTGTTCTAATTGCGGAAAATAAAATAGTCTGTACATTTTTAGGAAGTAAGGGTGCGTTTTACATCACTTCTAGAAAGTCCAATGTGATGACGTGAAACGCCTTGTCATTCTAAGCCACAAGTCCGTCATTCTGAGCTCGTCTCAGAATCTATTGTACAAAAGATGCTGAAATAAATTCAGCATGACATAGATTTTTTTTACACAGGCCCGTTACATTAATTTTTAGATGTCCCATCATTTTTACTTGTCTCTAAAGGTTTTTAATTCCCATTCTGCAAGGGATATTCCTTCTGGTTCTGCTTTTTCACGGGCTATTTTGATGTATTCTGGATAGGCTTTTTCTTTCATATCAGTCCATTTATCTTTTTGGCCTAATGCGTTAAGAATATAACGATCTAATGGCATATGCGCTGGTTCTTGTTTTAGTTTGCCGGCACACCAGTAATATTTTAGAAGAACGTTTACAAGTTTTTGGGCCCTGCCAAAAGAAAAATCTATTTTGTCTTTAAATTCAGATTTCTTTACGTCGTTAAAAAACTTCTGAAGAAATTTTAAATGTTTTGAATGGTCAATTTTTTCATCTTTGTCTTGGTAGGCTTTTACAATTTCGTAGGAACGTTCCTTTAGAAAAGCTCTGAATTGTTTTTTTGTATTTTCGTCCGCTTCCTTCTTATAGATTTTTACATGTTGTGAGGTATCTAGCCAGGCACTTCTAAAAAAAGCATCTTTTATAAATTCTTCTTGAAGTTTATTAAGTTCATCTTCATCCATTTTTTTCTCCTGATTTTTATTATTTTCTGTGTATTTTTTTTGTCGCGCTTCGTACCGTCATTCTAAGTCACAAGTCCGTCATTCTGAGCTCGTCTCAGAATCTATTGTACAAAAGATGCTGAAATAAATTCAGCATGACACCGAGAGTGGCGACGGACGCTGAAATGAATTAACGGCTTTTTTTCCAGATTTTTAGGACAAATTTGTAAAAAATAAAACCGCGGTTCAGCATAAAAACGGCAACGCGGTCGCGGCGCGGGATTTTTGGGTCTGAAAGAATGGCTTTTTGGTTTGCGCGGATGTATTTTATTATTTCTTTGCGGATTTTTTTGTATTTTTTTTCTTTTACGCGCAGCATTTGGTTTAATGTGCTGAATCTTGCATAAACCTGGCGACGCAAAACGGCTTTTTCCAGGTCTGGGAATGTTGCGCGCACGTCGTTTGCCATTGAGTCTGTCATTTCCAGTAAATCCAGTTTGTGAGGATTAAAGTCGCAGTGCACAATAGATTTTGGTCGCATTATGTAAAAATATTTGCTTTGCCAACCGCAGGCAATATTCTGGCTTTCTATAAAAAGTTTGTAGACTGTGCCGATGTCTTCAAAAAGTTTTCCTTTTGGATACGAAAATTTCTTTGCAATGTCTGCACTAAAAAGTTTTGCCCAGCAGGAAGTGTCAATTACGTCGTTGTAAAGCATTCGTTCAAGGCATTCTTTTGAAGTCAAAAGTGCGTCGCCATCTTTTCCGTAGCAGATTTCGTTCCCGCCCTTAAATTTTACTGTGTGCTGGCAGAGTGACATTTTGCAATCATATTTTTTTATAAGACTGTAAAGATATTCAATGTAATCGTTTTCTACGTAATCGTCTGGGTCAACAAAAGAAATATATTCACCAGTTGCGGCTTCAATTCCGGCGTTGCGAGCATCAGAAATGCCACCGTTTTGTTTATGAACAACGAAAATTCTTGAATCTTTTTGAGCAAATGAATCGCAGAGGGCGGGGCAACCATCTGGGGAACCGTCGTCCACAAGTATGATTTCCAGATTTTTGTAAGTTTGAGAAAGTATGCTGTTAACGCACAATGGAAGATATTTTTCAACATTGTAAACAGGTATTACTACGCTGATTTTTGGTTCCATGTCTTTCCCCTTGTAAAATTCAAACAAAAATTTCTGCTGCCCTTTAAGGCCATCTCTAAAAAATCATTTTCAATGATTTTCCAGAGATGCCTGCGAGTTTTAATTCGTTGATATAGCACGAATTAAAACGTCGCGATTTCAAAGTTGCCTCTAAAAATTGCAATTTTTAGAGGCTCCCTTAAGTTATGCCGTCACCGTTTTACAGCGAGATCCCGAAACAAGTGCGGGATGACGTTCGTCTAGTTTTGACGGTTGCATTACATTTTGGACAGCGCCAATAATTATCATTATATCAATAATTTTTTTATTTAGAATTGGAAATAAAACTTATAACAAATTTTTGTTTGTATTGAAATATTGAACTAATTTTCTTGTAATTTCAAGATTAAATTTGAAGAATTTTTTACACGGTATTTTAGGCCCGGCTATGGAGCAGCGGCGAAGTTTTTTTCAAATAACGAAGCGCACCATTTGTGCGCCGAGGACTTTGAACATGAGTGAACTGCGGAACAGCCGTTGGACTTGGCATTGGCCCAGGAATTTTTGTATGTTGTGGAGAAAATTGGCGTTTTGGATTAAAATGTAAGGATAAAATCTGGGGGTCAAAATGACGGATATTGAAATTGCTCAAAAAAATGTGATGGAACCTATTACAAAAATTGCGGCAAAAATTGGAATTTTGGAAAATCAGCTTGAACAGTATGGTCCTTACAAGGCAAAAATTACTTTTGAAGAATTAAAGGCTCTTCAGAAAAAGGCGGCAGAAAAGCCAGGTAAACTTATTCTGGTTACGGCGGTTACTCCAACGGCGGCCGGAGAGGGAAAATCGACGGTTTCTATTGGACTTGCGGACGGTCTTAATAAGATTGGGAAGAAAACTGTGGTTGCGTTGCGTGAACCTTCTCTTGGACCATGTTTTGGCGTAAAGGGCGGTGCTTGTGGTGGCGGTTACGCTCAGATTGTTCCTATGGAAGATATAAATTTGCATTTTACGGGGGATATTCACGCGATTTCTATTGCAAACAATTTGATTTCTGCGTTGATTGACAATCATATTCAGCAGGGAAACGCTTTGAATATTGATCCGCGCACAATTTCCTGGAAGCGCTGTGTGGATTTGAATGACCGCGCACTGCGAAATATTGTGATTGGACTTGGTGGCCGTATGCAGGGCGTGCCTCGCGAAGATCATTTTACAATTGCGGTTGCATCTGAAATTATGGCGATTGTTTGTCTTTCTAAGACGATTTCTGAATTAAAAGAACGTCTGGACAAAATTGTGATTGCGCAAAATTACAACAAGGAAAATGTAAAATTTGGTGAATTGAAGTGTACCGGCGCCGTTGCGGCTCTTTTGAAAGATGCAATCCGGCCGAATCTTGTGCAAACTCTGGAAAAAAATCCGGCGTTTGTTCATGGCGGACCTTTTGCAAATATTGCGCACGGATGTAATTCTGTGAATGCGACACTGTGCGCGCTTGCTTCTGCCGATTTTGTTGTTACGGAAGCTGGATTTGCCGCTGACCTTGGTGCTGAAAAATTCCTTGATATAAAATGTCGTTCTGCGGGGCTTAAACCTGATGCAGTTGTGATTGTTGCTACTATCCGAGCCTTGAAAATGCACGGCGGAGTTGCAAAAGCAGATCTTTCTAAACCGGATTGTGCCGCGCTGGAAAAAGGTTTTGCAAATCTTAAAACTCACATAGAAAATATTGCAAAATTCGGGTTGCCGGCGGTTGTTGCGGTAAATAAATTTGTTACTGATACTGACGAAGAAATTGCGCTTCTTGAAAAACTTTGTAAGGAAAACGGTGCCGTTGCAGTGCTTTCTGAAGGTTGGGGTAAGGGTAGCGAAGGTACAAAGGAACTTGCTTCTAAAGTTGCAGAAATTGCTGAAAGTGGAAAGTCCGCTTATAAACCTTTGTATGACCTTGATTTGCCGCTCACGGAAAAAATTAAGAAGATTGCAACTGAAATTTACCGTGCAAAAGATGTTGAATTTGATTCTGCAGCGCTTAAAAAACTTAAGACTTTTGAAGAAAATGGTTACGGAAAACTTCCGGTGTGCATTGCAAAAACTCAGAATTCTATTAGCCATGACCCAAAACTTATTGGTGCGCCATCTGGTTATACGTTCCCGGTTCGGGATGTTCAGCTTTATGCCGGCGCCGGTTTTGTTGTTGCTCTTGCCGGTGACATTATGACAATGCCGGGGTTGCCAAAATCGCCGGCTGCACTGGACATTGACGTTGATGACAACGGTGTGATTTCTGGGCTTTTTTAAGTTTTAATTTGAAGGAATCTCTGGAAATTGCGATTTTTGGAGGTTTCCTTGCAAATAAAAGACTTTTTTTATAATTTTTGATAAAATAAATAAAAGATTTTGATAAGTCCCTGTAGCTCACTTGGATAGAGCGGCCGCCTCCTAAGCGGCAGGTAGTGCGTTCAAATCGCATCTGGGACATTTTTTGCGGGGCCTGCTGATTAATTTCGGCAGGCTTTTTTTTGGGTGGAACTTGCGTTAGGGCGTGGAGCAGCGGCGAAGTTTTTTTCAAAAAACGAAGCCGAGGCCCGCAGGTGTGCTATTTGCACGCCGAGGACCTTGCGCGTTAGCAAACTGCGGAAGGCCCGACCGCCGGCACGGCGGTAACGCCCGGAAAATTAAGAAAAAATTAATCGAAACAATAGTAAATGCCACTTTTTGCAAATCCGGCGAAACCGTCAGTGGTACAGTCGATTTTTTTTGCGTCATTGTTGTAGTGGCAAAGGTACATTTTGTTTTTTGTTTCGGAATCGAGGGTTTTTAGCTGGTCGTAGGTGGCGTGAACGCCCTTGGAATAGCCGGAAAGGTCGCAATCGTGGAAAATGTACTGAAGATTATATTTTGAACTGAGCCATTTTAATTGTTCTGGCTTGAATTGAGTGTCGCCGGTGAATAAAATTTTGTCGTCAACAATCAGGCCCACCGAATATTGTGAATTTTTGTAGGAATTTGGTCTGGTGGTGACGTGAAATGTCCTGAAAAGTTTTAAATTTATGCTTCCGATGTTTGTTTCGTAGACTGGATACGGTTTTTTGCACAAAAGTTCGGGTTTAATTTGATTAAAATAGTGGTCAAAAGTCATTTTTCCGTCTTCGCTGAACTGGCAGCCACCGCGCAGACTTTCGTTCCAGAGTTTTTTCTTGAATTCGTCCGTGATAATCAGGTTTAATTTTGATTTTTTTACGTATCGGCCGACTAGTGCCAGCTCTTCAATTCCGCCAATGTGATCTGCGTGCGGATGTGTGAGCAGAAGATTTTTTATTTCAGTGATTTTTGAATTGTAAATATTTTCCCAGGCGTAAGAAAAAAGCGTGCCACAATCAACTACAAGATGGTCTTGGCCTTTAATGATTAAAAGATTTGTCTGAAAATTTGTTTTGGAAAAGGCAGTTCCGGTTCCTACAAAAAAAAAGGAAAGTTGCCCGTCGTTTGTTAATTCAATCTTCTGATTAAACGTTTTTGTAATCATATAAATTAATATACAGTAAATTTGAATTTTTTGCGAGAGCGTAATTTTTGGACGGTGAATTTAGGGGATTTTGAGGCGAATTTTTGCGAAAAATCTGAATTTTTTAAATTTTTTGTAAAAAAATCGTGAAATTTTGTCTTTTTTTGAAAAACGGGTCAATTATATTTGTAGATGAAAATTGATGTAAAAAAACCGACGGTCCGGGAAGATGCTCTGGAACATGGAATGTCTTTTCCGTTTGATGAAGATTTAATTATGATGATTATTGGTTCTGGGACAAAAAAAATGCCTGTGCATAGAATGGCCCGGAAAATTCTTAGCGTTTTAAATGATTCAAATGATGATGAAATTGTAAAAAATCTGCTTGCGGTAAAGGGCATTGGCGAAGGAAAAGCGCTTGCAGTGGCAGCGGCACTTGAACTTGGAAAGCGGCGCAGTCGTTATTTGCGGGCTCCTATCAGGCGGCCGGAAGATATTGTGCCGTTTGTAAAAAATTTTGCGGTGAGTCAAAAGGAGCATTTCCTGGTAGTCACGCTGAACGGTGGCCACGAAATTATACAGATTCACGTGACTTCCGTGGGGACGCTGAACCGTTCGTTGATTCATCCGCGTGAAGTTTTTAACGAGGCAATCCGGGAAAATGCAGCGGCAATAATTCTGTGCCATAACCATCCGTCCGGGAATGTTGAACCTTCGGAAGATGATTTAGTGGCAACAAAAATGCTTGTGGAAGCGTCCTTGATTGTGGGAATTGAAATTCTTGACCACGTGATTGTTGACCGCGAACGATATTTTAGTTTTCTTGAGCATGGAATAATTTTTGGCGATGACAACGACGATGAGGACAGAAAATCCGAATCTTACGAAACTGGCGGTGATGACTTTGGCTCGGAAGAGGAAGATGAAAAGCAACATAAACAGGTTGCGGATTCCGGCGTTTTTGTGAAGGAAAAGTTCCCCAAAAATATTTACGAAACCGTCAGCGGCTGCGGGTGAATGAATGCCGCGTGACACGGCACTTGTGGTGTGGCACGGTATTTGTGCCGCGTGACACGGCAGTTGCGGTGTGACACGGTATTTATGCCGCGTGACGTGGCACTTGCGTTGTGACACTGCATTTATGCCGCGTGACACGGCACGTGCGGTGTGGCACTGTATTTGATGCCGCGTGACGTGGCATTTTTTGTGTGGTACTACTTTATGCCACGTGAGGCGCGCGTGACACGGAATTTATGCCGCGTGACACGGCACGTGCGGTGTGTCACTGCATTTATGCCGTGTGACACGGCACTTGTGGTGTGGCAGTGCATTTGTGGCGTGTGACACGGTATTTATGCCGCGTGACGTGGCATTTTTTGTGTGGTACTACTTTATGCCACGTGAGGCGGGCGTGTCACTGCATTTATGCCGCGTGACACGGCAGTTGCGGTGTGACACTGCATTTATGCCACGTGACGTGGCATTTTTTGTGTGGTACTACTTTATGCCGCGAGAGGCGC
>CAVHTI010000062.1:0-14282 GCA_963638805.1 Anaerobutyricum sp.
ATCAAAAAGGGCAGAAAACTAAATCAGAATTATTATTTTTTGAAAAATTTTTCACTTTTTTGCGTTTTGATTTTGATAATTTTGAACGGAAACCGTTATTTTTTCAGAAAAGATTTTTCTCAAGGTAAAACTTACAGCCTTTCGCTATATTCTAAAACGCTTCTTGAAAATTCAGATTCGCCGGTAAAAATAACATATTACCGTTCGTCTTCTCTTGCAAAACTTTATCCGCAGATTCGTGATATTTCTGATTATCTTACAAATTATGCAAATCAAAATAAAAATATTTCATTTTTAATTCAAGATCCAGATAAACATTCTGAATACGCTGATTTACTGCAAAATTATGGAATTTACGGTCAGCAAATGAAAAAACAGAAAAATAATTCTACGGAATTTGTAAATGTTTATTCTTCAATTATTATTGAAAATAAAGGACAATATAAAACTATTCCGTTTTTGCTTTCTACAGAACGCCTTGAATATGATTTGGACTGTAAAATTAAAACTCTTCTGAGCGGAAAATCTTCTGTGGTAAATATAATTTTAGGAAACGGAAAGTCACTTTCAAACGATTATGATTTTGTTGCTCCGTGGCTTTCTAGTGAAGGTTTTGAAATTAATGAAATTGTCTGTGCAAATTCTGATTTTTCGCAAAATCTTTTAAAAACTACCGGCCCGCTTTTTGTAATCGGTGACAGCGAAATCAATATAAATGATGCAATTGCAATAGAAAATTATATTTTGAGCGGGAAGGGCAACGCGTTTTTTAACGTCAGTCCTTTTAGCGTAAATATTGATTCTGACTGGCAGATAAACCGAAATTCGCGCACAAATATTGTAGAAATGCTTGAAAACTGGGGAATCAGATTTACAGAAGCCGTTGCCGCCGATTATTCCTGCAACCAGATTACAATGTATTCTCAAAACGAAAATCAAAATTATTCTTCAGAAAATGTTTCTACCGAAATCATAAACTATCCGCTTTGGATTTCTTTGCAACCACAGACTAATGCTTTACAGGGGGCGAATGTTTTTTGGGCGGTTCCGCTTGAAATCACGGGCGAAAATGTAAATCCGTACTTGATTTCTTCAAAAATGGCCTGGAATTTTGAAACTGATAAAAATCAAAGTGAAAATTTGCTTCAAACAGATCCTTTTGTTATAAAAACTTATGATTTTTCTAGTTATCAAAAGAAAACTCTCATTCTTGGCGCGGAAATTAACGGAAAAATTAGCGGCCTTTACAACGAAGCAGAAAATTCTGACTGCAAAATCATAGTTATTCCTGATCAATATTTTGTAAATTCGCTGATGAACGGCTACATTGGCGGTGAAGGCGGCGATTACAGAAATTATGATTTGATGACAGAAATTCTCCTGCATCTTGATGGGGAAGACGAGTTGAAAATTCTTCATTCAAAGAAAAATCGGGACACTTCGTTGTATAAAATTACGGATGAACAAAGTTTTAATTTGACGCAGAAAAAAGTTTATATTTTGCTTTTTGCTTTTATTCCGCTTTTGATAATTGCAGTTTTTGTTTTTGTAAAAATTTTTGAAAAAAAGGCACGGTCAAAAAAATATGAAAAATAACAAAAAAATTACAATAATCGCGTTTGGCCTTTGCGTTTTTTTACTTTTGACTTTTTTTCTTTCATTCAGAAAAAATAATGAAAAAGAAAACCGCAAACCTTTTGAAACAAGTCTTTTAAATCCAAAATATAATCCTGATGAATTTTTGATTTATGACAATAAAAATGCCCTGGAATTAAAATTCAACGGAAAATTCTGGACCGCCAGTCTTCCGACAAATCCCGAAAATCAGATTCCAGCCGACCAAGAAATGATAAAAAATTTTTTGGAAGATTTAAAAAATAAACGGACGGTTTATAAAGTTGCCGACGGTTTTTCTGAAAATTCTGATGAAAATTCCGCACAAAAAGATAATTTTGGATTTTCTGAAATTTCTGCATTTCACATAATTTATTATGAATATCCTACAGATTTAATTTTTGGAAATCATGATTTTAGTCAAAAGTACCGTTATTTTACAAGTTACCGTGATTCTCCGTCTTCGTCGCCGGTTTATGAAATTGATTCTGATTTTGAAAAATATCTTTCGTCCTCAGTTCAGGTTTGGACTGAACCATATTTACTTTCGCGCGTCGTTGCAGAAATTTCAAAAAGTTCTGAAATTCAAAGTATTTCGGTAATAAATCAAAAAAATAATCAGAAAATTACTCTAAATTCTAAAAATGAGGATTTTGCAGAAATTTCTTCGCAATTTTTTGAACTCAGAAAAGGCGGATTTTACGAAGAAGATAACGCGACTCAAAGAATCCTTGAACTTTCAGTAGAAATGGGAAACAAAGCGGAATGTAAAATAGAGGTTTTTGAAACTGAAAACGAAAGTCAGTATCTGGTTTACGAAAATTATCTTACAAAAGACGGCCAGAATTTTGATTATAAAACGAAAATTTCCGGTTGGACGCTCCAAAAAATCAATTCTTTGTTAGGCTAGCCTCTAAAAATTGCAATTTTTAGAGATGCCCCTAAGTGATTAAAAATAAAACTAAAAGATTATAAATAAAATGCGCTGCAGAGCCCGTGTAAATATTTTTTGAACGCCAGAAACAATATCTCAAAATAAGATGTGCGAATATTGCATTTATGACGCTGAGAATTCCAGAATATAAATGACCGAACGCAAAGGCCAGCGTGCAGATTATTTCTGTAAGAATGATTGCGGACTTTCTGTTTATTTTTTTGAAAAGAAAATTTAATAAAATTTCTGGAAAATAAAATCTGTAGACTGATTCTTCGTAAAATGCCGAAAATGCAAAATTCAAAATGCAAAAAATCACGGAAACAAAATTATTTGGTTTTGTGAACGAAACTTTTTTTGTCAAAACATCTGCGTGTGGCGAAAGTGAAATAAATTTAAATATCAGGCCGAACGCAAAAAGCAGGGAGGTGCAAAAAAGAAACGGAGCGATTTGATTAAATAAAAAGTCAAAAATTTTAATATTTCGTTTTGTTTTTAAATCCAGCTTTGGATTTTCAAGATTTTTGTTTGACGAAATATCCTGTTCATTTTTTTGATTTTTTGAATCTTTCCAGAAAATCCAGATAAAAAGTGCAAGCAAAAAATTAATCATCTGCCCAAACGGAAACGTCCAGAGCGAAAAATCAGGAGTAGAATTTGTCTGTAAGAAAAAAGGTGGTAAAATTAAAAGGAATAAAAAGACTAAAAAGAAGATTGTTTCGATTTTTGGGGAATGTAATTTCATAATTTTTGTGTTATTATAGGACATCCTTAAAAACTCGTCTATGATGATTTTTAGCGATGATGATGAGGTTTTTGTGCATATTTTTATTGCAATTATAATTATAGTATTAATTCTGGCACTTATAGGCTTTATTTACTCAATTTTTAAGGAAAAGATAAGTTTTTTCATTACCGGCCTTGATGCTGCTTTTACCATTCCAGATTTAATTCTTTTGTGGAACGTCGCAAAAATCTGCAATTTGGAAGAACCTAAGTCATTATTTTATTCTATGCCGTCGCTTACAAAGTGCATGGCACAAATTACAAACACGGACGTAAAAGACAGTTCCGGAAAGTCAAAAAATCAAAAACTTATAGCGCGTCTTTTTGATTACCGCACAAAACTTCAAAACGAAACTGATGATAAAAAAGGCTTGCAGTCAACAAAATTTCTTGATAAAGGCCAGAAACTCAGGATTTTGCTTCCAGGCAAGGGCGTTTTTGCTTCAGAAATTCTGAATAACGGCACAAATCTGATTGTTTCTGTGCCGCGTCAAAAAGATTTAATTCCGTTTTCTGCAGAAGAATGGGTTGGCAAGGTAATCAGCGTTTATTTGTGGCGCAAAGGGGACGCAAAATATGTTTTTGACACGAGTGTAACGGAAAGTGGCCTTTTTATTGGTCAGCCGGCACTTTATTTAAAGCATTCAAACAATCTTACAAGAACTCAAAAACGAAAATCTGTTCGGGCAAAATGCGAAATTTACGGAAATCTTTATATCATAAAAGAGGCGGTCGTAAATTATGATGCAATTGAAACTCAAAACGGATACCGCTGCCTCATCGAAGATATTTCTGAATCTGGCGCGCAGATAAAAATTGGCGGAAAAGGCGTTGAAAATGTCCAGATAAAATTGCAGTTTACAATTCACAATATGCTGATTGTTATGTTTGGAATTATCCGGACGGTTCAATATAATCAGGAAGAAAATAAATCTCTGCTGCATTTTGAATGTGTGCACATTGAGCCTGAAATGCGAAACGAAATCTTGAAATTTGTTTATCAGATTCTTCCGGCTGAAGAAAAAGAGGTTATCGAAGCAATTAATCAAACGGATCAGGATAATCCTGATGAAAATTCCGAAGATGAACTTGAAAAACGCTTAAACGACATAGAAGATGATGATTCTGAAAAAAATGAAAATTCAGAAGATTCAGAAAATCCCGAAAATGCAGAAACTTTAGGACTTGAGCCAGTTGCCAATGATAACGAGGACTTTGAAAATAGTTCTGAACTTCCGGAAATGCCGGATGTTGACGGCGACTCAATAAATGTTTTTTAAAATTTTTGTCAGGAGAGTTTTATGAAAAAAATTATTATTTTTGCACTTTTTTTTAATATTATTTTTCAGCTTACGGCAGAAACTACGGATTCTGAGCTTCAGATTAAATTTATAAAAGGAAACATTACAGAAAAAACTTCAGCGGTCAGGGAAGCTTCCGGGCTGGAAAGTGTGCTTCTTTCTGGAAAAGCCATTGATTTTGCCCTTGAAAATCATAAAATTCTTGGCGATGACCGCGAACTTGATGCCCTTGCCGTTGCTGCCGTGCTTTCATATACCCCGGAATATATTTACAATGCAACCGATTCTGAAAAAATCGCCATAACAGAAAAATTTTCGCTGCTTTTTAGTGATTTTACTCACAGTAGTACCGTTCAAATTGCAGTTCTTTCAAAAATTACAGCGCTTCGGGGAATTCTTGAAACTTCAAATTTTACGGAACTTTTAAATGATTATTTGAGCAAAACTGATTTTATCACGGATGATTCTGGAACTGTAAAGGCCGTTTTTTCAACTCTGGAAAAAATCGGGGACAACAGAAGTTTTGTGATTTTGTACAATCTTTCTAACAATCCAAAATATGAAATTTATTTTCCGGAAATTGAAAATGCCATCGTTCAGTTGATTCCGCTTTCTGTTGATGAGATGATTCAAATCATAAATATCGGAAATATCACTCAAATTAACAAAGTTATGACACTTTGTAAAAAAAATAATCAAATTTCTGCAAATATTATCAATGAAATTGCGGAAAATGTACTAAATGAATCAATAATATTATCAGAGGGTTCTTCAACAGAGTCTGCAGATATGGAACTTCTGATTTCACTTCAGATTGATTCATTAAAAATTCTAAAAGACAATAAATGCACTCGTTCAGCACCAACTATGTTGAATTTCTTTAATACTGCAAGACAAGAATATGCCGACGGATTTTTGACGGATGAACAGTTTACCGAAGTAATTTCAGCATTGACTGTAATTGCTCCTTTGACTGCCGTTGTTCCGCTGACAAATTATCTTGAAGAGCTTAATCAACTGAAAGAAGCCGATGTTCAGATTTCTGAAACCGTGATTCTTTCTGTAATACAATCTTTAGGCTCTATTGGCGATAAAACGGCTTTTGATTCACTTCTTGCGGTAACTTACCTTAATTATTCGGAAGCAGTTCTGACAGCGGCCCGTGGAGCCCTGGCAGGACTAAAATGGTAAATGAATTTTTAGCTGAATTAAAAAAGTATTTTACAAAACCTTTCTTTTTAGCGGCGCTGATTTGTGTTTTTGTGTTTTATTCAGGAATTGCAAAAATCAATTCACGGTATCCCTTTGTTTCTCTTTTAAAATATGAAAATCTAGAAGAAATTTATTGTAAGCTGGTTTCGTCGCCTGTAAAAAGTTCTTCTGGCAAAACGTATTCTGCAACGGCGCAAATTTTTCAATGCAAAGACAAAAGAGGCGTCGTTTCGTCAGCAACGGGGCGCATAAGTATTTTGATTCCTTCAGAAATGGTAGAAGTTTATTATCCGGGAAAACTCTACTCACAAAGTGTAGAAAAAGGCACGTGGCTTTATGAATCTGGCGGATTTTATGTTTTTTCCGGTTCTGTTTCTCAAGATTTTTTCAGTGTAAAAAAATGTTCGTACGGCGGTTTTAAAAATAATTTATCCGGGAAAATTGCTTATTTACGTTCCCTTTGCCGCCTTCAATTTAAAAGACTGATGTTTGCGTGGGGGAATGGTGGTGGCCTTCTTCTTGCACTTTTGTGCGGCGCAAGGGAATACACCGAAGATTCTGTAAAGGACGCGTTCAAAAACGCCGGTTTGTCGCATATTTTAGCACTTTCTGGAATGCATTTATCAATGTTTTCGTCAATAGCAGTATTTTTTGGAAAAAAAATCGGAAGAAAAAAACTCACGTTTATAATCCGACTGGTCGTACTCATAATTTTTGTGTGGTTTGCAGGAATTTCTCCGTCACTTTTAAGGGCATTAATTTCCAGCATGCTGATTATTTTTGCCTCGATGTTTTCTGTTGAACAGCCGGATATGCTTTTGGTCTTGTGTTTTTCTTTTTTACTTCAATGTGTAATTTCGCCAGCAGATTTAACAAATGCCGGATTTCTTTTGTCTTATGGCGCTTTGGCCGGAATTTTGCTTGCCAATAAATATTTTTTCAGATTGTATAACCGCTTTTGTCCGTTCGTAATTGCTTCGTCCTTAGGTTCTTCTACCGCCGCCCAGATTTTTACGGCGCCGATCAGTTTAAAATTATTTGGCTCTTTTTGTCCAATCGGGATTGTTGCCACGACTTTTGTTTCCCCATTGATTACCGTTTTTATTTACGCGGGCCTTGCACTGATTGTTCTGACTTTGATTTTTCCGCCACTTTGTCCGCTTTCAAAGTGGATTATTGAAATTCTTTATAAAATGATTAATCTGGTCACGGTATTTTTTTCAAAGGCGCCGGCAGTTCACTTAACTTAAGGATTATTTTACGATTTTTGCCTTCTTCATTTATTGATTAAAACGGCCGAATCTGATAATATAATCATCACTTGCCCGGGTGGCGGAATTGGTAGACGCACTAGGTTCAGGTCCTAGCGACGCAAGTCATAAGAGTTCAAGTCTCTTTCCGGGTATTTTCTTAAATTTTTTTTCTAAAATCCAAACAGACAAATTAGTGATTTTTTGACGGTGCGCTTGCTCCGTTTTTTTTTGTTTTTTTTAGAGTTTATAGCAAATTCCGTCAATATTTATTTCAATTGCAGAAAATATGATTTTTTTGTCTTGTGACAAGTTTTGTTTTGCGTAAAAATCATAAATCGGGTCGTTTTTTATGCTCATATTAAGCCATGCAAGATGACTTCTGATTTGGTGGCGGAATCCGTTTTTGATTTTGCAGTAACACAAACATTCTTCGTCGTTCAAATTTTCAATTTTTATGATTTCCGTTGAATAAAGTTTTTTCTGTCCGATTTTTTTTAAGGCTGCCATGCCACATTCTTCTGTTACCGGTCGGACTTCTTTTCTAGCGTTTCCGTATGCTCTGAAATATGACTGGACAGTAAACGGGGGGATTTTTGATTTTTTTGCAGGCGGAAATCCTCCAAGATTTTGTGAATTATCAAAAGATTTTCTGCACAATGCTTTATAAGTTTTTACGATTTTATTTTCAGCTTGAAGTTGAATCAGATTTTCGTAAGTTTTTTGATCCGCTGCAATTATAAGAAGCCCGGAAGTTATTGTGTCCAGGCGGTGCAAAAGGCCGTGTTCAATTTCTTTTTTGCCTTTTACGCTGTAAAGTTCAGGAAATAAAACGGCTGCTTTAGAAAATGCGTTTTCTTTATCATCAGAATTTAGTGGGGCAGACGGCATTCCTTGCGGTTTTGCAATTATCAGGTAATTTGAATCTGGTTTTGGGGATTTTATAATTTTAATTTCTGACATTTTTTTTATTTAAAACAGTTTTACTGTATTTTTCCTTTAATTTTTTTTCGATTTCTAAAAATCTTTTTGGAGTTGGCGTTATAAATGTCGTAAAATCTTTTTTTTGTGGCAATTTGATTTTTAATTTTTGACTATGAAGCATCAGTGTCGCATTTGGAAAGAGAGAATCTGTTTTGTTATATAATTCGTCGCCCAAAATTGGACACCCCAGATATTTCATATGAACACGAATCTGGTGAGTCCTGCCGGTTTTTATGCGCACGCGAATCAAAGAATAATTACCGTAAACAGCAATGCAATGGTAAATTGTGCGTGCAAATTTGCCTTCAGAAGTATTTTCTACTGCCTTAAAGCACTGCCGGTTTTTAGGATCCCTGATGATTTGAGTTCTAATATCGCCGGAAATTGACGGTGGACGGCCCGTACAAATGCAAATGTATTCTTTCTGGAGATTTCGTGATTTAAACTGATTTTGCAAAAACTCTTCAGTTTCACGGTTCCGTGCGGTAATTATGATTCCCGAAGTATCTTTATCAAGGCGGTGAACAATTCCAGGCCGCATTTTCTGCAAAGTTTCAGTCTCAGAATCAGCTTTGATGTCTTTTAATGCCTGGCGTCCCCAATGAAATAAAAGTGCGTTTACAAGTGTGCCGTTCCAGTTGCCACTTGCCGGATGCGTGACCATACCTTGCTTTTTATTCACAACCGTTACATTTTCGTCTTCATAAAGAATTTCAAGCGGGATATTTTCAGGTTCAATATCATCAGGAATATTATCTTCCCAGAGAATTGAAATTTCGTCGCCAGCTTTTATTTTTCGCGAAATTTTTGCATTTTTATTATTAACTCTAAGTTCTTTTAGCCCGGATTTTAATTTTGAACGGTTCATATCTTTCAGGGCTAGCGAAATATATTTATCAAGTCGGATTTGTTCAGAAAAATCAGAAGGAACTGTAAGGTTGATTTCCGGCATAATTTAATTTTCTCCGCCCTGTTCTTGATTTTGACTCTCAGAATTTTCAGTTTTATTTTCCGGAGAAACTTCAATTACGTCAGTTTCCTCATCAAAATTTTCAGAAGCCGGAAGGTCAATTTTGATTGCATCTTCATCTTCCGTGATTGGAACAATGTTGATATATGAACCGACAACTTTTTCGGCCTTTTTTTCTGCATTTGCGCGTTTTATAAGATTCACAATAAAATCTGCAAGCCCAATTCCAGCACTAATACAAAGCGACGTGATCATAACGCCTACTACTTCATCTTCTGTGTATGAGGAAGTATCAAAAGGGGTAAAATTGGTGTCATCTCTTATTGATTTTATGGCACTGTAACCGAGAGTAACGTCAAGTGTGACAAAGGGCATGGAACCTAGCGTAATAATTTCAAAACGTCGCAAATCTTTTAAACTTTGCGGGAATGCTTCTGTGTCATAAGGTTCTGCCGTTACCGTTTCTGAGTGGGCCGGCATTAAAAAAAGAGAAATCAACAGTGTAAAAACTATAAACTGCTTTAATTTATTTTTCATTTTTCTGTCTTAGAATAATCCCTTTTTCCAAAAATTGCAGTACCAATGCGAACCATCGTTGAACCTTCTTCAATGGCAATTTCAAAATCTGCGGACATTCCCATGGAAAGTTCTTTTAAAGTCAGATTTTTAAACTGATTTTGGAACGTTTCGGCCTTTTTTCTTAAAGTGACAAAAGATTTTCTGATTAAGGCTTTGTCATCACAAAAAGGCGCCATCGTCATAAAACCTTGTGGAACGGCATATTTTATTGCCCCCGAGTTGCACAAATCAAGGGCCTTTAAAAGTTCTTCTTCATCTGTAAAACCGGATTTTGATTCTTCGCCGGTGTGAAGTTCAAAAAGAATGTCGATATTTTTTTGAATTTTAGCGCATTGTTTTTCAATTTCCTGCAAAACTTTTACACTGTCCACGGATTGAATACAAGACGCAATTTCAACGGCCTTTTTTATTTTATTTGTCTGCAGTGCGCCAATCATGTGAAGCTGCAAATTAGGATTTTTTTCTAAAATCGGCGGAAATTTTTTTGAAGCTTCCTGAACATAATTTTCACCGAACAGCAACTGACCGCTTTCTGCTGCCTGCAAAATATCTTCTGCCGTGTGAAATTTTGAAACTGCAAGAAGTTTTACTTCGCCAGCCTTTCTTCCGGATTTAATTTCTGCGTTAATAATTTGATTTTTGACAATTTCAAGATTTTCTTTTACAGACATTTATTTTTGAACCTCGTAAATTACATCTGCAATTTTTAAAACATCAGAAATCTGCAAAACTTCCGCGCGGAGTGTTGGATCAACGCCGGCCTGATTTAATACGGAGAGCGTTAAATCATTATTATGTAAGAAAATAGAAAGATTGTTGCGGACATTTTTTCTGCGTGAAGAAAATAATGCGCGGTTAACTTTTATAAAAAGCGAAATGTCTTTGCATCCCGGAAAATCGTTTTTTGGAGTCATAACAACGGCACGAGAATCAACATTTGGTTTTGGCCAGAAATTTGAGCCGGTCAAGTCCATCAGCGGTTTTACATCGTATGCCCAATTACACAAAACTGAAAACGAAGAATAATTTTCGTCGCCGGGCTTTGCAGCCATTCTGAGCGCAACTTCTTTTTGAACAGTAAAAACGCATTTTTCAAAACGGATATTATTTTCGATAGTGTCAGCAACAAAAGTTGCGGCAATATTGTAGGGCAGGTTACCAAAGCAACGCTGCGGAATCTGGATTTTTGACTGTTTTTTCCAGTTTTTAAGAACATCGCCTTCTATGATTTTGAATTTATTTTGTGCAGAAAAAGGGTCAAAATATTGCGAAATCAATTTTATAAAACCCTTGTCAATTTCAAAAACCGTTAAATCTGCTTTGCGTTTTAAAATTTCAGAGGTCATTGCGCCAAGACCCGGTCCAATTTCCCAAACGGTCGTGTTTTCATTTATGTCCAGGGCGTCAATCAGTTTTATTCTTGCAGATTCATTTATTAAAAAATTCTGTCCAAACTTTTTTTGCATCGAAAAACCGTTTGTATCAAGAATCATTTTTAAATCAGAAGGAGAATTATAGTCTGGCAATTTCATTTGTTCCTCTTTTGATGATTATAAAATAAATTTGTCGAAAATCCTACTGCAAGATAAAATTTGCAAGGCCAAACTGATTTTTTTGCACACGATGTTGGATTTTGTTATAATTGAACTGCAAAAAACGGAGAAAATAATGAAAATGAACATTTGTTTTGCGACAGACGAAAATTATTTAAAGTCCACGGCAGTTGCCATTATGACAATTCTTTTGACAAACAAAGATGAAGATTTTACTTTCTACATTTTGAGTCAAAAACTAAGCTGTGAAAGCCAGAATATTTTAGAAGAAACGGTAAAAAAACATTCAAACAAAAGCAGCCTTGAATTTTGTTTTTTGACAGATGATATTTTGCAGACTTTTTCTTCAACTATAAAAAAAGATGACCACGTTTCTCTTGCAACGTATTTAAGATTATTTTTGCCGTCTTTTTTGCCAGAAACTGTTGATAAAATTTTATATATTGACGGCGACACAATTTGTACAGATTCATTAGAAGAATTATATTCTACAGATTTGACCGGTTTTTCTATGGCCGCCTGCACGGATGCCAGAACAGATGATACTGAAATTTTTACCCGCCTTGATTATCCTTTGGAAGCGGGATATTTTACAGCCGGAGTTTTGTTAATCAATATTGATTACTGGCGCAAAAATGACATTCAAAATAAGTGCCTTAAATTTATAAGTGAAAATAAATCAATTTGTACCTGGCATGATCAGGATGCGTTAAACAAAGTTTTGGCCGGAACTATAAAGAAGCTGCATTTAAAATATGCAGCGCCAGAAGCTTTTTGGGAAGAAGAAACGCGCTACCCAGAACGTTTTGAAAAAGAAATTGAAGAAGCAAGAAAATCGCCTGTAATAATTCACTGTTTAAATAAAATCAAACCGTGGAATAAAGAAAATAAAAGCAGCCGTCCTATGACTGCCATGTGGCTGAAACTTTACAAAAAACTCTTTGGCCAGGATTGTAAAAGAAAAAATGTCTTGAAAGGAAAAGAAAGGCTTAAGTGGCTGGCCAAGGGTATTCTTTGTAAATTGCATTTGCGTGTGGATAATAATTTTAGTAATCAGAAAAAATTTAATGAAATAAAGCTGGGCATTGAAAAAAAAGTATTTTGGAAACGAATAGTTTTTTGCAACGCCGTAACGTCCTACAAATTTATTTTCTCAAAAATTTGTAAATCATGATCAAAAGGAGTGCCAAGATTGCAATGCACAAAAAGTAAATCCAGAGTGGAATTGCAGAGGACTCTCCGTTTTTTTCGTTTTTGGAAGAAGATGATTTAAAAATGTCAAAAAAAGTGTTTTTGTGATTTTTTTTGCTAGAAGAAAGTGGAAAATTGTAATTATTTTTAGAAAAAAGGTCAGAATGGACGGCGTATCCGCATTTTGGACAGCCTTGAGCAAATTCGTCGGTAGTGCCGGTGTTTCCGCATTTTGGACAGCGCACGGAAGCAAAAAATTTTCCGCAAAATGGACAGACTTTTGCATTTTTTGAAACTTCTGAACCGCAGCTTTCGCAAAAAAATTTGGCATCTTTTCTTTTAGATTTCTTCATATTTTTCTAAGATTTTTAAGGTGAGTTTTCCACTTTCGTTTTCCACAGATTTTACTGTGGCGGAAAATCCAAAATATTCGTCATCGTTCAAAAAAGAAATCTGTTTGATAATTTCGTTTTCGCCAATATTTTCAAGCGGAAAGTCAAAATGACATTCAAAAATTGAATCGTCATAATTTGTTATAATTCCGGTATTTAATTTGTAATTTTTTGGATTATTAAAAATTATATAAGCATTTCGCTGCTTTTTTTCTTCTGCGCGCGGACTAAGAGACAAAATTTCTTCGATTACGTCTTCGCCTTCCGAAAGTTCCGGGACTAAAATATTATTTTCATCAAAAATGCCTTCCACGGTTGGAATTTCATTATCGTTTTCGTCTATCTGATTAGAATCTTCTTCCTCAGGCATTGTTTTTTTTGAATCAGTTTTATTTTCTATTCCAAAAAATGCAGAAATTATTTCTGAAGTCTTTTCAATTTCATTTTCACTGAAATTTTTTAATATGGCGTTAATTCCCAAAGCTTTGGCTTTTTCGTTATCTTCTTCAGAAAGCGCCTTTGATTCATACAAAATAATGCAGACTTTTTCGCCGCCAATTCCACTTTTTACAAATTGTACCAGCGTTTTCCAGTGACGAGGATATTCACTTGCGCTTATAAAAATCAAATCCGGGTGTATTTCTTCAATATTGTCCAGAGCTTTTAAAAGCCACTTATAAATTATTATGTCAAAATTGTTGTCGTGTAAAAATTTACTTGACTGGGAAATTATAAAATCATCGTCAGAAATTATTAAAGCTTTCATTACTCAGTTCCTAGATTTACTACGACATAATCATAAATGTACCAGATTCCTTCGCGCTGGCGGATTTTGTATGTATAGCGCTTTTTTTCGCTGAAATTTGTATATTTGAACCATTCAATTACAGAAACGGTGCCTTCCGTTGGAGTGTAAGTCGTTTTTTCAATCTGGAAACGTTCCGGAATTGCGACAATGTCGTTTTCAATTTTTGACTGCATTAAGTCAGCTTTGAAATTTTCAAGCATTCGTTTGCGGTCTGCTGCCGAAGACGCTGCATATTTTTTTGCCATAACAGAATCACGTTTTAAAATGCTTTCAACGTCCATATAAAGAAAATACTGATCCCACAATGATTTTTGTCTTGCGATTACAGTCTGTTCAATAATTTTGTCCGGCGATAAATCCTGTGGTTTTAAAATTTCAACAGTTTCTGAAGAGACTGGCAAAACAGCGGAACTTGAAACTGAAGGGCTAGGCTTTATTTCAAGCGTTAGTCTGTTTGATTTTAAAGAAATGTACTTTGATTTATAAAGTTCAGGGTAGAACTGAAGTTCAAGATAATAAACGGACGGACTTTCAATTTTTAAAAAGTCTTTTACGTTTTCTACAAATGAATATTCTTCGCCGGTTTCAATTGCAATTTCGCGGAAATAAACGGTTTGATTTGTTGTTCGTTTTTCTGTTAAAGAATCAGTTTGCTCAAGATTGCGGTTTTTTGTGGTATAGGCATAAAAATCCATGCTGAAAGTTCTG
>CAVHTI010000063.1:0-14058 GCA_963638805.1 Anaerobutyricum sp.
TTTTTCTTTTAGCGCCAATAATGAATGACGTCATCTGTGAAAAAACGCTCAAAAAACTGTCATTTTTAGAAAATACTTTTGTCCACAAATTAACTTACAAGAAAAACTGGAAGCACAACATAGACGGCAAGCAGACCGTTTATGATTATGTGCTTTTTAATAACTTCAAAGGAGAATAAAATGAACGTAAAAATAATAGTTGCCGCTCACAAAAAATATCAAATGCCAGAAGATTCTTTGTACCTTCCGTTACAGGTTGGCGCGGCCGGTAAAGAATCCATAGGCTTTGAGCGTGATGACAGTGGAATCAATATTTCACAAAAAAATCCTTATTACTGTGAACTTACAGGACTTTACTGGGCCTGGAAAAATCTTGATGCCGATTACATCGGACTTGTTCATTACAGAAGATATTTTTCACAATCTAAGAAAAAAGCAAAAACTGAGGACGAAAAATTTAAAAATGTGCTTTCATCAGCTCAAGTTCAAGAACTTTTAGCAGATTGTGACGTGATTCTTCCAAAAAAACGTAATTATTTTATTATGTCCGTGTACAATCACTACAAAAAAACCATGTTCATTGAACCTTTGGACGAAGCGGGCAGAATTATTGCGCAAAAATATCCTGAATATTTACCGGCCTTTGAAAATTTGCGGCACACAACAAAACTTCACGCCTTTAACATGATGATTATGAAAAAAGAACTTTTAGACAAATATTGCACGTGGCTTTTTTCTATTCTTGATGAACTTGTAGAAAAAATTCCGCCGTCACAATATTCAGCATTTCACGCACGGTATCCGGGACGCATAAGTGAACGGCTTTTTGATGTGTGGATTCAGACTAATAAAATCAAATATAAAGAAGTAAAAGTTATAGATATGCAAAATGTAAACTGGCTGAAAAAAGGATTTTCATTTTTAAGGGCAAAGTTTACCGGCAAACGCTACGAAAAAAGTTTTTAGAACAAGAATGCGTTTTTGGAGTTTTTAGATAATGTCATTTACTTTTACAAAATGTTTTACTCCTGACGGTCTTGAATTTTCAGGACTTTACGAAGTTAAACCTGAAATTCATAAGGATTCAAGAGGTTATTTTCTGGAAAATTATAATCAGAAAGATTTTTTTGATTCTGGTCTTAAAATGAATTTTGTTCAGGATAATCAAAGTTTTTCTGTTAAAAATGTTTTGCGCGGCCTGCATTTTCAAAAAAAGGCGCCACAAGGAAAGCTTATTCGTGCCACTCAGGGAAAAATTCTTGATATTTCCGTTGATTTAAGAGCTGAATCTAAAACTTTTGGCAGATATTTTAAAATTTTACTCGACAGTACAAAAAAAAATCAGATTTACATTCCGGAAGGTTTTGCGCACGGATTTTTTGTTTGTTCTGAAAATGCTGAAATTTCTTATAAATGTTCAAATTTTTATGATCCTTTTGATGAAGACGGAATTTTATGGAACGACAAACTTCTTGATATAGATTGGCCAGAAAAAAATCCTGAAAAACTGATTTTAAGTCAAAAAGATTTAAATTACGGTCCTTTTATTCCTGAAAAAAAATATTTTGATATAAACGGGCACTGGATTGGGGACTAAAATGCGAAAATTAAAAAATATTCTTGTTACCGGTGGCTGTGGATTTATCGGCTCGAATTTTATAAATTTTTTGTTTGGTGAATCTCCTTTTGCGGAACGTTATTGCGAAAATAATTTTTTTGACGGCAGAATAATCAATGTTGATAAATTAACTTATGCCGCAAATCCTGAAAATCTTGCAAAAATACAAAAAAAATACGGTGGCACAAGATATTTTTTTGAAAAAGCCGACATTTGCGATAAAGCGTCAATTTTTTCAATTTTTCAAAAATATCAGATAGACACCGTCGTCCATTTTGCGGCAGAAAGTCATGTTGACCGTTCAATTTCTTCTCCTGAAATTTTTATAAAAACTAATGTTCTTGGAACGCAAATTTTACTTGAAGTTGCCAAAACTTTCTGGAAATCCGATGAAAAAAATCCAGAAATTAATGATTTTCTCTTTCATTACATTTCTACTGACGAAGTTTACGGAAGCCTTGATTTTTCGTCCCTTCCTTCTACAGAAAAGTCAAATTATAATCCTTCGTCGCCATATTCTGCATCAAAAGCGAGTGGGGAACATCTTTGTTTTGCCTACAATAAAACTTATGGCCTACCGGTAACTGTTTCTTCCTGCTCAAATAATTACGGTCCTTTTCAAAATCCTGAAAAATTTATTCCGTTAATGCTAAAAAATATAAAAAGCGGGGCGGAACTTCCAGTTTATGGCAGTGGCAATAATGTGCGGGACTGGATTTACGTTGATGATCATTGTAATGCAGTTTTCCAGATTTTAAAAAATGGAAAAAACGGGCAAAAATACAATATTGGCGGTGAATGTGAACTTTCCAATAATGATTTGCTGGAAAAATTAATTGAAATTTACTGTAATTCCAACTCAGAAAAAGAATCACAAATCAAAAAGCGAATAAAGCACGTAACAGACCGCCCAGGACACGATCTTCGTTACGCAATAAACTGCGAGCGCATAAAATCAGAATTAAACTGGACGCAAAAAGTTTCTTTGACGGAAGGTTTAAAAAAACTTACGGAAAATTAAAATTGATTTCCCTGTTTCAGAATCTGCTCGTAAACTGGAGCAACTTCGTCAATGTCTCCGAATTTTATCATTTCGCCTTTATTCAAAATCAGCGCCTTATTGCACAATTTTTTGACCTGAGCCAGCGAATGAGAAACAAAGAGAACGGTTACGCCTTTGTTAAACATATTCATTACTTTTTGTAAACTTTTTTGCTGAAAGCGTGCATCGCCAACGCTCAAAACTTCATCAAGAATCAAAATATCAGGTTCAACTAAAGTACATACGGCAAAGCCCAGACGACTTCTCATACCGCTGGAAAAATTCTTTAACGGAACGTCAACAAACTGTTCAAGTTCAGAAAACTGTATAATTTCATCAAATTTTGACTGAATGAACTTTTTTGAATAACCTAAAATTGCCCCGTACAAATAAATATTTTCGCGCGCAGAATATTCAGTGTCAAAGCCGGCCCCAAGTTCAAGAAGCGGTGCTAAAATGCCTTTTTTCATTACACTTCCAGTTGTAGGACGGTACACCCCGGCAATAATTTTTAAAAGCGTAGATTTTCCTGCACCGTTTAAACCTAAAATTCCAAGCCGGTCGCCTTTATTTAACTTAAAACTGACATTTTTTAATGCCCAGAATTCATCATACTTTACCTGATGATGCAGCAACTTTATGACATATTCTTTTAGAGAATCAATTTTTTCTCTTCCAAGATTAAATCGTATTCCAACATTGTTCAGTTCAACCGCAATTTCTAGCTCTTTGACCGCCAAATCAGTTTTTTCGGTAGTCTGAACAGTTTTAACTTCCGATGTTTTCGTTTCAACCACAGGCGCCACAGGTTTTGCAACGGGAGTTTCGACTGTTTGAGCGGGGTTTACTTCCGGTGTTTTTGTTTCAACCACAGGCGCCACAGGTTTTGCAACAGAAGTTTCCGCAGTCTGAACAGGTTTTACTTCCGGTGTTTTTACTTCAGTAACAGGCGCCACAGTTTTTGCAACGGGAGTTTCCGCAGTCTGAACGGGTTTTACTTCCGGAGTTTTTGTTTCAACCACAGGCGCCACAGGTTTTGCAACAGGAGTTTCCGCAGTCCGAACCGGTTTTACTTCCGGTGTATTTTGAATATTTTGAGTTTCGTTTGTATTTTCTGACATTTTGTAATCCTAAATATAAAGAATGAATTTATCTTTTTTTGAGTTAAAGTAAATAATCCCCAAAATTAATATAATTATTGATGATGCAGATGCAAAAATAAAACCGTTTAAGTCAAAAGAAACGCCCAAAATAGAATTTCGGCCCATTGTGATAATTTGATACAAAGGATTGTCCTTCAATATAAATGCCCATTTTGTTTTTAAAAGCGCATCAGGATAATAAAATATTGCACTTGCATACATCAAAATCAAAGAAAAAACATTCCACAAATATTCAATATCCTTAAAATAGACGTTTAAAACACAAAGTACAGTTCCAGTTCCCAACGTCAAAATAAAAAGCAAAATCAAAGATGGAATAAACTGCCACAGGTACCAGCTTGGGACTACTTTACAATAAATTTGAACTCCAACCAGAACAACCAGCGAAATACAGAAAATTATAAAAGTTGAAATTACTGATGAAAGGGTATAAATGAACTTTGGAATATAAACCTTATTCAGCATCGGGGCGTGACTTCTGACTGAAACCATTGCGTTTCTTGTTCCGCCAGAAAAAAATGAATAATAAAGACGACCAATTACAATATAAAGCGGATACGTTGGATTGTTGTTGTGAAACAACGTACCAAAAATAATTACCATTACAATCGTTGTTAAAATCGGTTCAATTAAGGACCATAAAATTCCAAGATAGGATCTTCTGTACTTTAATTTAATTCCCTTTTTTACTAATTCAAACAGCAGAAAACTATATTTTTTAATTTTTGACATAATCTTTTTACCTTTATTATTTTAATATTTTTTCAAGACTAACTTTCCATGAAGGAATTTTTATTTTTAGCGCTTTTTTTATTTTTTCAGTCTGCAAAACTGAATTTTCAGGTCTTAAGGCCTTTGTTTTGTAATCATCTGAAGAACATGGACTTATAACGCACTCATTTTTCACTAAAGCGGATTTTTTTGCAAGTTTTTGAATTTCACAGGCAAAATCATACCAGGTGACAACTCCAGAATCACAATAATTGTAAAGTCCATAATTTGGAGGACTGTTTTTTCCCAAAAGGCTTGTTGCGTTTTCATTTTTTTCTATGAATCGGATAATCACTGACGCAAGATTTACCGCAGAAGTAGGGCAGCCTTTTTGATCATTTACAACAGAAAATTCTGAAGTTTCATTGAGTTTTTTCAAAATTTTCTGAACAAAACTTTTTTCTTTGCCATAAAGCCACGAAGTCCTGATTATGTAATAAGTATTCATCTGCTTTTCTACGGCAGTTTCTCCGTCAAATTTTGTTTTTCCGTAAACATTTAAAGGATTTGCTTTTTCGTTTTCATCGTATGAAGAAAGTTTCCCGTCAAAAACATAATCTGTAGAAATATGAATAAGTTTTGCGCCAATATTTCTGCAAAGGCGGGCAACATTCATCGCGCCAGTGTTGTTAATTTTTTCTGCAAGTTCAGAATTTTCCTCAGCGGCATCAACGTCCGTGTACGCTGCACAGTTAATAATCCACTTTATTTTTCTTTCATCGTGACTTAAAGATGAAATAGAATAAGACGAAGTTTCAACATTTTTTTCAAATGCTTCAATCTGCTGAAAATCTGTAATGTCAACTTCGGAATTTGTGCCAATCCACGGAATTTTATTTAGCGTCAGTTGCCGTGCAACTTCACTTCCAAGCATACCTTTAGAGCCAATAAGCCAGATCATCTTTTGTTCACCTGATTAAAATTTTGCAAAAATGAAAGTACAGAAAGTGTTAATTCTGTTGATAAAAGAAGTTCTTATTCTGTCCGTTAAAAAAGGAATGTGAGGAGCATTTACACCGCCAATTCCATACATAATCCATTTGTCTTCATATCTGAAAAGGTAGATTCTCATTTGCAATTTTTTCTGAGAAACTACATTAAAACCGTAGCATTTTAAAGTATTTGTGTTATATGCCGTGTAAAATAAATTTTCATCAGCCTTTGTAATTTCAATATCTTCATCAACTTCGCCAAAAGGTTCCATAATGAGTTCAGCTTTTATAAAAGTTTTATTATTTTTTCGACTGATGTCTGCAATTTTTGCTTCAGAATAAAGATCAAAGTACTTTTGATTGTGCTCCGACCAGTAAGGAATTCCCGCATAATCAGAAATATTCAGCAAAATTGCATTTAATCTGTCCGGCAAATCTTCGTTGCCTTCGTAATCTCGCGTTGCAATAATTTCAGCTAAATATTTTGGATTCAAACTCTTAAAATCCGCGGTTATAGATTTTGTAGTTTCGTCATAATTTTCATCCAAAGACATATTTTTTGAATAATCAATGTTTCTTATTACAGTCTGTCCGTTATTTATCTGTTCAATTTCAGATTCAGAAAGTTTTGAATTAAATGGTAACGCAAACAAAGAACTAAAAGCAAAACTCAGCGTCATAAAAATAATTTTCTTTTTCATTTCTCCACCTCTTATCATTATAGTTGTTTTTAAAGCTACATTCAACAATGCGAATTTTTTTATATTGGGCCAGTGCCTCGTCCAACTGTCGTTCGCTTTGCTCACTATCGAGTTTTGTTTTCTATTCTATTTTCATAGGAAAACAAAACTTCGCGCCTTGCGCAGTTCGGTAACCCTCAAAGTCCTCAGCTCGCAAATATCGTGCTTCCGGGGCTGCTTTTTTGTAAAATAAAAATCCAGTTAAAGTATAAAAGTTACAGTTTTGCAAATCACGGTAACACTGTAACAGAATTTTCCAATTTTTATAAAATTGCGGTATAATAAAAAATCATGATTTCTCAGAATGTTAAAAAAATAGTCGAAAGTCCATCAAACGGTGTTATCCGCAAGATGTTTGAAGAAGGTGCCGTTTTAAAGGCAAAATATGGTGCAGATAAAGTTTATGACTTTAGCATAGGAAATCCAGACCTTGATCCCCCGCAAAAAGTTGTTGATGCTGTAAAAGAAGTTGCTTCAGATGCCACTCATTTGCGTCACGGTTATATGCCAAACGCCGGTTATACAGAAACTCGCGCGGCAATGGCAAAAAAGACCGCAGAAGAGCAGGGCGTTTCAGTTGATTTTTCTTGTGTCGTTATGGAAGTAGGTGCGGGCGGTGCATTGAATGTAATCATGAAGGCGATTTTAAATCCTGGTGACGAAGTAATCATTCCTTGTCCGTATTTTGCAGAATACACACATTATGTTCATAATTATTCAGGAGAAGTTGTTGCTGTTCCAACTACTTCAGATTTTAGTCTTGACGTTGAGGCAATCAAGGCAAAATTAAATGAAAAAACAGCCGCAGTTTTAATTAACTCTCCAAATAATCCTACAGGACGCATTTATTCAGAGGAAGATTTAATAAAAGTCACATCAGTTTTAAAAGAATTTGGCAGTAAAACCGGTCGTTTTCCGTATCTCATTTGTGATGAACCTTACCGCGCAATCACATACAAAGGGAAAAAAGTCGCATCAGTTTTTGATAAATATGACTATGCCGTTATTGCAACTTCTTTTGCAAAAAATTTAAGTTTGCCGGGCGAAAGAATCGGTTATGTCTGTGTAAATCCTGCTTGCCCAGAAAAAAATGAATTTATTTCTGCCGTAATTTTCTGTACTCGTGTTTTAGGATTTGTAAATTCTCCTGCGTTTTTTCAAAAAGTTATTACAAAATCCTGGGACGCTGAATGTGATTTTTCAACATACGAAAAACGCATGAATGAAATCTGCGAAGTTATGGATTATGCTGGACTAAAATATGTACGGCCGGAGGGTGCGTTTTATTTATGGGTAAAATGCCCTGATGAATGGAATGATGATGACATGGCTTTTACAAATCATCTAAAAAAATTCAATATTCTTTGCGCGCCTGGCAGTGGTTTTGCCGGAAAAGGCTGGTTTAGAATTGCATATTGTTGTGCCGAAAGCACTATTTTGAACAGTAAAGAAGCTTTTTACAATGCTGTTCACACAAAATAAAAGTGAGGTGAATGTATGAAAATTTTGATGGTTACTTCAGAAGTTGTCCCTTTTGCTAAAACCGGCGGCCTTGCAGATGCTGTTGGTGCGCTCGCAATCAATCTTGCAAAACAAGGTCATGATGTAAGAGTTGTGATGCCACGATATTATAAAATTGACAGAAAAAAGCTTACTCCTATAGAAACTCCGGTTGCCGTTGCTGCCGGTCAGGTTGAAACCTGGGTAAAATTCTATACAACAAATATTCCTGGTTCTAATGTTCCTGTTTATTTTATTGATCACGAACAGGCTTACGGTCGGGACGGAATTTATGGAACAAAGTCTGAACCGGATTTTCATGATAATCCTTACCGCTCCGCATTGCTTTGTCACGGTGCATTTCAGCTTTGCAGAATGTTAGGCTGGTATCCTGATATCATGCATGCTCACGACTGGTTTTGTGCTCTTGTGCCGGTTTTATTAAAATGTGTCTGCAGAAACGGCTATTTTGCTCACACTGCTTCAGTTTTTACAATTCATAATCTTGGTTATCAAGGCGTTTACGGCAAAGATTCTTTCCCAGCACTTGGACTTGACTGGCATCTTTATTATGGCGGTGGCCTTGAACACAATGGCGCTATAAATCTTTTGCAGTCAGGAATTTCCTGTGCTGATATGATTACGACAGTTTCTCCAACTTATGCCGGCGAAATGCAATCAGTGGAAGGCGGATTTGGTCTTGATGGTCTTTTGCGTGTCAGAACTGATGTTGTTCGTGGCGTTTTAAACGGTTGTGATCTTGATACCTGGAATCCTAAAAAAGATAAACTTCTTCCGGCCAATTATGATTATAAAAATCTTGCAAATAAAGCAAAATGTAAGGCCGCTTTACAGAAAAAAATGGGACTTCCAGAAAATCCTGATGTACCGGTAATTGGAATTGTAACCCGTCTTGCTGATCAAAAAGGAATTGCAGAAATTTTTGCGCCAAATTATGGTTCAATTTACAGTATGTGTAAAAATATGGATTTGCAGTTTGCAATTCTTGGAAGTGGCGAAAAATGGTGTGAAGACGAAATCAAAAATCTTCAGAATGTTTTGCCAAATATGCGTGCGTTTATCGGCTACGATGAATCTTTAAGTCATTTGATTGAAGCTGGATCTGACTTTTTCCTTATGCCAAGTCGCTACGAACCTTGTGGATTAAATCAGATGTATTCTATGCTTTACGGAACTCTTCCAATTGTAAGAAGAACTGGTGGTCTTGCCGATACTGTTGAACAATACAACGAAAGTACTGGCGACGGCACAGGATTCCTTTTTGATTCTCTTACTCCGGGTGCAATTTATGATACAGTCGGTTGGGCACTTTACGCTTATTACAACAAAAAAGATCACATCAAGAAAATGCAGATTAGAGGCATGACACGAGACTTTTCTTGGGAACGAAGCGTAAACGGATATTTAGGAATTTACAGTGAAGCTCTTATGCGCGGTTGTGGAATTAACACTGCGGACTGGAAGTAAATAAAAAAAATCGACAGATAGCTTTTTATTTGTTAAAATGATTAGGTTAATAATTTGGAGGCATTGCTTGATGAAAAGCTTAAAAAAGTTTGTTTTTGCAACTCTTTCTGCAGTTGCATTTGTAGGATTTGTTAGTTGTGGCAACGGTGGCAGTGGAGGAAGTCCTATTTCAACCGAAGATCTTGAAGGCCAGGAATGGCTTGAAGGAACATGGGAAATTACAACTATCGAAGGTGAAAATGGTCAGCCTACAGAAAATTCTTATAAAGTAAGAATTGACGGTTGTGAATTAGATTCAGCTCTGACATATATTTGGGACGAAGAAGAGGAAGAAGATGGTTATGAATTAAGTGATCTTATTTATGACATCGATATGTTCCTTGAAAGTAACATTCTTGATGAAGAAAGTCTTGAAGAATATAAAGTTGCCGCAAAAGAAAATAAAATAAAATTTAGTTATTCTGGCGACACGTCTTTAATGATGGTCGGAAAAGATAAACTTTCTGCAAAGGCAAAAGCTGTAGAAACAGCCGGTTCTAATAAATACAGTTACGAAGCAAGCTTTGTAATGAAAAAAGTAGAATAGACTGGAATAGAAATAAAATCCAAAAAAAAGTCTGCACGTCACAATGCAGACTTTTTTTTACCTAAAATCAAATTATTTTTGAATTTAATCGTTTTAGTTTTTTAGAATTCGTACCAGCTTCCATCGGTCTTTAAATACCAGTCATATTGAATCTGTGAATTATTTGTCTTACACCAGCTTAAACTTCCGTCCTCATTTAAAATCACAACAGAAGAATTTTCCTCAAAACATTTTTTAGGCATTGAAGCCGAACGGTTATAACTCATATTCTTTTTTGTTTTTAAATTATAGCAGTATAATTTGTTCTTCCCGATATTTGTAAAAAGATTGTCACCTTTCAAATAGGTAAATGCCTTTGAATCTTCATCAACAAAACGCAAGATATTTTTGTAAGTTGAAGTTTTTGTATTGTAAGAGAAAGTAAACGTTGTACTGTCATCGCCATCAGAAATGAGGTTAATTCCATAAATTATTTCGCCGTCAGTACTTAGTGCATAACAAATATTTCCTGCAATATTTATAGGCACTGTTTCATAGGTTTCCGGATTTACCTTCAACAAAGGCACTTGAGGATTTACAGAAGCGGATTTTGCAACATAAACTTCACCAGAATTAACCAAAACCGCATCTTGAATTCCAGAACCTGTATAAACTTGACTCAAAGCCTCTTTTGTAAAATCAAAAATATTCACCGTTGAACTACTCTCAACATCAACAAGATATTGACTTCCTTTTACAGAACATAAATGCAATGCCTGTACAGAAGATTTTGGCTCAAAAAGAGTCTTTACAGTTTTATTTTCTTTGTTGAATAACGTTATCGGATTTCTTGAATCCTGTGACCACAAAACAAAATTATTTTCGTCAATGCAGATTAAATTTGTTTGTCCATTTTCATTTTCTGCAATATCTTCAACAATTCCGGAGGTATATGCCGAGCTTAATATCTTTGAACCTGTCAAAAAGTAAAAAACATTGTTTGAAGCCGTCATATCGGTGATTTTTTCGTAAATATTTTCGGTAAATTCCGCAATATTTTCCGTAGAAGAATTTTCTTCAACTTCAGATTTGTACAAAGAACCGGTTTTACTGCCAAAATAAAAATATTCATAGTCTTTTGTACCAACATTTATTGCAGCAGAACCTCTAGGGCCTCTCAAAGATTTTACAGTTTTTGCAGATGTAAAACGTTCATTGCTTATATTTTCAAGTTTTTTTATTTCATAAAGATTTCTGTCATCATATTCAAAGTAAAAAAGATCAGAATCGTTTTTTGTTGATAAAATTACAGGATTTTTTCCAGTCACAGATGCAATGCTTTTACCCGTGTAAGCGTTGATAATTATCAAATCATTATCTTTTACGCCACCTAAAAATTTATTTTCATTAAAAAGTACAGTCTGAGTAAGTCCCTGTACAACAGAATATTTCATTTTCAGCTCGCCAGTCTGCAAATTGTAATAAGAAATTGAACCAGAAGGGGAGTAAAAAACGCACGTCTTTTCAGAATCACTTGTCTGAATCAGATTTACGATTCCTGTAGAATTCTTTAATTTTTTTACCTTGTCCCAGGTGCTTGTTCTATAAAAAATTGCGCCTTCAACCGAGGCTGTTCCAACGATCAAATATGTTCCTTTTGCAGAAAACGCGATTGAAGTAATGCTGTCTTTATATTTAAATTGTTTTCTACGTTTCCAGGAAGATGTATCCCAAATGCTGATTTTGTTAACGGTTCCACCATCGGTTTCGTAAACCGCAATAAGATTTGTACCCGGACAGGCCGCTATGATTTTTATTCCAACGTCAGAAATTTGAAAATGTTCCCCTTCGTGATCTTCATCCCAGGAAATTACAAAGCCATCTTCGCCAATCGTGTAAAAATTTCTGCTTCCGTCAGAATTACACAGTATTTGATTTACCATATTTTGATGAGCCTGACTGGAAAAATTTGATCTTACCTGCCCAAAAGAAAGAACCGTACAACAGATAAAACCTGATATTGCTAAAAGAATTTTTTTCATAAACACCTCAAAATTATTTATTTATAAAGTAAGAAATATCTCCAATTAAACCAATAATGAATAATATTGCTATAATTCCCAATCCAACAAATTGAAGTATATATTGAATTTTAGGTTTTATTTTTTTTCTGAAAACCGCTTCAATCAAGGCAAATAAAATTATACTTCCATCAAGAACCGGGACTGGCAGTAAATTCATAATAAAAAGCGAAACACTTATAAGCGCCATGATATTTAAAACACTTATAATTCCGACTTTTGCACCCGCGCTAAAACCGTTTTGAACAGTTGACCCAAGCATATCGGTAATTCGTGCAGGGCCAGAAACTGCATTTTGAATTTTTACCCCCTTAAATAAAATACCAATACTTTTAAAAGTCGTATAAATTACATCAAAAGTGTCTTTTATTCCACTCGCAAATGCTTCAAGAATATTGTTTGCCTTTACAGTTTTTTCCAACAGATTGGACGTATCCGCTGCAACTCCAATTTTGCCAGTGCCATCATCTTTATCCATATCAGTATGAATAACAAATTCAATTGATTGTTCGTTACGTAAAACTTTTACCTTAATATCCTGATCCGGTTTTAAAGAAACTTCTCTTATTAAATCTGAAAAATCTGTGATTTTTTTATTATCAACTTCAGTTATAATATCTCCAGTCAAAAGTCCTGCAGTTTTAGCCGCAGAAGAACTATTTTCGTAAAGTTCATCAGCAAGAATGATTTTATTTGAATAAGAATAGTAAGTGTACCCAATTCCTGAAATCAGAGAAAATGCAATAAATGCAAAAATGAAATTAAAAAATGGCCCTGCAAATGCAATTAAAGCCCGTTTTAAAGGATGAACTCCATACAAAGAGTCTGGTTCTGCCTTTATTTCATCAAGATTTTCTTCAAGTGCGGTCTTGAATTCCTGTTCACCTTTCATTCCGCAGTACCCGCCAAGTGGAATAAGGGACAGTCGCCAGTCAGTGCCTTTTATATTTTTGTGCAATAAAACAGGGCCAAAACCAATAGAAAATGATTCAACCTTTACGCCGCAAATTTTTGCAAAAATAAAATGTCCAATTTCATGAAAAAGAACCAGAAAAAAAAGGCATAAAATTCCGTAAAGCCATTTCATTAAAATTGTTCTCCGGCATATTTTCTGGCTATGCTGTCAATTTCAAAAACCTGCTCGTAAGATGAAACTTCTGATTTCCAGTCTCTTTCCAAAACCGACGCTACAATTTCCGAAATTCTTGTATAAGAAATCTTTCTATCCAAAAAAGCATGAACTGCAACTTCATTGGCTGCATTAAAAACTATTGTGTAAGCATTTCCGCATTCTGCACAGTCAAAAGCATATTTTAAAAGTGGAAATTTTTTATAATCCGGTTTGTAAAAAGTCATTTCATGGTCAAATAAATCAAATTTGTCCATAAAATTAGGCTTATTTTCAGGCCATGTCAGTGCATTTAATATAGGATGCTGCATATCCGGTTCTGAAATCTGCGCATAAATCATTCCGTCATTTGTTCTAACCATAGAATGAATTAAACTTTGCGGATGAATAACAACTTCAATGTCCGAAGGTTTTGTGTCAAAAAGATATGCCGCTTCAATAACTTCAAGGCCTTTGTTTGCAAGCGTTGAAGAATCAACTGTAATTTTAGGTCCCATTTTCCAAGTCGGATGATTTAGCGCCTGCTCAACAGTAACATTTTTTAATTGTTCTGTCGTAAAATTTCTGAATGGTCCACCGCTTGCAGTAATAAGGATTTTAGAAATATTTTCTTTACCAATTTTTTCAGAAAGGCAAAAAATAGCCGAATGTTCTGAATCAACAGGAAGAATTTTTGCGTTATTCTTTTTTGCAGTTTTTTTGATTAAAGGTCCTGCCATAACAATGGTTTCTTTATTTGCAAGTGCAATGTCAATTTTTGATTCCAGTGCAATTTTACTTGGCAATAATCCGGCACTGCCTGCTATGCCATTTACAATAATGTCAGGCTTTGAATCATCTATTAACTTTTGATATGCGGTTTCTGAACAATCTTCGCTAGTAAGAAGAGAAGGGCACGAATATTTTTCTGCAAGACTCTTTAGTTTTTTTGAATCACTGTGAGCCTGCAAACCACAAACCATAAAATCATCATTTTGATGATTAATAATATTTAAAGTGTTAGTTCCAATAGAACCAGTACAGCCTAAA
>CAVHTI010000064.1:0-13981 GCA_963638805.1 Anaerobutyricum sp.
AGAAAAATTACCGGGCCTTGAAGATTATACGCGCTGGGTTTGGAATATTCAGACCGGTCCTTATAAATCATTGAATTCAAATAATGATTCAGAAAATGAAGTAGTTTTTCCTCAATATGTAAAAAATGTTAACGGAATTTTAGAGAGGCAGAACAAACGTTTTGTTTATGACAAGGCATTTTGTTCAAAAGTAACTGCAAATATAGATAAACTCAATTTTAATTCAATAGAAAAAGTTTTAAAATCTCAAAATCCTGATTTTAAAGGAAGTTATCAGGTCGTTTCGGCACTGAGCATCAGTCGTTCTGGAATTATTGCAATGACTGCGGCCGTTTTTCTGTTAATATTTCTTTTAATTTCTACTATGATGGGAAAAGGTGCTATAAAATGAAAACATTTACAGAAGTTTCATCAATAATCCGCAATTATAACTTTACTGAAAATTCTTTTTTGCCTCACCTTGTTACAATTCCTCTTTCTCAGGAATTCGGAATTACGTGTAAACCGCTTGTAAAGTCTGGCGATATTGTAAAGGAAGGTGAAATTATTGCCGCAACCGATAATTCAAGTTTTATTCATTCTTCTATGCCGGGAACCGTTCAGAATATTGTGCCGTGCCTTTGTCCGTCAGGAAACACTTCGTACGCAATTCAAATAAAATCTGGCGGAAGTTTTACTTATCTTGGAAAAAATAATAAGGAAATTGATTTTTCTGAAATTGATTTTGATTCTGTTGCAGAAAATCTTGAAAAAAACGGAATTGTTAACACTTTTAATATTTCAAAACCTGAAAATCTGGGTCGTGAATTAAAAAATAACAAAAAAGCAAAATATCTGATTGTTCGCCTTTTTGATGAAGATAACTTCCGATACACAGATTCTCTGATTTCTAAATTTTATCTTCGGGAAGTTTTAAAAGCTGCCGATGCACTGGCGTGTGGATTTGGTGCAAAGGGAATAATTCTTGCAAATAATACTTTTGCGCAAAATAAAAAACTCCTTCATTCTCTAGAAAAAAAAGAAAGAAATGAAAATCTGGACGTGAATGTGTCGCTGCCGCTTTGTGTCGTTGATATGAACGTAAAACACTACCCAAGCGGAACAAAACGCGAAATTCTTTCTGCTTACAACCGGAATTATAAAAAAACTGCCGGTTTTGAAGCGTCAAAAAATGATATTTTTACAGATTCTTCAACTTTGTATCAGGTTTATAAAACGCTTTACGAGAAAATTCCTTCAATCAGCCGTCCAGTTTTTTTTAGCGGAAACTGTCTGAACGTTTCTTGTATTCTTGATGTAAGAATCGGGACAAGTGTTAGCGATGTTGTACAGCAGATTGGCGGTTTTGTAAAAAAGCCCGTCCAGATTTTGATTAACGGAATGATTTGCGGTAACAGCCTGTCAACTTGTGATATTCCAATAACAAAATATGTAAAATCTGTAACAATCCAGTCCGGAAAAAAAGAAACGGATTCTCATATTTATTCTTGTGTAAATTGCGGAAGCTGCAGAACTGTTTGTCCGCCGCATCTTTCTCCGGATTTGCTTTACAATACTGCCGCTAATTTCAGGGAATTGCCGTCACAAATAGAACGTTCGGCCCTTGATTGCACAAACTGCGGACTGTGTAATATTGTTTGTCCTTCGCGCTTGCCTTTGTGCCAGACAATTACAGCATTAAAGGAAAAAGCAATTTTGCAGGACGAAAAAAATAAAAAATAATCATAAAATTTATAAATTCAGGGATTCAGATAATGAAATTTAAGAAATTAGAAAAGTCACAGAATATCAAAGAAAATGTAATCAGGCCGTTTGTTTTTACAAGACCTTCCGTTTCTGAAGTTTGCATAAAGATTTTTGTTCTGCTTTTTTTGCAGTTTTTGTGTCTGATTTTTACCAAAAGTTTTTCAGCGGTTTTTGTGATTCTTGTTTCGACTTTTGGCGCTGTTTGTGCCGCGGTTTTAAATTATTTTATTCGTAAAGAGCCACTTTATAATTATTTTACGATTATTCTTCAGGGAATTATTACCGGAATGTTGCTGCCTCAAAGTTTTCCGCTTGTTCCGGTCTTTTTTATAAGTTTTCTGACGCTTTTTCTTTCGCGCACGTTTATTTTCAAAAATGTTAATTCCTGGATTAACGAAAGTGCCTTTGCCGTTATTGTCGCGTGGTTCATCGGAAACACTTTTTTTCCGTCATTTATGATTACCCCAGACCTGATTTTTATGAAAAATCCGTCAGAAGTGCTTATTCAAAGCGGAAATTTCCCGGTTTATCATCTTGATCACATAATTATTGATTTTCTGAATAATTCAATTTTTAGCGCGCTGAATATTTCGGTTCCGGAAGGTTTTATTTCTCTTCTTTGGGATACAAATTCTATAGTTCCGGCATTCCGTTTTAATATTCTGACAATTTTTGCTTCGATTATTTTATTTTCTGATGATTCTTTTTCAATTTTGATTCCTTCAATTTTCCTTTTTACATACGGAATTCTTGTAAGATTCTTTGGACCAATGGTTTATGGCGGTCAGTTTAATCAAGGTGATATTCTTCTTGCAATGCTTACCGGCGGCACGTTATTTTTTAGCGTTTTTATGATTCAGTGGTGGGGAACAACTCCGGTTTCTGTGTTCGGAAAAATTATTTTTGCATTGATTACCGGCGCGCTTGCCTTTGGAATTATGGGCTGCGGAACATCGCCGGTTGGAATGGTTTATACAGTTTTAATCAGCAATATTGTTAACATAATCATCAGACATTTTGAAGAACGAAAAACCAATATTCTGCTTGAAAAACTTGCCCTGAAAACTTCAAAAAAATAGTGTAAAAACTTTGCGGAGATAAAAATGATTTCATCAAAATTTTCATACAAGAAATTTTTTATTACTTACGGAATTTTTATTGGAATTGTGGCATTTTGCATTCTGATATTGATTTATTCCGTTTTTACGTCAAAAAAAAACTGGCAAAAAAATCTTCAGGTTTGCGTTGAAAAAGTTCTTGCAGAAAAAAAGCCTGAATTAAAAGCTGAAATTCTTGATTTTCAGACAATTGAAAATCCTTTTACGGTGAATGCGGCCTGTTATAATTTAAAAGATACGGAAACCGATTCTCTTTACAAGGCTGTAATTTTGAGAATTGTGACTTTGTACGGTCCTTTCCCGGCAGTTTATCTTGTGGATTCTGATAATAACGTTGAATTTGTTGGTTTTTCTTCGATTCACGGGCGGGTTGCAGTGCAACTTGAAAGTAAAAAGGCCGACCGAAGAATTGAATTGTGGGCAAAAAGAATTCCAGACATCATAAATTTAAATGATGAAAGCAAAACTGTTGCCCTTGAAGAAAAATAAAACTAATCAGGATAAAAATTATGGAAAAATATCAAAAATCGGTTTTCATTTATATTGTCGCATTTCTTTCAGTTTTGATTCCCGTTCCAGGTCGCTTTGTTTACGGTTTTACAATAATGATGGAACTGACCTTACTTGCACTTAGCGGAACTTTCATTGATTTTTTTGTCAAAAAACTAGGCCTCCATCAGATGAGAACGTCAATCGTTTTATTTATGCTGATTGCAATTACAATTTTGTACAGACAAATTTTTTCAATTATTCAAAGTGAAGTAGCCTTGATTTTAGGATTTGTTTTTTATATTCCGTCAATTTCGCTTTTTTTGATTGGTTTGATTTTAAAAGAAGATGAAAAAACTCTGCCGGAAAAATTAAAGTCAAATATGACGAATATTTTGATTTTTGATATTTTTGGACTTTTGTTTTTCCTTTTCAGAGATATTGCCGGGTATGGAACTTTTACATTCTTCGGAAAAAATCATCAGATTTTTGAAAAAGTTTTATTTGACGAATCAAAACCCGGAATTTTTGGATTTTTTGCAACAATTCCAGGCGCTTTGATTCTTTCGGGCATTATTTTGTTTGTTTATCTTGTCATTCTTCAGAAATTCAAGATTATCAAAAATTCAAAGCAGCAGGATAGCGTGGAGGAAAACTAATGATTTATCTTCAGATTTTTTTATATTACATTGCATTTTCTTCCATTGTGCTGGTTTACGGCGTCGGCATTAATTCAATTGCGGAATTCGGTGTTTCTAAAAAAAATGACCTTATGTATTTTATAAAGGCCATTTTGACAATTTACTGTACCTCAATGATTTCCTGGCTGATAATTTCAAAAATTTTAGTGCCGTTAAAACTTGTTGAACTGTATCCTCTTGTTACTTTTATTATTTTTGCGAGCATTAACGGCCTTACGGAAGGCATTGTAAGAATTGTTACAGGAAAAAGTTCCACGGAATTTATCATAACTTATCTGATAATTTTGATTTCGCTGTCAGAAAGTACAAATATTTTGAATGTTCTTGTGGTTTGCAGCGCTTCTTTAGTCTGCTTTTTGATTCTGATTCTTTTAGGATTTGCTTTTAAATCCAGAGTTTTGGCAAATGGAAGCCGAATTAACGAAAATTATTACAGTTTATTTTTTATTTTTCTTGCAATTTTAATTATTGTGATTTCTGTCTGGGATATTATATGGATTAATCCGGGAGTTTTAAGATGATTTTAGCAGCGGTTCTTTTTGGCATTATAATTTTATTTCTGGGACTTCTTATTGTTTTTTTGAACACAGTTTTTCTGCCATCCGTAAAAAAACAGACCGGCAAAATTGAATCTGATGACCCGGTTCTTTCTTATTCCGAAAGAAATTTTATTGTTCCAGAAAAAAAAGAATTTGAAATTACTGATAAAAAAGCGTACGTAAAATGTTCCTGTTCAAAATCATTTGCGGTTGCTCCGTCGGTTTTTAACGGAAAATACACCTGTTTTATGGTCAAATCTATGCAAGGCTCCGTGTCTGACTGTAAATTTGCCTGCATTGGACTAGGGGATTGCGCAAAAGTTTGTCCTCAGGAAGCAATTTCAATTACAAATAGAACGGCCGTTATATCATCATTGTGCTGTGGATGCGGAAAATGTGTTTCTGTCTGTCCTCAAAAAATAATTGAATTAATCCCTAAAAATACAGAAAGAATTTCTTGTTGCAGTAATCATGAGGCTGACTGGCTGACTTCCTGTACAAAACGCGGGGACGAAGAAAAACCTGAATGGACGGCCAAAAAAGACTTTAAAATATGGGAAATTTGTTATAAACTATTCTACAAATTAAAAAAACATTAGGATTTTTGCGAGGGGACGCAGAAAAAAATATAAGGAGACAACGGTTTGGGTGAGGCCGGTGTATAAGGCAAGTTGATATACATAAGCTTCAACATAAAATCGGATTTCTCAGGATATGAAACAAAAGAACAGCTGGAAGAAATTTATCAGACTGTCTATCGTCCTTTACTGAAGCTTTTAAACACACATCAGAATATTACTTTTTCTTTTTCTTTTACCGGCCCTCAGGTTGAATTTTTAAAAAAACGCCACAAGGAATTTATTTCACTTTCCCGGGATTTAATCACAAGACATCAGCTGGAAATGCTTGGCGGCGGATACTTTAATCCTGTTTTTCCGTTGATTACTGCGGCGGACCGTAACTGTCAGATTGATTTATTGACTTCGGAAATCAGACAGAATTTTGGAAAACGTCCGCGCGGAATGTCATTATTTTTGGACTGCTGGGATCCAAATCTCGTGAGTACTCTGCAACTTTCTGGAATTGAATATGTACTGCTCGACAGTTCAATGATTAACAGTAACAAAAAGAAATTTTTGCCACTTGTAATGAATGAACTTGGAAAGTCTGTGGAAATTCTACCGTACTACAATAATTTTAAGCCTCAAAATGATGAAGATTTGGAATCCTGGGTTTTTAAAATTAAAAAATCTGTTGAAAAAGCGGCAAAATCGTCGGATTTTACTCAACTTTCTTATTCTGCGATTGTTCCACAGGTCTTTAATCATAAAGAAATTAAAGATCTGATAGAAAACAAGTGGTTTGAAAATCTTTCTGATTTTTTGTGCTTTAATGAAGAAATTTCAACGTGTAATATTTCTGCTTATCGTAAAAATAATAAAGTCAGAATGCCGGCTTTTATTTCTTGTGGAATTGCAAGTCGCGCCGTAGATTTTATAAATGATTTGAAAAACGAAAATAATCGCTATACGGATTGCACCGTTTATGATTTATTTGAAGCGTATCCTTTGGGAAAAAATCTTTATAACAGAATGCTTTACATTGGAATGCTCATAAATCAGTACAAATCTGACAAATTGCGAAAAGAAGAAGCCCGCATGAAGTTGTGGCAGGCTCAAAACGGAAGCAATTTGATTTCTGACGTTGGAAAATTATCTTGTGACAGTTCTTATCGTCAAAAAGCATACCGAATTTTGATGGAAGCGGAAAAAATTTTGCGCCAGGATTCTAATTTTACAGAATCAATCTGCTGTTTTGATTATAACGGCGATGGTCTTGATGAATATGTTTGCCGAATGCAAAATTATTTTTCTTACATAAGTCCTGTCAGTGGCGCAATTCAGGAACTGGATATTTTAAAAAATACCGGAAATTATGCAGATAACCTTTCGCGAAAAGAATTATTTGAAGGCGAATGTGATAATTATGAGCGCGGAATTTTTGTAGATCACGTTTTTTCTGAGCAGCAGTTTGACTTGTATGTTCAGGGAAAAGCCTGCGGTAACGGAATTTTTTCTAAAATTCAGTATGAGGAAGTGAAATTTAATTTGCGTTCTCACGAAATTACAATGCAGGCGCGCGCAGTTCTGGCATACACAAAACAAAAAATCTACTTACGAAAAAAATATATCATCAATTCAACCGGAATGACTGTTCAATATGTTTTGAGAAACGAAAGTAACCGGCCTTTGAATATAAAATTTGCCGTTGAATCTAATTTTGCGCACACAAATTTTGATTCTCAGAATGTAACTTACTACAACATTGAAGCAGTTGAAAATGAGGATGTAAAAAATATTTATCCTGAAAAAATCATGGAGCAAACGTTAAAAAATGTTTCTGTAGTTCGGCTGACAGACACGGAAAACGGAATTTCTTTTGCCTTTGAACCAAACGAAAGCTGCGGATATTTTTATGAACCGCTGACTTTTTACCGTCCGGCCCAAAATGAAAGTCTTGTGAAATCACATCTGACTTTTGTTTCAACTTTGTTCTGGGATATAAATCTTGGCGAAGGCATGGAAACTGAAAAGACAATAAATTTTGCAATTACTTCTGTGCGAAAGCAAAAGTACGTGCATCTCTAAAAATTTTACGAAAAAAGGCATTAAAACTGTAATTTTATGAATCAAAAGCGGAAAAATATTTTTTTATTTCTTTGTTTTTTTATGCTTTTTCCATCATTTTGTCAGGAATTGATTTGTTACCGCGGAAATAAAAATTATATTTTGAAAGAACGCACGGATTTGCGCCGTTACGATAACGGAAAGTACACTGGACTTTTGAGCCGGGAAGTAAGTTCATTTATTGTGCCTGTAAATAATGATGACGGCTATCTTTATGACGGAAATTTTTATATAACTCAGCAGACAAAAAGGGCGGGCGTTTCCGTGAATAAGGGGATTAACGAAGCAATTCCTTCCGTTTTTAAAATTGATGACGAGGGAAATTTAACGATTCTGGAAGATAACGGTTTTCCGACTTTTAGAAGTTTTCCATCCTATCCAAAATATAAAATTTCAAAGGGGGATTCCTGGACGGCAAATGCTCAGCGTTCCGTAGATCCTCTTGAAAAGGGAAAAAACACAAAAATTCCGTTTATTGTTCAGTATGTTTATGCCGGCGACACAATTTTTAACGGCACTGAAGTTTATATTTTAAAAGCTCAGTGGGTAAATCGGTATGGACAGGGTATTTATCTTGATGAGGAAGGGGACCCTGAACTTTTGTCCGCAAAAGGAAGTCACAGTGCTTCAATTTATGTTTCAAAGCAAACTGGCAATGCACTTGTAATCCGCGATACTGTTGACGAAAGTTTTTCGTATGCGGACGGAAAAATTATTGCGCTCAAGGGGACAATTTCTCTGTTCACCGAATATCCGCCGGCCGTTGAAACTGAAAAAATTGTGCCGGCACTTAGTCAGCTTGCAGAACTTGAGGACGCTGGATTTGAAAAAACTCAGGCCGGTTTAAAACTCACGGTACAAAATTTAAAATTCAAGGCCGACAGCGCAGAACTTTTGCCGGAAGAAAAAAACAGACTTGACCGCATAGCCGAAGTTTTACGGCAGATTCCTTTTTCAAAATTTTTAATTGAAGGTCATACCGCCGACGTTGGAAATCCTGAAGGTCAAATGAAACTTTCTAAAGAGCGTGCCTTTTCCGTTGCAGAAGAATTGAGCAGGCGAGGAATTGACGCTTCAAGATTTATTTGCAAAGGCAGTGGCGCATTAAAACCACTTGCGGATAATTCTACACGGGAAGGAAGAACTAAAAACCGCCGCGTAGAAATTACAATTCTTGAGTAAATTTTAACTTCACTGATAAAATAAAGTGCAAAATGTACTAAAATAATATTGGAGAAAATGATGACAAACGACGAAAAACAAAAACTTGTTTCTGAATGTGGCGAAATGCTTGATATAATCAAAGAGTATGCTCCATTTAAGGTTGACGGCACTTACAACGCAGAAGCCGTCCGACCGGCAGTTTTAGAAATCATAAATTATATTATTCAAGATAAGGACGAGGCCGCCTTCCTTTGTGACTGGCTTGATAAAACTGATTTTTGGACCGCGCCTGCAAGCACAAGATTTCACGGAAATTATAAATGTGGCCTTGCGCTCCACACGCTAAAAGTTATTCAGCAGTGCCTTGTTTTTGCCCCGTCCGTTATGGAAAATTTCTGGACCTGCCCGGACAGCGAACAGTACAATATTACCGCCGAAGATATTTTTGTTGCGTCCCTGTGCCACGATTTTTGCAAAACCGGTTTTTATGCAATTGAATACCGCAATACAAAAGACATAACAGGAAACTGGGTAAAAACTCCGTTTTATAAAACCCGCGCCGATAACCGCAATCTTGGGCACGGCAACGAGTCCGTTCTTATGTTGCTTGAAATTATGCCTTCCTACATAAATAAACGCTATGTTTTAGAGGCCGTTAGCCGTCACATGGGATTTTCTGACCTTTCCGAAAGCGAATCTTACAATTATTCACTTTTTCTGGAAAATCCGCTCGTGGTTTTGCTTCAGTTGGCCGACCAGACTGCTGCTCAGTGGTTTAAATTTTAAAATTATACGGGCGCATTTCGCTAAAGCGAAACCAGGCTTTTCAGGGTTCCGGCATTCGCCTCCAAACTTTTGCACTCTACAGTCAATTATAATTTGATTGCGTGTTTTTGGGGGCTTGGACCTATGTCATTCCGAATTTATTTCGGGATCTCGGCGTAACAGATGCTGAAATAAATTCAGCATGACGTCTTTAAACAGCCCCTATAACTTTTCATTCCAACTGCAAAAGTTCACGCTTCGCGTGCCCTTACAATCCTTTGCGCGCAGAGCTGAACCGTTTACTTTATCTTTTTAGAAACAGAAATTCCGTCGCCAAAATCATAAAAATCGGTGTGGAATTCCGTGTTGTTTTTTAAAAAATCAATGTACTTTCTTATTTTTTTTACAAGCCGGATTGTACTGTCATTTTTTGTAAGACTTAAATCTTCAACCATGCCGTGAAAAGAAAGGTTGTCGCTGATTATAACGCCGTCCGCAGAAAGATTTTCTTTGTATTTTTCAAAAAATTTTATGTACTGGGCTTTTGCGGCATCAATAAAAATAAGGTCAAAACTGCCCTGCAAATTATATTGCGTTGCATCGCCCCAGATTGCAGTAATTTGTGAACTAAGATTATTGTCGCTGATGTTTTGCACGGCCTGATTGTGACGGTCAATGTCAATTTCTATTGTTGTAACGTGAACGTCCGGTGCAACTTTTGCAAATTTTATTGACGAAAACCCGATTGCGGTTCCAATTTCAAGAATATTCTTGCAGTTGTGTTCTTTTATGTAATTACAGATAAATTCTGACGAATCGTCTTTTAAAATAGGCACGGAATTTTTTTTTGCAAAATCTTTAATTTCTTCAAGTTGTTCCATAATTTTTATGTTAACGTTATTTCTTTTTATTGGCAAATGCGCTAGGGATTGCAGCCGCGTAAGCGGGACGGACACGCGCAGCGTGGCTGGACGAAAAAAATGCAAAGCATTTTTATAGCGCAAAAGCCCGGGCCGGAGCGTAGCGGAGGCAGCGCCCTTACAAAAAATTCTTCCGTGGTGACTAAGAATGGGATTTTGAATATAATTAAAGGTAATTTTTTTATTCAGGGGAAAATATGAACAGAAGACTTATTACTTCAGCTTTACCTTACGTTAATAATATTCCGCATTTGGGAAACTTAATTCAAATGCTTTCTGGCGATGTTTTTGCAAGATTTTGTCGCAGTCGTGGTTATGATACTTTGTATATTTGTGGTACGGACGAATATGGAACTGCAACGGAAACAAAGGCTCTGGAAGAAAAAAAGACTCCTCGTGAATTGTGTGATTTTTACTACAAAGAGCATGTAAAAGTTTATGACTGGTTTCACATCAATTTTGATAAATTTGGCCGAACTTCAAATGAAGAATGTACGGAAATTACTCAGGGGCTTTTTGAAGATCTTGATAAGGGCGGATACATTAAAGAACACGTGAACAAGCAGCTTTTTTGTACTCATTGTAATATGTTCCTGGCTGACCGTTATGTTGATGGAACCTGTCCAAAATGCGGTTCTACCGGCGCGCGTGGTGACCAGTGTGATGCTTGTGGTGCCTTGCTTGACCCGATTGAATTAAAGGAGCCTAAATGTCATACCTGCGGTTGTACTCCTGAAGTGCGTGAAACAAAACATCTTTACATTGATTTGCCAAAACTTTCTGAAAATCTTGATTCATGGATGCAAAAAGCCAGCGTTGAAGGTAAATGGTCTGACAATGCCGTGAACATTACAAAGGCCTGGATTCGTGATGGTTTGAACGAAAGGGCAATTACCCGTGATTTAAAGTGGGGAATTCCTGTTCCAAAAGCCGGTTACGAAAATAAAGTTTTTTACGTTTGGTTTAACGCTCCAATTGGCTATATGTCTATTACAAAACAGTTGAGCAATGAACTTGTTAAAGCCGGCAAAAAATCTTTTGACTGGAAATCCTGGTGGCTTCCGGAAGAATCTGAAGAAGCTAAAGGAAAATCAAAGGTAGATTTGTTCCAGTTTATTGGAAAAGATAATATTCCGTTCCACACTGTAATTTTCCCTTGTACTTTGCTTGGTTCGCCACATAACTGGACAAAACTTCATCATATGAGTTCAACCGAATATTTGAATTATGAGGACGGCAAATTTTCTAAGTCACGCGGAATTGGCGTTTTTGGAACTGATGCAATGGAAACTGGAATTCCAGCTGATGCCTGGCGTTTTTATATTTTTTACAACAGACCGGAAAAACAGGACTTTCAGTTCACGTGGAAGGATTTTCAGGAAAAACTTAATTCTGAGTTGATTGGAAATCTTGGAAATCTTGTTAACAGAACTTTGCTTTTTGTAAATAAATATTATGAAGGCAAAATTCCTGATGCTCCTGTTGATGAAGAACTTTGGAGCGAAGTTAAAGCGCTTGAAAAGAAGGCAACTGACTATCTTGAATGGGCAGATTTAAAGGACGCCTTCCATACAATGTTTGAAATTTCTGACATTTGTAATAAGAGATTCCAGGCAGGTGAACCGTGGAAGGCTAGAACTGAAGCGCCGGAGAAGGCTGCTCTGCTGATTCATAATCTTTGTTATGTAATAAAAGATTTGATGATTATGATGAATCCTTATATGCCACAGTATACTCAGCTGATTATGTCTTACTTTGGAAAGTCGGTTCAGGAAAGTAAAGTCGGAATGGAAACAAAACCAGGCCTTACTTGGGATGATTTGGGAAAAACTGAAGGTTTAACGACTGTCGGCCCAACTCAGATTTATTTTACTCCAATGGATCAAAAAACAATGCTTGCCTTTAAAGAAAAGTTTGGCGGAAGTCAAAGTGAAAGAAAGGCTGATAAAAAATCAGAAAAGAAAGCAAAAAAACAGGAAAAGAAAGAAATAAAAGTTCTTCCTGTTGAACAGCAGGCAGAATTTTTTAATAAAAATATTGAACTTGTAGTTGCAAAAATCGTGGATGTAAAACCAAATCCGGAAGGTGAAAAACTTTACATTGAAACTCTTGATGATGGAAGTGGAACTCCGCGTACAATTCAGTCAGGTTTAAGAATGTACTTAAAAGAATCAGATTTGCTTGGAAAAAATGTAATTATCGCGGCAAACCTTGCTCCAAGAACTATGCGTGGTGTAGAAAGTCGGGGAATGCTTCTTGCCGGGGACTACAAAGATGGCGAAAAAGATTGTGTTGAAGTGCTTGATGCTTGCTGGGCTGCTCCGGGAACTAAAGTAGTGCTTGAAGGTTCTGATGAAAATGCCGTTAAAAAAGCAGAAATTACCGCAGATGATTTTTTTGCAGTAAAAATTGAATCCAAAGACGGTGTAGTTCAGATTGCCGGTAAAAAACTTCTTGCCGGCGGTAAGGAAATTAAAGTTCAAAAAGCATTAAATTCTGATATTGGATAAGGAAAGTTACTGGAATCGTCTGAGATATGTATAACTTGAAAATAAAAAAAATTACAGAAACAGAACTGACAAACGAAGGAAGTTTTTTGCAGACTCCCTTTTGGTGCGAGTTTAAGGCAGCGCACGGCTGGAAATATGAACGTTTTGAAATTGTTGTAGAAATGCCAGAAAGCCTTGAAGGCGAAAAGATTATTGAAAAAACGCTTGAAACTTCGGTTTTGACGAGGAGTTTTGCAAAAGGACTTTTTACACTCGCTTATGTTCCGCTTTTTCCGTCGTTTGTTTATGACACAAAAGAAGATCAGACGGTTGAATTTGCTCATCTGATGGCTGATATTGGAAATGCTTTAAAATCTTTTTTGCCAAAAAATTGTATTTGTATTCGTTTTGACCCTGATGTTGAATTTTTGACGCCGGAAGACCGTGACGATTTTAATTTTGGTATGAAAATGGTTTCTTTCGCTGACAAACTGAAGCTCAGAAAAAATCGTGTTGATATTCAACCGCCGGATACTACTCAGATTAACCTTATTCCTGATGAAACTGAAATTTTGGGCAAGATGAAATCAAAATGGCGCTATAACGTAAATCTTGCGGCAAAAAAAGGCGTTGAAATTAAAAAAATTAACGGAAATTCTGCAGATTTGCAGGAAAAACTGGAAATTTTTTATAATCTTTACAAAATCACAGCGGAACGGGACGGAATCGCAATTCATCCAAAGTCATATTATGAAGATTTAATTGTCCGTTCGGCAAAATTAATTGCGGAAGGTAAAGATGTTCCGGAAGTTAATCTTTATCTTGCAAAACACGAAGAAGATTATCTTGGCGCAATTATCACTTTGTTTGCTAAAACAGAGAGCATTTATCTTTACGGATGTTCTTCAAATGTAAAACGAAATCTGATGCCTAATTTTTTATTGCAGTGGACGGCAATGAAAGACGCAAAAGCATACGGCAGTTTGTATTATGATATGTACGGAATGCCCCCAACAGATGACGAAAAACATCCAATGCACGGTCTTTATCTTTTTAAAACCGGTTTTGGCGGACAAAATATTCACAGAATTGGTTCCTGGGATTTTCATTTAAAAGGAATTTACCGCCTGTGCATTTTTGCAGAAAATATCCGTGCCTGGTGGCATAAAAAAGTGATGAAAAAAATCCGTCACAGGTAGGGTGGTGAGGTAGTTTTGAGGAGTTGGAATTAATATTTAATTTTCCATTTTTATATAATTGTGTTATAATTTATGTATGATGTTGACACAGTCTTTCGGAAAATTTAGAATCAACAGCTCAACAGCTCAACAGCTCAACAGCTCAACAGCTCAACAGCTCAACA
>CAVHTI010000065.1:0-13894 GCA_963638805.1 Anaerobutyricum sp.
AAGAAACTTACTTAAAAATGGAATTTCTCCAGAACTTATAGCAAAATGCACCGGTCTTCCACTTGAAAAAGTGCTGGAATTGCAAAATGAAGTGGTGAAAGTTGTAACAGAATAAAAGTTTTTTTACACCTTCCGTTATCACGCTGAGGAAGACAACTTTATCGCTATGGACGATGGAAGCGTGATAATGCAAAACTCTATGATAAAATGAACTCAGTACTTACAGGTCTGCCATTAGAAACGATTTTTGAACTAAAGGACAAAAAATAACTCCACGTTCCGTCAAATATTTGCAATCTACCGTTATTTATATTGTGTGCACACTTTGCGTTAGCGATTGTAGCAACCGCGAAGACTGTTTCAACAGTTGAAGCGGAAACCCGCAGGCGCGCTATTTGCACGCCGAGGATTTTGAAGGCGAATGCCGGAATTGCGGAAAGCGCGACGGCGCTTGCGCCGGAACGTCCTTAATAAAAAATGTATGATGTTTTTGAGGATTTTGTGCGTTATACACGTGTTGAATCTTCCTTAATAAATTGTTATAATTCGCGCATATTTTGACAGACGAAGGCGTAAAAGTGGGGTGGAACTCGGACTTGTTGCGCCTTTTTTTGTTTAATCTAATTAACAACATTTAGGAGTTGTAAGATGAAAAAGTTTGGACTTATTGCAGTAGCAGTAGTGGCAGCAACTTTGGCATTCTCTGGTTGTTCTAAAAAATCACAGAATGTAGAAAAATCTGAAGAAGTAAAGGCTTCTTCTGGCAAATTTAAAGTAGGTGTAATTTACATTGGCGATGAAAATGAAGGTTACACAGCAGCTCACATGGCTGGTATTCAGGAAATGAAAACTGCACTTGGCCTATCTGATGCAGACGTTATTGAAAAGAAAGGTATTCCTGAATCAGAAAAATGTTACGATGCAGTAGTTGACCTCGCAGAACAGAAATGTAACTACATTATTGCTACATCTTTTGGTCATGAATCTTATCTTATTCAGGCTGCAAAAGAATATCCGGAAATTCAGTTTGCTCACGCTACTGGTTATCAGGCTGCATCTAGTGGTCTTAAGAATGTTCACAACTTTATGCCTGCCGTTTATGAATCTCGTTATGTTTCTGGTGTAGTTGCTGGTCTTAAATTGAATGAAATGATTAACGACGGAAAAATCAAAGCTGAAGAAGCAAAAATCGGTTATGTAGGTGCTTATCCTTATGCTGAAGTTGTTTCTGGTTATACTTCATTCTTCCTTGGCGTTCGTTCTGTTTGTCCAGTTGCAACAATGGAAGTACGTTATACAAACTCTTGGGCAGATATGTCTCTTGAACAGGAAACTGCAAAAGCTCTTATTGCTGCTAAATGTGTTTTGATTTCTCAGCACGCTGATACAACTGGTGCTCCAACTGCTTGTCAGGCTGCCGGTGTTCCTTGTGTTGGCTACAATGTTGATATGATTTCTGTTGCTCCAGATGCTGCTCTTACTTCTGCTGCTTTGAACTGGGGTGCTTTCTATAAAGAATCTGCTGTAGCATTCAAAAACGGTCAGAATTTCCCTGTTGACTGGGCAAAAGGTTATGCAGACGGAGCCGTTTATATCACTCCTGTAAATACAAATGTTGCCGCTGAAGGAACTCAGGCTGTTGTTGATAAAACAATTGCTGACCTCAAAGCTGGTACTTTGAAAGTATTTAATACTTCAACATTCCAGGTAAATGGCGCAAATCTTGAAGACTTGATTGCTGAAGGCGGAGACTATGCTAAATATGCAGCTTATGTTTCTAACGGTGCATTCAATGAACAGACAGGTTTTGCCGCTCCTGCATTTGATATCAGAATTGACGGTATTGTAGAAAAATAAAACTGATTTTCTATATAATATAAGGCGGTGGCGCAATTTTGTGTCACCGCTGATTTTTTTTATAGGAAACTTTGACTACTTCAATGCCCAGAGTTTTCTAAAAAATCACGACACTTCTAAAATTTCTTGAATTTTTTTAGAGGTTTACATCAAAATCAAAGGACTAAAAAGTGAGTTCAGAATACGCCATTGAATTAAAAAACATAACAAAGCGTTTTGGTTCTGTAGTTGCCAATGATAAAGTAAATCTTGGCGTAAAATCACACGAAATTCTTGCTATTCTTGGTGAAAATGGCAGTGGAAAAACTACTTTAATGAATATGATTGCCGGAATTTATCGTCCGGACGAAGGTGAAATTCTTATAAACGGAAATCCTGTTACTATCCGTTCACCAAAAGATGCCTATAATTACAAAATAGGAATGATTCATCAGCATTATCAGCTGGTAAATGTCTTGACGGCAGCAGAAAATATTATTCTTGGTCAGGAAGGTTCGTTCATCGTAAATAAAAAACAGGTAAATAATGAACTTACTGAACTTTGCGACCGTTACGGCTTTAAAATTAATCTTGATCAGAAAATTTATGATATGTCTGTTTCTCAAAAGCAGACGGTAGAAATATTAAAAACTTTGTACAAGGGTGCAGATATTCTCATTCTTGACGAACCGACGGCGGTTTTAACCCCTCAAGAAACAAAAAGTCTTTTCCAGATTTTGCGAAATATGCGTGAAAAAGGAAAATCAATCATCATTATTACTCATAAACTGAATGAAGTTCTTGAAATTTCTGACCGCGTTTCAGTTTTGCGCAAAGGTAAATATATTGGCTCTGTAATCACTAAAAATGCAACCGTGAACAGCCTTACAGAAATGATGGTCGGCGAAAAAATCAGTCTTGATATAAAACGTTCGGAGCCGGTAAATCCAAAAGACGTGCTCAGCGTAAATAATATTACGGTTTTAAATAAAGAAGGTCTGAAGAGTCTGAATGGCGTGAGTTTTACGGCGCGTTCGGGGGAAATTCTTGGCGTTGCGGGAATTGCTGGCAGTGGTATGAAGGAACTTCTTGAATCAATCGTTGGAATGCAGCACGTAGAATCCGGAAATATCACTTATATGATGAACGATGTTGAATTTGACATCACGAATAAAAATCCGGCGAAGTTAGTAAAAATGGGCGTGAACATTTCTTTTGTTCCGGAAGATCGTCTTGGAATGGGACTTGTTGGTTCTATGGGAATGACGAATAACTTTATGCTCAAGCGCTATCATGATGGCCATGCGCCACTTTTAAGTCGCCGTGAACCAAAATCAATTGCTCAGAAAATCAAGGAAGGCCTTGACGTTGTAACTCCTAGCATTGATTATCCTGTAAGACGGCTTTCTGGCGGAAATGTTCAGAAAGTTCTTGTTGGTCGTGAAATTTCTTCTCATCCTAAAGTTCTTTTGGTTGCATATCCTGTGCGTGGCCTTGATATAAATTCTTCTTACCTCATTTATAATCTTTTGAATGGTCAAAAGGAAAAAGGCGTTGCCGTCATCTGTGTAATTGAAGATCTGGACGTAATGCTTTCTTTGTGCGACAGAGTTGTGGTTTTGAATGGTGGCAGAATTTCCGGTTGCGTTGATGCAAGGTCAACTACAAAAGAGGAACTTGGAATTTTGATGACGAGCGATATAGATTCTCAAAAAAATAACAGCAGTGAGGATAAAAATGTTTAATATCCGTCTTTCTAAAAATGATAACATGGCGTTTGGCAAAAAAATGCTGTGCCGTGTTCTGGGCATGGTTTTGGCCCTTATTGTCTGTGCGATTGTAATTGTTTCCATCACAAAACAAAATCCGTTAGAAATTTACGGTGGAATTTTAAAAGGCGCCTTTGGTTCAAGACGACGAATCTGGTCAACTGTGCGCGACACTTTAGTTCTTCTGCTTGTTGCAATAGGCCTTGTACCCGCATTCAAGATGAAATTCTGGAATATCGGAGCGGAAGGTCAAATGCTTATGGGCGGTCTTGCAAGTGCACTTTTGATGATTTATTGCAAGGGAATTCCAAACGGCATTCTTTTACCGATGATTGTCGTTTTGAGCGCGCTTTTTGGCATGATTTGGGCAATTATTCCGGCATATTTTAAGGCAAAGTTCAATACTAACGAAACTTTGTTCACTCTGATGTTGAATTATGTTGCCATGCAGATTATCAGTTTCTGCATTACATTCTGGGAAAAGCCTGTTGGTTCAAATACGGTCGGAATTATCAATATGGACACGCACGCCGGCTGGTTTCCTGAACTTTTTGGACGCGGAAGTTTCGGTTTTAACGTGATTTTCGTTTTGATTATTGCCGTTGCAGTTACGTTCTACATCAAATATACAAAGCACGGCTATGAACTCACGGTCGTTGGTGAAAGCTGGGACACTGCAATCTACGCCGGCATTAATGTAAAAAAGGTTATCATTCGTACAATGGCGCTTTCTGGAGCAATTTGCGGTCTGGCAGGCTGCCTTGTTGTTGCGGGTGCCAGTCACACAATTTCAACAACGTTATCAGATGGACGCGGATTTACGGCAATCATCGTAGCCTGGATGTCTAATTTTAATATGGGTGCAATGACTGGAATTTCTCTTCTGCTTTGTACAATGGAAAGTGGTGCCGTTCAAATTGCCAGTCAGTTTGGTTTGAACGAAAATGTTTCTGATATTATCACCGGAATTCTTCTTTTCTTCTTGATTGGAAGTGAATTTTTTACAAGATACCGCATTAATTTTCAGAAAGAAACTAAAAGAGAGGCTCAGTAATGTTTACAATTATTCTTACAGTCTTGCGTCAGGGAATTGTTCAGGGAATTCCTATTTTACTTGGTTCAACAGGCGAAATTATTACAGAAAAATCTGGAAACTTAAATCTTGGAATTCCGGGACTTATGTATATGGGCGGAATTTCAGGTCTTATGTCCGCATTTATGTATGAACGCGCAATTACGGCAGCGGGCGGAACTCCCGTCCCAATCGTCGGTTTTCTGATTTCGTTCTTTTTTGCGCTCTTGGTTGCCGCTGCCGGTGCCTTTGTTTTCAGTTTTTTAACAATTTCACTGCGCGCAAATCAAAATGTTGTAGGACTTGCCTTAACAACTTTTGGTATTGGTTTTGGTAACTTTTTTGGCGGTTCAATTTCTAAACTTGCCGGTGGAGTAGGTCAGATTTCTGTTGCCACTACCGCCAGCGCCTATCAAAAAACAATTCCATTTTTGTCAGAAATTCCGTTTTTTGGAACAGTTTTCTTTTCTTACGGATTTCTTACATATTTTGCAATCATTCTTGCTTTTGCCGTTGCGTTCTTTCTGTTAAAAACTCGTGCCGGCTTAAACTTGCGTTCAATTGGCGAAAATCCAGCCGCCGCTGATTCTGCGGGAATCAATATTGAAAAATACAAGTACATTGGAACTATTTGCGGTGGAGCAATTGCAGGACTTGGCGGACTTTATTTTGTAATGGAATATCTTGGCGGAACCTGGAATAATAACGGATTCGGGGATCGCGGATGGCTTGCCGTTGCACTGGTAATTTTTGCGCTCTGGGACAGCCGCAAGGCAATTCTTGGTGCAATGCTTTTTGGATTCCTTTACGTTTTGCCTCAGAATATTCCGGGAATTTCGCGCAGTGCAAAGGAATTATTCAAAATGTCACAGTATCTGATTACGATTATCGTTCTTGTTTTTGCAAGTATCAGAAATCAAAAAGAAAATCAGGCCCCAGAAAAACTTGGCGTTCCATTCTTCCGAGAAGACAGATAACGCACACTACAATATTAAAATTTTCAGAAATAAGGAAAAAATAAAATGGCAGATGTTAAAGATATTTTGCGACAGACAGTTGCAAATGCAATTAATGATTTTATCAAAGAAAAAGGCCTTACTGCAGAGGAAGCAAAAGCAGAAAATTTAAACGTAGTTACCCCTCCAAATCCAGAAATGGGCGACTTGGGAATTCCACTTTTTGTTTTTGCAAAAACACTTCGCATGGCACCGCCTCAGATTGCGGGCGCAGTCGTTCAAAAAATTGATTCAAAGGCAGCCGGCATTGGTGAATTTGTTGCCGTTGGTCCTTACATAAACGTAAAACTTGATAAAGCCGGCAGTGCAGAACCAATTTTGCGTTCAATTTCAGAACAAAAAGACAATTACGGTTCATTTAATTCAGAAGGGAAAAAGCCACTTGAAGGCCGCCGCGTAATGATTGAATATTCCTCGCCAAATACAAACAAACCACTCCATCTTGGTCATTTAAGAAACGATGCACTTGGCGAATCTGTGAGCAGAATTTTAAAAATGGCCGGCGCAGAAGTTTACAAAGTTGATTTAATCAATAACCGCGGAGTTCACATTTGTAAATCAATGCTGGCTTATAAATTATTTCACGAAGCAAACGGCGACACTCCAGAAAAACTTGGAATGAAAGGCGACCATTTTGTAGGACAGTGTTACATAGAATTCGACCGTTATTTAAAAGGTGAGAAAAGAAAGCCTGAAACTGCTCACCCGGAAGCTGCACAACAGGCAGAAGATATGCTCATTCAGTGGGAAAAAGGTGACCCGGAAGTTCGTGCGCTCTGGCAGAAAATGAACGACTGGACACTTGAAGGCGTAAAAGAAACTTACAAAAGGACGGGCGTTTCTTTTGATAAACTTTATTTTGAAAGTGAAACTTACTTAAAAGGCAAGGACGAAATTCTAAAAGGTCTTGAAAAAGGCGTTTTCTTCAAGGCAGAAGACGGTTCAGTCAGAATTGACGTTACGGACGTTGTTGGCAAGGGCAAGGACGAGGACGTTCACGAAAAAGTACTTTTAAGAAAAGACGGAACTTCCGTTTACATCACTCAGGATATTGGAACTGCAATCAGCCGCCATAATGACTGGCCGTTCAATCAGCTTGTTTACGTTGTTGCCAGCGAACAGAATTATCACTTTAAAATTTTGTTCCACATTCTCAAAAAACTCGGATTTGACTGGGCAGACCGCCTTTATCATTTAAGTTACGGCCTTGTAAATCTTCCAAGTGGACGAATGAAAAGCCGCGAAGGCACAATTGTCGACGCCGACGATTTAATTGACTCGCTTCACGCCGACGCTCTTGAGGCCATTAAACAGCGTGGCCGCGACGAACAGGTTGGCAATGCTGATGATGTTGCAGAAAAAGTTGCACTTGGAGCGCTGCATTATTATCTTTTGCAGGCAACTCCAATCAAAGATATGCTTTTTAATCCGGAAGAAAGTTTAAGTTTTAACGGAAATACCGGTCCTTACCTTCAGTATATGGGCGCCAGAATCAATTCAATTCTTGCAAAGGCTGCCGAAAGTGGACTCAAAGCCGACAATTCTTCGGATGCAGTTGCACTTTTAACCGCCCCGGAAGAATGGGGACTTATCAAACAGTTGGGCGATTTCCCGGCCGCAGTAGAAAAATCTGCCGAAAATCTCGATCCAAGTGTAATGACCGCTTATCTTTACGAAACAAGCAAACTTTTCAGCCGTTTTTATCAGCAGTGTTCAATTATGAATGCCGAAGACAAAAAACTTTCCGGCGCAAGACTTTACCTTGCAGAATGTACTCTCACAGTAATTAAAAATGCATTGAATCTTGTACTTGTTCCGTATCTTGAAAGGATGTAATTTTTGGGCGTGTGGCATAAATGCCACCGCGCTTTTCGCGGCTACGGCATTCGCCTCCGGCCACCATTAAAAAGCGCCAGAACAATGGCGCTTTTTTTACGGTGTCCCGCTTCGCGGCCGCTACAATCGCTCACGCAGCAAGGCTAGTTATAATCATCATAAGAAGTGTTTTTTGAACCACGGCGGTAATCATATCCGTCTTCCGGTTCATGATCATCATACGGTTCATCAAAATCATCTTCTTCCTTAAAAACATCATCATAAGAAAGATTTGAATCATCGTCATAATAATCTAATTCGCTGTCTTCCTCTGAATAATCATCAAAATCATCCTCAAAACCGTTCGGATTTTTGTAAAATTCTGAATCATCTTCGTCTTCAATCATAATTTCCCCCTAAAATAAGTTCATATTGCAAGTGCCGTTAAATTATGCCGCGCAATCTTCGCGTTAAAGTCCATTGTTCTGTCAGAAAGAACACCGTGAAAAAAAGTATATTTTCAAGAATTTCAATTGTCAATCATTTTATTTTTTGAATTTTCGCCTATTTTGTCCCGTCATTTTGTCCAAGACGACCGTCATTCTGAGTAAAGCTTCAGAATCTATTGTTAACAGATGCTGAAAACAGTTCAGCATGACGCACAGAAAATCGTCAATCTTCTTAAAAATTTGACGTAAATATTTTTCGCGAACATAATGAAAATATGAAAAGAATTTTTATTATTTCACTAATTTTTATTTCGATGATTTCCTTTTTTGCCTGCAATTTGGGGCAAGAATCTACGAAAACTCCATCATCTTCTACAAGTACAGGCAAAGATTCTGACGAAACTCCGTCAACTTCTACAGGCGAAGTCAAAATATCATCAGAACTGGTGGACAAATCCGCAACTGAAAACACGGTGCGTCTTATGCAGTTTTTAAAAGACACCTATGGTAAAAAAATCATTTCTGGCCAAATGGATTTAACCTGGAAAGATTCTGTTGATATGGCAGAAAAAGTTTATAACGACACAGGAAAATATCCGGCACTCATGGGCTATGATTTTATGAATTATACGCCAACTGCTTCTGGTAACGGTACTCAGCAAACGGAAGAAGCTATTGCCTGGTGGCAAAAGGGTGGCATTGTAACATTCTGCTGGCATTGGCGTGATCCTAGCGTTTCTACCGGCTATCCAGATTTTTATTTAAAAAGTGTGGATTTTAAGATTCCTTATGATTCTGAAACAGATAAACTTGTTGAAGGCGACTCATTAACTCAAATCAATAATTGTCTGGATAAAGTGGCAGAAGAACTTTCAAAACTTCAGGAGGCGGGAGTTCCTGTTTTGTGGCGACCGCTTCACGAAGCTGCCGGTAGTAACGGAAATCCCTGGTTCTGGTGGGGAGGTTCTGGTGCGGCTGCTTACAAGGCTTTGTGGAAATATATGTTCAATTATTTTACAAAAGATAAGAATCTTCACAATTTAATATGGGTTTGTAGTGCTCAGGACAAAGACTGGTATCCTGGTGATGAATATGTGGACATCGTTGGTTATGACGTTTACGTGCAAAATTACAACTCTCAGATATCCACATACAATGAATGTCATGATATGACTGATGATCCGGAAAATAATCCTAAAATGGTCGCACTTACAGAAAACGGCAGTATTCCAAGCCCAGACGCTTTGCAAAAAGATTCTGCCTGGTGGCTTTATTTTATGACCTGGAATGACTCAACTGCTACTGGCACCGATGAAAATAACTTTTGGGAAGGAGAATATCACAACACCGCTGAGCATAAAAAAGAAGTTTACCTGAGTGATTACGTTTTAACCCTTGATGAATTGCCAGATATAAAAAATTATCCACTTTCGTAACAGATGCTGAAACCAGTCCAGCATGACGCACAGGAAAACGTCATTTTGAGCAAGACAGACCGTCATTCTGAGTAAAGCTTCAGAATCCATTTGTGACGAGGAAGTCCGAATTTTGTATAATCGTGTTATGCATTCGTATTCGCGGTTCAAAAAATTCGGACTTTTTTTATTTTTTGCAGTCTTTTTGTTTTCTGCATGCACGGCGCCGTCCTCAGATTCAATCACGTTTGAAGCAATGAACACCGTGATGTCTGTAAAATCAAACGGAAAAAATGCCGCGAAAGCAAATCAAAAAGTGCGGGAGCGCCTCGTTCAAATAGAAAATTTGCTTTCCGTTACCGATGAAAACAGCGAAATTTTTAAAATAAATCATCAAAGCGAAAATCAAAAAAATTCCGGGAATGAAAATCAGGTTTATTTTGTCTCTGAAGAAACGGCTTTTCTTTTTGATTTTTCGCTGAAAATGGCGCAAAAAACTGACGGTGCGTTAAATCCGTGCCTTTACGCCATCACGAGCGACTGGGGATTTACGACCGGAAATTACAAAATTCCTTCTGATGATGAAATTTCACAAAATTTAAAATTCACGGATTATAAAAAAGCCTCCGTGTTTACAGAAAATAATTCAATAGAATTGCCGGCTGGTACTCAGGTAGATTTTGGTGCCGTGGCAAAAGGTTTTGCCGGTGACGAAGCAATAAAAATCCTTGCGGAAAACGGAATAAACTCGGCAGTTTTGGATTTGGGCGGAAATATTCAGCTTTTGGGCGAAAAAATTTCAAAAAATGGCGAAAAATCCTTGTGGAAAATCGGGCTCAAAAGTCCATTTGGCGGGGAACCCGTCATAGCCCTTGAATTAAAAGACTGCGCCGTAATCACGAGCGGTGGCTACGAAAGATTTTTTACCGCAGACGACGGCCAGAACTATATTCACATTTTTGACGGAAAAACCGGCCGTCCAGTAAAAAATGACCTCGCGTCTGTAACGATAATTGCGCCGTCCGGGTTGTACGCGGATTCGCTCAGCACGGCAATTTTTGTGATGGGCAAAGACACGGCCGTAAATTTCTGGCGCCAGAATTCTGATTTTGAAATGATTTTGATTACAAATTCCAATCAGCTTTTTTATACTTCTGGATTGCGCAGTGCAATTTTTGTTTTGGAAGATTTTTCTGAAATTTCTGTCATTGAAAAATCTTAAAAATTTTACCGGCCGTAAAAATCAACCCAAAAATTAATAAAATCAAAATGCAAAGTCGCAAAGAAAGTCCTTTTGATTTTTTTTCATCGGCAGGCAAATTTTTTTCTTCCAACGTTTTTTTTATTTTTTGAAAAATATTTCCTTTTTGATTTCTGAAATTAAAAATCAATGCTCCGTAATATTTTAAACTTTCCGCGGCAAAACTTCCGTCCTTTGGTTTTAACGTGGCTGCAACCTGCGAAAGTGAAACCGCTGCCGAAAGTTTCAAGGCCTTTTCAAGCGCAATAAAAAATGCGCCTTCTGTGACAGAAATATTCAGGATTTTAAACCAGACTTTCCCTGACGGCGTAAATATGCTCACAAAAATTATAAAAATCCACGTAAAAATATGAGTTTTAAAATAAATCTTCCGACCGGAAATTTTCTGAAAAATAAATGCAATCACAAGGGCTGCACAAAGGAGGACGATATTTTTTGTCATAAAAATCAAAATTGTGGAAATCAAAATGCAAATTGCACAGAAAATCTGCTTGTGGTTGTTCTGATTTTCCGTGAAATTTTCTTCTGTGCTAATAATTTCCGGCGTGTTTTCTGGAATTTTCAGGAAATTTGCAAGAATGGCCGTCAAAATCGCCGCAAAAATGCTGAAAATCATCATCGGGCCCAAAAGTGAAAAAGTTTCTTTGCCTAAATAAAGCGCCGAAAGTGAAATTTGAACAAAAACGCTTGCAATGCTTCCGCAAATTGAAATTCCGTAAAGACTCAAGAATTTTCCTTTGATTTTAAAAAGTCCGTACATAAAAAGTCCAGAAATCAAACTTTGCGAAATTGAAATTATAAAAAACGGAGAAATTAAAGTTCCGTTTGTCATGCACGACGCAAAAGATTTTATAAAACACAAAATCAAAAATGAAGGAAAATCCAGTGTAAAAGAAGATAAAATCGCGATGTTGCCAAGTCCCAGACGGAAAAATGGCAGAAATCGCGGCAAAAGCATTTCCGTGTAAGAAAAAAACAACGTCAGGGAGGCAAGGTAGGCAATGCGTTTTTTATTTTGAAATTGCATCAAAGTCCTCCGCGCCGTTTTCCGAATTATTTTGAATTTTTACAATGACTTTGTTTGGCAGACAGACGATTGTGTTTGAATAGCCTTGATTTACGCAGGTTTTATTCGGGCACGCGGAATCAATTATTTTTGCCTTGCCGTTTTTTACTTCAACCGTTGTAATCCCGATTTTGCCTTCAAAATTGTAAATTCCGTCATTTTTTAGTGAATATTCGTATTTTTTGCCGTCAGCTTCCACGGTCATTTTTTGTGATTTTCCGCCAAAAGTTAAATTTGCAGATTTCAGCGTGAAAAAAATTGCGGCGCCCAAGGTAATTACAAAAATCAGGAAATCTCCGGGGCGTGGAATTTTTTTGCCGGGAACTTTTTGCGTACAATTTTTTTTGTTTTGCGTAAAATCTTTTTTCATTTTAATTTTGAGAAGACTCCTGATGCAAACTAACTTCGCCAGAATCAAGATAAAGAATTTTGCCGTCCTGAGTTTGAACAACAAGTTTTGCGTCATCACTAATGTCTTTTACAAGGCATTTATATTTTCCTTTTTCAACATTAATTACCGGCGTCACCGTGATTTCTTTTCCAATCAAATTTGAACGTTCTCTATATTCTTTTATAGAATCTTTTTTTGATTTTTCATCGCCTTCAAGGATTTTTAAAACTTCAGTGATACATTCTGCAAGAAACGCGCTCCGGTTATAAGATTTTCCGTTAGACAAAATTGAACCGGCCGTTTTTAAAATTTCTTCCGGGATTTCTGAACTGGTTTTGATATTAATGCCAATCCCGATGATTGCGGCGTCAATTTTTCCAGTTTCAAGATTTGCCGTCCCTTCTGTCAAAATTCCGCAGACTTTTGAATCATTAAGAAAAATATCATTAACCCATTTGATTTTAGTTTCAATTCCAAAAGTATTTTTAATGGCCCTGCAAATTCCAACTGCCGCGTGAGCTGTAAGCGTCGCCGTGTCAAATCCGTTTTGAGGAGCAAAAATTATGGAAAAATAAATGCCGGTTTTTGCCGGTGAATAAAAATGTCGTCCAAGCCGGCCTTTGCCGGCGGTTTGACTTGCCGCAACAACTACGGTTTTGTGAAGTTCGTGACAGTTTTTTTCAAGTAAAAGCCGCTTTGCCTGAGTGTTTGTTGAATCAATCTGTTCGTAAAAATCAACGCGCGGAAAATCAGAAGTATTTTTTTGCCGCAAAAATTTTTCAATCTCCGACTTTGAATAAAAATCTTCATTCACAAGTTTATAGCCACGATTATTCACCGCAAGAATTTCGGCGCCCTCGTTCTGAATTTTTTTTACAGCCTTCCACACAGACGCCCTCGTGACCTGGCAGCGTTCGGCAAGTTCTTCACCGGAAATAAAATCGTCAGCATTTTTTAATTCACGCAAAACCGTTTCTTTTACAGTCATTTTCTTTTCCTGATTTGGGGTATGGTTACAAAAATTGCAATTGGAATTGTCCTATAAGTTTTGTATATGGTGTTATTCCGAATTATTTCAGTATTTGTCTGTTGTAAGATTCTGAGAAAGTTCTACTTTTCCAAAATATGCAGATATTCAACAGTTGAATCTGCTTTATTAAACCTTGCAGAATCTGCTTTAAAACGCTGATATTCCGTTTGAGCTAAATCATAATGCCCATATTTCTGCATAATATTTTTTACATCGTCTGTAGACATTAAACCTTCGTTGTTGTAAGAAAGAAAAATATATTTAAAGTTTGCTACTTTTATTAGATTTTCAAATTCTTCTTTTACAGTCACCGCAGAACAGTATTTTGACTTTTTATATTGCCTTAAACCAGTTTTTCCTTTTGGCTCAAATGGCTTATACTCTGCGATTGTGTTTAAAAGGTGATAATTTGCTCCGTACTGACGCGAATTATATGGCGGATCAAGATACAGAATGTCACCTGAAATTTGTTTTATAAGAACATTTGCATCCATATTAAAAACTTGATGTTCATTTTCATTTATTTCAAAATCAGCAGATTCTAGAATCATTTGCTTTTGTGCAGACTTCTTTAAATTTTTTAAATATGCTCCATAAACACTTGCAGTATTTGCAACTTTATCAGCACTTTCCAAAAGGCTTGCAAGAAGGAAAAAATAGGTATTTTCAGAAATCTTTCCGCTACATTTCCATTCTTCAATCTGTTTTCGAATCGTATCAATTCTTTTTCCATTAAAATCCGAAAAATACTAACGTTCGCAATTTCCTCCACAA
>CAVHTI010000066.1:0-10173 GCA_963638805.1 Anaerobutyricum sp.
TTTCCAAAACGGCGCGGACGGCTTAAAAAATACTGCCGGCCTTCAGTTGCGAGTTTATAAATAAATTCTGTTTTGTCGACATACAGATTGGAAGTTTTCGGAGATTCATAGCTGAAATTATAACACAGTTGCGAAAGCTATACAGTTATTTTTGGGATAGCAAAATGCCACCTAAACTAGACTTCTGCAGACTTGTCGTGAACCTTAAAACTGCGAGGCCAGTTTTTTTACGATTTTTTCTGCGGTTGCGGTCGTGGCAAGACCTTCCTGACTTGTTTCGCGCAGGCACGGCGGAATTAAATGGCCAATTCTTCCCATTGAGTCTATGACTTCGTCCGCCGGAATTGCAGATTTTACGCCGGCTTTTGTCATTTGCGAAGAAATTACCGCGTTTACGGCGCCGTAGACGTTTCGTTTTATGCAGGGAACTTCCACAAGGCCGGCGACTGGGTCACAAGTCAAACCGAGCATATTTTTTAAACAAAGTGCAACGGAATTCAAGATTTTGCCGGCGCTGCCACCTTCCAAAAATGTAATTGCACCGCTTGCCATTGCTGCAGACGAGCCAATTTCTGCCTGACACCCGCCTTCTGCGCCGGCTATACAGGCCGCAGTTGCAATCACTTCGCCAATTCCGGCCGCAACGTACAGTGCTTTTACAATCTGTTCATTTGATGCGTTGTACTGTTTTTTGTAAGTCAAAAGTACCGCCGGAATAATTCCGCACGAACCGGCAGTTGGCGCGGCGACGATTCGCTTCATACAGGCGTTAGATTCTGCCATTTTTACCGCTTTTTCCATGACTTCCGTTATAAAATCCCCGACCAGACGATTAGGCTGTTTACGGAATGCTTCCAGTTTTGCGCCGTCACCGCCACTCAGTCCGCTTGCAGAACGCAAAGTGCCGTCATAATTTTCGTCCGCGTAAATCATTGCCTCAAGCATTTTTTCCATTTCAGAAAACGATTGCTCAAAAGTGACATTACGCTCCTTCATATCATTTTCAATAATGATTTGCCAGAATTCTTTTTTTTGTTTTTCGCATAAATCTGCAATTTCCTGAAGCTTTCCAAAACTCATGATTATTCCTCCGCAAGACTGTAGTAAGTAACTTTTTTAACGCCTTCAAGATGTTCAAGCCATTTTACCGACTCTTTAGGAATTTCCTGATCAAGTTCCAGAATCATTACCGCATCCCCGCCACGACTTGAACGATAAAGCTGCATCGTCGCAATATTCACAGATTTATGACTGAGCATACTCGTGACTTCCGCAATATGCCCCGGCTGATCAAGATTGTGAACAATAAGAGTGGGCTGTTCACCGGAAAAATTAGCGCTAAGACCATCAATTTTCGCGATATTTATCAACGAGCCGCCAAGACTTTCGCCCACAATTTCAAGATTGCGCCCATTAACGCCGGTCAAAATCAATTCTGCAGAATTCGGATGCGCTTTTTTTAAAGTTGAAACGCCAAAAGTCACTTCCATTCCGCTTTGTTTTGCAATTTCAAGTGCCTGAGGAATTCTGATGTCATCGGGTTTCATTCCCAAAAGCCCCGCAACAAGTGCTTTATCCGTGCCGTGCCCTTTTCCTGTTGCCAGAAACGAACCGTACAATTTTATTTCCGCTTTTTTTACAGGCTCCGCCATCAGTTTTCTGGAAACATAACCGATTTTTACCGCCCCCGCAGTGTGCGAAGACGACGGCCCAACCATCACCGGCCCCACAATATCAAAAATATTCATTTTTCAGCTACCTCCAGACACAAATAAAAGGGCATCTCTAAAAATTGCAATTTTTAGAGGCTACCATAAATTAACATTCAGAGCCCCATTTTGATTTGTAAAATTCTGCAATAAATTATGATATAATCGCCCTATGAAAAGATTTTCGCACATAAATACAATTCCGGTGATTTTTTTTATTTTGATTTCCGCATTTATGATTTCAGGCTGCAATACAAAAAAACAGGCAAACGAAAATTCTACCACCGACGACGGCGCCATCACGACGAATAACTCCAGTACAAACACAAAACTACCAGAAGTTGACCTTGATTTTTCAAAATTCAATTACAATATGATTTCCGCAGAAATTTTCAACATTATGATTGAGCCCGAAAAATACGTCGGAAAAACAATCCGCTTTAAGGGCCAGTTCTTTTCCAGTTTTGAACAAGAAAAAAATCAGCGCTTTTATTCAATTTTGATTTACGATGCCACGGCGTGCTGCCAGACCGGCTTTGAATTTATACTTTCCGGCAATCCCCAGTACCCGCAGGACTTCCCGGTAGAAGGCGCCAACATTCAGCTTAGTGGCACCCTGACCTATACGAATCTTGACGGCCTTGACTATTTTTACATTGCCTGCGATTCCTTTGAACTTTTAAATTAGTCCCATCATATTTTTATTGGACGTGCCCCAGTGCGCAATCAACAGAAAATTGACGCCGTTCCGACTTACAGACCACACAAATTCTTCTACATTTTGTAAAAATTTGCGCACAGGGATCGCGCTTTCCGTGGTTCTGGCCTTCGCCTCCAAACTTTTGCACTACACACGCTGAAACGCGCGTTCCGTAAGCAAAAGTTCGCCTTACGGCACCACGACGGCACATAGTGCTGGGTTGCTCGTAAAATTAAAAAACTATTTTTTCTTATTCATAATTGCGTCGATACTTGCGATGCAGGCGTTCCTAAAACCTTCTTTTTCAAGGGTCGCAACACCGCAAATTGTCGTGCCATTTGGCGAACAAACTTCGTCTTTTAAAACTGCCGGATGTTTTCCTGTTTCTTTTTGAAGTTTTGCGCTGCCCAAAATTGTCTGTGCCACGATTTTGTAAGCGGTTGGACGGGGAATTCCGTATTTTACGGCCGCGTCTGCGTATGCTTCCATCATCAAATCTACAAAGGCCGGTCCGCAGCCGCTCACTGCACCGCCAATTCCCATAAGGTTTGAAGGCAATTCTTCAACAATTCCCAGTGAAGAAAAAAGTTCTACAATCTGAGCGTGTTCTTCCGGAGTTAAACTATTTTCTTTTTCAAAAAGCATAACGCCTTCGCCAACAAGGGCCGGGGTATTTGGCATTATGCACTGAATTCTTACTGAATCGTTAAAAAGCATTTTTGCTTCTGCAGAAAGCACTTTGCCTGTGCCTGAAAAAAATTCTTCGTAATTTTTTAATCCCCAGCCAGCCGCAACGGAAATCAGAGCCTTGCCAGAAAGTTCCGTGCCAATTTCTTTTAAAACGTCGTTTATCTGATACGGTTTGCAGGCCATAACAAAAGTGTCCGCACAAGAAACCAGTTCATTTAAGCTTTTACAAGGAGTAAATCCCAGGACTTGCGCATTTTTATTTAGTTTTTCCTGATTCGGAGCAAATGCAAAGATGTCATTTTTATTAATTTTTCCGCTTTTTATAAATCCGCCGGCCAATGCCAGTGCCATGTTTCCCATTCCAATAAAACCTAACTTTTCCATAAAAATCTCCTGTTTTATTTTTAAATTCTACTCACAGTATATAGTAATTTTGACTGAAAGTTTTGTTTTTTTCAAAAAAGATAAAATCACAAAAAAAGGACCGGCCAGCAGAAATACCCAAAAACTACCGGTCGGCCCAAAAGTGTTATGAAAAACGTTATTGCTAACGCTTGTTCCTATTTATGAGGAGGACTGCAAAACTATTCGTTTTCGTCCTGAAGGGCATCGTAGCCCTCTTCGCCAGTTCTGACTTTGATAACATTTTCAACTGGATAAACGAAAATCTTACCGTCGCCAATGTGGCCTGTATAAAGTGCTTTTTTAGCGGTTTCTACAACTGTTTCTACCGGAACTTTTGCAACTACAATTTCAACTTTTACTTTTGGAATCAAAGTTACATTTACCGGAACACCTCGATACTTTTCTGTAGAACCTTTCTGCATACCGCAACCCATAACGTTTACAACCGTCATACCGGTTACGCCAATTCCATTCATTGCAGTCTTGAGCGATTCAAATTTAGTCTGTCGTGTAACAATAACAACCTTAGTGTATTTTCCTGTGTAATCTGTCGGAGTTGCCTTTGTAACAGGGACAGCGGCACTAACAGGAACATCAATGTGAGCATCTCTGGCTTCCTGAAGTTCTGCATCAGAAATATTGATTGTAAAGTCGGCGTAAGAAGAAATAAGGCCGTGTTCTGTTTTATCAAGACCTTTGATTTCTTCTTCTGGACTTGCGCGCAAACCGTTAACTTTCTTGATGATTGCAAACGTGATTGTTATACAAACTGTTGTCCATGCAAGAATTGCAGATTCTCCAAGCAACTGAATTCCAAGCTGTTTAAATCCGTGACCATAGAACAAACCAGTGTCTACGCTGAACAAACCGCAGGCAATTGTACCCCAGATACCGTTTCCAAGATGAACTGCAACGGCACCAACCGGGTCATCAATGTGTAATTTAAGATCAAGAAGTTCAACAATCACAACAACCAGAATACCGGCAACAATACCAATAATTGTTGCACCAAGAGCATCACAAGTTGCACAAGGCGCCGTAACGGCAACCAGACCGGCCAAAGATGCATTCAACGTCATAGAAACATCAGGCTTGCCGTTCTTAATCCACGTAAAAATCATTGTTGTAACGCAGGCAATTGCCGGAGAAATTGTTGTGTTTACAAAAACTGCCGCAAGACCGCCAAGGCCCTTTACCTGAACGCAGGCAGCACCGTTAAATCCGTACCATCCAAACCAAAGAATAAATGTTCCCAGGGCACCAAGAGTCAAAGAATGTCCCTGAATAGCGTTTACTTTAATAACCTTGCCCTTTTCGTCACGTTCATATTTTCCAAGACGCGGGCCCAAGAAGATTGCGCCAATCAAAGCGGCCGTACCGCCAACAGAATGAATTGCAGCAGAACCGGCAAAATCAATAAATCCAAGTTTTGCAAGCCAACCCTGAGAATTCCAAACCCAACCGGCTTCAATCGGGTAAATTACTGCAGAAATTACCGCAGAATAAATACAATATGCACTGAATTTTGTGCGTTCTGCCATAGAACCAGAAACAATAGTTGCAGCAGTAGCACAGAAAACTAAGTTGAATACAAAAGATGACCAATCCATGTTTGGATCAGCAAATTTAGTGAACAACTGTAAATTCGGTTTACCAATAAAACCAAAGAAATAATTTTCACTCATCATAATTCCAAAGCCCAAAAACATGAACATTGGAGTACCAATACAGAAATCCATCAGGTTTTTCATGATGATATTTCCGGCGTTCTTTGCACGTGTAAATCCGGTTTCTACCATTGCAAAACCGCACTGCATAAAGAAAACAAGAGCGGCACCAATCAAATACCAGACGCTCCAAACAGAATCTTCCATATTCAACCTCCTTTCGTTGAATCAAAAAAAAAGCACCGAAAACCAGTTCAAAAAACACAGGTATTTTTAGAACTTCCAGTTTTCGGCGCCTTTGCCAATTTTATTCGTGAGCCACTGTCTAATAAATTCTTTTCATAGTGTCATCCCGAACTTGATTCGGAATCCAGATGCTGAAATAAATTCCGCATGACATTACTTTTAAGACAGCAGCATTTTTATATTTACTTCAAGGTGGGGAAAGCCTTCCCCTCGCTCCAGCCGTGCAGGCACGTCTTACGCTACCCCTTCTCCTAAGGGGGAAATCCCCCTTAAAATCCCCCGCTGGCGCAAAAAATTACACCACGCGGAGTTTTTTTTATACACGGTACAACAAATCTTCGTATGACGGGAATGGTTTGTAATCTTCGCCAATCAGCGGTTCCATTTCATCATAAACGGCTCTTGCTTCAGTCATTGCAGGAATTACCTTGTCCGCATACGCTTTTGCAACGGCCATTACATCGCCTGCAGAAACGGCTGCATCATGTTCTTTTTCAAGAACGCTGGCTTTTTCGGCCAAAGAACTTACATAACCGTCAAGTTTTGCAAGAAGGTCAGTCTGAGCACTTGCCTTTGCAGATGGAACAACAGATTTCAAATCAATTACAGTCTTGCTAACTGCATCCATATATTTATATGCAGCTGGAAGAATGTCCTTGTAAATCATTTCAAGCATTGTGTTTACTTCAATGTTCAAAATCTGAGCATATTTTTCAAGCTTTGTTTCGTAATGAGCTTCCATTTCCTGTTTTGTGTAAATGCCCATTTCTGTGTAAAGCTTAATATTTTTTTCGTCCAGATATTTTGTCATTGCATCCGGAGTTGTTTTCAATTCAAGCAATCCGCGTTTTTTAGCTTCAACTTTCCAAGACTCATCATAACCGTTGCCATTGAAAACAATTCGCCAGTGAGCTTTTACTTCACGGCTAATCAAAGCATTCAAAGCCTTGTCAAAATCCTTTGCGCCTTCAAGTTCATCAGCAAACTGCTTAAGAGTATAAGCAACAATTGCGTTCAAAGCAGTGTTTGGACCGGCAATAGAAAGACTTGAACCGCAAGAACGGAATTCAAACTTGTTTCCGGTAAATGCAAACGGCGAAGTTCTGTTTCGGTCAGTAGAATCTTTTGGAATTGGTGGCAACAATTCAACACCAATAGTCATTTTTTCTTTTTTATCAGCAGAATATGGCTTGCCATCTTTAATTGCTTCCAGAACCTTGTAAAGTTCATCGCCAAGGTAAACAGAAATAATTGCCGGTGGCGCTTCGTTAGCTCCAAGACGGTGATCGTTTCCGGCAGACGCAACAGAAATTCTCAGTAAATCCTGGTTTTCATCAACAGATTTAAGAATTGCAGTCAAGAACAAAAGGAACTGAGCGTTACTTTCCGGAGTTTTTCCAGGTTCAAGCAGGTTTTCGCCTTCATTTGTAGACATAGACCAGTTGTTGTGCTTTCCTGAACCGTTAAGTCCGGCAAATGGTTTTTCGTGCAAAAGACATTCCAAACCGTGACGTTTAGCAACCTTCTTCATTACTTCCATAGTCAGCTGGTTTTGATCAACGGCCAGGTTAGTTGTAGTAAAAATCGGGGCCATTTCGTGCTGAGCCGGAGCAACTTCGTTATGTTCAGTCTTTGCAAAAATTCCATATTTCCACAAAGTTTCGTTCAAATCTTCCATATATTTTACAATTCTTGGATTAAGAGCCGCAAAATACTGGTCGTCCATTTCCTGACCTTTAGAAGGCTTTGCACCAAACAAAGTTCTTCCTGTCATTCTCAAGTCTTTGCGTTCAGCATAAAGATCATGATCAACAATAAAATATTCCTGTTCAGGACCAACTGTTGTTGCAACGTGACTTACATCCTTGCCAAAAAGTTTAAGGATTCGCTTTGCTTCAGTGTCCAGTGCTTCCATAGAACGCAACAATGGAGTTTTCTTGTCCAAAGCTTCGCCAGTGTAAGAACAGAACGCAGTAGGAATACAAAGAGTGTGCTCCTTAATAAAAGGATAAGAAGTCGGATCCCAAACCGTATAACCGCGCGCTTCAAAAGTTGCTCGGTGGCCTCCAGATGGGAACGAAGAAGCATCAGGTTCACCTTTTACAAGTTCTTTTCCGCTAAAACTCATAATTACAGAACCATCATCCTGCGGAGTTATAAACGAATCATGTTTTTCAGCAGTAATTCCCGTTAAAGGCTGGAACCAGTGTGCATAGTGAGTAGCACCATTTTCAATTGCCCACTCTTTCATAGCATGAGCAACAACATTTGCCACGTCCAACTGAAGAGGAACCCCGTCAACAAGAGTCTTCTTCAAAGCTTTAAATGTTTCTTTTGGCAATCTGTCCTGCATAACTTTCTGATTAAAAACCATACTGCCAAATAATTCTGGAACATTAGACATTATTTATTCCTCCGTTTTCATAAATATTTATTCGCGTTAAAAAACAAAACGGAGCCGAAGATATGACACTCTGTGTTATTTCTTCGACTCCGTTGCCTTCATTCGAAATTTATAATATTTACATAAAAAAAAGTCAATCAGTGTTTAAAAGAATTTTCAAGAATAATTTTTTTCTGGAGGGTCCCGGCTAAAGCCGGTCGCGCTTTTCAGGGTTCAGGCATTCGCCTCCAGCTTTTGCGCTCCGTGCCAGAACAATGGCACTTCGCCTGCAAAATCCCGCTAACGCGGCCCTTACAATCGCTACCCCAAGTTTAAACCGTAAAAATTTTCTCTAAATCATTTTTTTTATCTGCCGATATTGGAACTATGAAATCATCAAATAAATCTAATTTAATTACGGGCGTTGTTTTACTGGCACTTGCAGCGCTGTTTACAATTTCATTGATTTTACAGGCATTTAATTTTGGGCCGGGAAGTCCTTCCCATAATAATATTCTCTTCCTCCTCGGAGATATGATTTTTTCCGTCTATGGTTTTTCCAGCATTTTAATTCCGCTTTTTCTTTTTTCATCCGGAATTTCCTGCTTTGCAACAAAATGGACCGCAAGAAAAACTGTAAGACTTCTTACCGCAATCATTCCGTTTTTTACTATTGTAATCACAGAAAATATTTGTCGTTCAATTTTAACTTCAGGGGCAAAATCGTTTATTGGCGTAAAAATTTCCGTGGCAATTGTCACAGGACTTATGCTCGTTATTATTGAATATCTTGCAATTGGAATTATTGCAGACAAATTAAACGAAGCAATTTACAAAAAACAGGGCAAAGCCGTTCCAGATTCACAAAAAACTCCGCATTTGCTCAAAAAAAATCACGCAGAAACTAAAAAAGACGAAGAAATAAAAGAAGAACCAGAAAAACCTTCAATTTTTGACGAAACTCTTGATGAACTTATGAAAAAGAATTTTTCGGAAAATTCAGAAAATCAAACTGAAGATGCCGAAAAATCAGAAGAAAATTCGGAAATCAAAAATGGAGACGAAATCACTCCAGTTGCAGAAGACAAAATTTCTGAAACTGACGACTCTGACGAAGAAAAAAATCCGGCAACAATCATAACTCAAGACGAATGGGCTGCGCTCACCGCTCCGGAACCGGAAGTTGAACTTGAAAAACCCGACGAACTTGAATGGAATAACGTTCCTCCAAAACCGGAAAAAATGCCGCCGGAATACACGGAAGAAATTTTTGACGAAAATGACCCAGCCCTTGATTTTCCGCCGGTTGATGCAGACGAAAATTCTGTAAATCCGTTTATTAACACTGAAAAATCTGAAGAAAATCCGGAAGAACCAGAAGTTCTTGAATCCGAAGAAGCCGGAAATTTTGATTTTGCCGAACCAGATTCCACTTCCGCAGAAGATTTATCAGAAAATTCTGGAAATCCAAAGTCGGAAGAAGAAGACCCGTTCAATTTTGCATCTTACAGCCTTGAACCGGCCGCGCTCGCAGAAGAAGATCCGTTTTCTGCCGCAACTTACATAGACTCATTTTTAGATTCAGACGAAGAATCACAAGAAAATCCTGAAGAAACTGAAATTTCTGAAGAATCTGAAAACGAAACTGAAGCCGAACCCGAACAGGAAGCAGAACTTACCTCGGAAGATTTTGACGAACCAGAAGTTTTGCAAGACGCGGAAGAATCAGAAAATCAAAAACCAACTGAAAATCAGGGCAATTTTGCAAAAACTTACCAGGCACCAACTTACCCTACAAGCATTACTTTGGACGACGAACCTGAATTTTTGCCGGAAAGCGAAAATCCTGCTGAGGAAAAAAAAACTGAAAAAAAATTTCCAACAAGAATCAGGCTTGACGACGAATTAGATTCAGAAATAGACGCCTTTGAAGCAAACAATTTTGAAGAAATTGACGACGACGGCGGGGAAATAAATTTCAAAAATCCTCAAAATTCCGCCGTTAAGGCAGCTCAAAGTGAATCAAAAATCGAAAAATCTTCTGCAAATTCGGAACATTTTGTAAATCCTGGTGCACATACAGCAACTGCAAAAAAGCCTTCTGAACGCAAAATTGACGAAAGTTTTTATGACATTGATATGAACGACGACGATGCAGTGTCAAAGGCAATCAACAGTACACAAAATATTGGGCTTGCCACCGACCATTTGATTGCCGCCTCAAACAAAAACAGTCTCAGTTCATCAATTTCCTCGGTTTTTTCTGATATGGAAAAAGACATTCGCGAAAATATGCCGGAACCGCAGGAAAAACATTCCGAAAATTCTGAAAATGTAGAAGAAATTGAAGAAATCCCAGAAGCTCAGGAAAAT
>CAVHTI010000066.1:10296-13734 GCA_963638805.1 Anaerobutyricum sp.
CAATATCAAAAAGCCGGCGCGACAAATCTTACAAAAGATGAACTTTCTGACTTTTTTAATGCCCAGCAGGAAGAAAATACCCCGCGCGGCCAGGAAATCACCGGTGGAATTGCTCACACAAACCGCGCGGTAAAAAAAGGCCCGTACGCAATTCCTTCAAATCTTCTTACCGCCTACAAAGACGATGAATATTGGATTATTGACGAGCAAACAAAGCAGGCGTCACTGAATTTAAAGCAAACTCTGGCAGAATTTAATATCGAAGCGGACATTATCGGAATCAAAAAAGGCCCGGTAGTCACAATGTTTGAAATTCTGCCGGCTCCAGGCGTAAAACTCAGCAAAATTGTTGCATTACAGGACAATATCGCCTTGAGCCTTGCTGCCCAGTCCGTGCGAATTGTTGCCCCAATCCCGGGAAAACAGGCGGTTGGAATTGAAGTTCCAAACAAACACCGTTCAATTGTCGGTTTTCGGGAAATTATAGAAATGGATTTGGACGAATGGGACAAAATGGCCGTGCCAGTAATTCTGGGCAAAGACATTTTAGGAAAAGCTCAGCTGATTGACCTTGTAAAAACTCCGCATATGTTGATTGCCGGTGCAACAGGTTCCGGAAAATCCGTTTGTGTAAACTCGCTCATTCTTTCTATTTTGTACAAACGTTCATTCCGCGACGTAAAATTAATTCTTGTTGACCCTAAAGTCGTAGAATTAAAACTTTACAATAACATTCCGCATCTGCTTACGCCGGTTATCACGGAACCAAAAAAAGCGTTACAGGCACTTCAGTACTGTCTTTGCGAAATGGAGCGGCGCTACGCGCTCCTTGATTCAATGGGTGTTCGCGATATTTCCACGTACAACAAAAGAATCATAGAAAGGCACATTGCCACAGAAAAATTGCCTTACATTGTAGTCATCATAGATGAATTTGCGGATTTGATGGCAACCAGCGGCAAAGAACTGGAAAGCATTGTTGCCCGCCTTACCGCAATGAGCCGTGCCGTCGGAATTCACCTTGTACTTGCAACTCAGAGACCTTCCGTAAACGTAATCACCGGACTTATCAAGGCAAATATTCCAAGCCGAATTGCGTTTATGGTTTCTTCACGCACAGATTCAAACATCATTATTGATAGCGTTGGTGCCGAAAAACTGCTTGGCCGTGGCGATATGCTTTACGCTTCTGCAACAGACCCGGCCCCAGTGCGAATTCAAGGCACGTTTGTAAGCGACCAGGAAGTAGAAGACGTTGTAAATGCCGTTAAAGAATATGGCGAACCGGATTATATTGATGACGAAATATTCTTTGATGATGACGATGACAGCGCCGGCGGTAAAGATTTGTTCGGAAATTCCCTGACTGACGACGACCCGCTCTACGACCAGGCCCTGGAAATTGTACTTCAGGCCGGCAAAGCAAGCGCCAGTTATTTACAGCGCCGACTCAGCATTGGTTACAACCGTGCCGCCCGCCTTGTAGAAGAAATGGAAGAACGCGGAATCGTAGGTCCCGCAAACGGCAGCAAACCGCGCGAAATTATCCACGTGCCTTAATGCCGCGCCCTCACACTGCATTAGCGGTAATCTAACAAAACCCGCGGTGCACACAAGATTCCCGGTAATCTAACCCACCCTCGCGGTGCACACAAGATTCCCGGTAATCTAACCAAAACTAAAAGCAAGGACAAAAAAATGACAGCAAAAATCATAATACTCTTCGTAATTTCAATAATTATGGGCGGAGCCTTCTGCGCCACCGGAATTATTTTCCGCAGCCAGAAATTCTTAGACCGTCTGAACGACGCCGCCCCCATCAAATCCCCGGAAAATTTCAAAAAAAATCAAATCCGCGCAAAAGGCTCGTCCTCCGTCGCCTTCGTAATCGGCGCAATCACAATTTTGTGGGGCTTTATCCTCCTGTTTTTTCCGCAATTAAAAGGCCTCCTCACAATAATTTACATGGTGTGCCTCGTCATCGCGTTCATTTTCCTCACGATTGTCTTTAAATAAATTTTTATACGGGCGCCTCCCCAGGTGAACCTGGGGCCGCAGTACTACGGGCTCGGCTATTCGCCTCGGTGCTGCGCACTGGCAGTTCCTGCCACCCTCCGTGTTGCTGGCGCTTCACCAAAAAAATATTGCATTGTTCCATAAAAATTATTACCTTTAACACCATGAATCCGCAGGATTTTGAATATTTAGCAGAAAATTTAGATACATCAGGCGTTTTTGGCTGCGATTCCAGTCTTACAAATATTTTCCTCTACGAAAAACAATACGGAATTTCCACGGAAATCAAAGAAAATATTTTCTTCAGAACATACAATCAAAAAAATCAGAAAAGTTATGCATTCCCTCTTCCGTTAAAAAATGCCCCGCAGGATTATTTAAAAACTGCACTCAAAATCATTTTACAAACGGAAAATCCGGCCTTGTGTTTAATCCCCCAGGAACAAAAAAACAAAATTGACGAAATTTTAAGAAATAATTTTCCAACATATCACATAGACTGGAAAACCGACCGCGCAGACACAGATTACATCTACCTTCAAAAAAATCTTGCAGAACTTCACGGCGACATTCTTCAAAAAAAGAAAAATCACGTTTCAAAATTCCTGCGCGCCTACGAAAATCAATGGACTTTTAAAACTTACCCGGAAAACGACATACTCCCGGACATTCTCCTGACAGAACAAAAGTGGCTACAAGAAAAAAATGCCCAGACCGCCCCGGAACTTTTGCAGGAACAAACACTAATCCAAAAAACTTGCGAAAACGCCCCAAAATTAAAAATCCGCGCGGCAGCCCTTTACGTAAATGGTGCCCCCGTCGCAATGACAATGGCCTCGCCAATAAACAATACAGTGCTGGACGTCCATTTTGAAAAAGCCCTGTCCCCATTTTCAACCAACGGAGCATACGCTGCAATCAACAATTTCTTTGCAAAATCCGCCCCAGACTTTTTATATTTCAACCGAGAAGAAGATTTAGGCCTGGAAGGCCTGCGCAAAGCCAAACTTTCCTACAAACCAGAAATCTTCCTGGACAAATTTTACGGAAAAATAATTTCTGGAAAAAATTAAAGTAGGGGGAAAACTCAAAGGAAATTTTCAGAAAATTCCTTTAAAAAAACGAAATCCAGCTTTTGCTGGATTTCGTTTGGGCCATACGTCTCTTCGCGCCGTTTGGCCTATAGGAAGTGATTTACGTAACTTTTCTCACTTCGTTACGAAAAGTTTGGGCCATCTAAGACTTGAACTTAGGACCAAAGGATTATGAGTCCTCTGCTCTAACCACTGAGCTAATGGCCCATATTCGAACAATATAACAAAAAAAGAGGGTGCGGTCAAGGTACACTATATAGTTGACAACCTTTAAAATTGCCAATCATCATAAGATTAAATCTAAAATATATAAACTTTAATCAGTTCA
>CAVHTI010000067.1:0-6619 GCA_963638805.1 Anaerobutyricum sp.
CTATAAAGACTATGGAGATAATTTTTATTTCAAGGAAGATTTTAAATTTTCAGTTCCTATCACGCTCACAAAAATCTTAAATAAATATGAATTGAAATATTCGCCATACGTTGAAGCAGTTTTGAACTTGGATAAGGACGGAATCAACGAGGAAAACACAGATCTTTTAAGTCCGTTGATAACTGCCGGCCATTCTATTTACAGTAACCGCGTTAACTGGTCTGAAAATATGCGCAACGGCTATGATGTAACGCTCTTTAATTCATTCAATTACAATGTTCCGCGCAATATTTTTTACACCGAAGTTGGAATAGACGCACTCTTTTTTCATAAATTTGAGTTTAACGACTGGAATATTAAAGACTGGCATTTCTTAAACAGACTCGGAATTAACACAAATGTTTATTTTTACGCAAATTATATTCTTAATGACAGAAATTTTGAAAAAAATGACGGAAGAAAAATCGGCGAAAGACTTAGAGGCATTCGTGATGATCAGCTTTATTCTGACGAAACTCTTGGAAAATCCTGCCTTACAACCTCAGCTATTGTGTTAAATCTTGATTTTCCTCTGCAAATTTTAAAAACAAATCTGCCGTGGGATATAATTAACTTTGATTTCCAGATTTCACCGTTTATTGATGCGGCGCTCATAAAAAATAAAATGACCGGAAAATATTTTGATCCAAAGGACGGTTTTTACTGTGCCGGCTTTGAAGCACTTGTATTTCCAAAAAAATGGTCAAGTATGACAGTTCGTGCAAGTGTTGGTGTCGATATAGGCCGACTTTTATTCAGTGATTACCTTAATATGGACTGGCGAAACACTGATACTTCAAAAGTAGAAATTTCCTTTGGTGTCGGACTTTTCTACTAAGTGTACAAAAATCAGAAATTCGGTAACGTTTTTATAAATCTTCTTGATTTTTACAGGTAGGATAACTGCAAAACAGCGTTTTTCTGCCAGTATTCATCAGGAGAAAACTGAATAATCGTTTTTAGAAGACTTTCGGCAAAATTTTTGTAATTTAATTTTATGCAAACTTCTGAAAGTTTATTAAAACTCTTCCAGACTTCATTTTCACTAGCCCACTTGTTTACGTCCGGAAAATTTACAATCTGCTGAAAAAAATCACCAAGATTCGAGTACTCAAAATCAACATCACGGTCATTTATCACATTGTAAAGTCTTGTAAAACCTGTAATTACGCTAAGGCAGGCAAAATTCAGCGCTTTTTCGTTTTGATTTTGATTAAAATAATACTCGGTTAACTCGTTGTACGCTTTGAGACAATAAAAAGAATCTGCACGATACAGCATAAAAAATTTTTCGACAGCATCCTTGGTATCTTGAGCTATTGTATTTTTCATTGCAGTAATTAAAGTATTATTCAAAAAATTTTTATCTTCGGTAAGAATATTCAAAAGACGCAGTTCATAAGAATCAAAATCATCCTTCAGGCGACTAAGGTCTGCAAGCTGGTAGAGGATTTCGTATTTTTCATCAGGAATTTCAAGAACATTTGCATTTTCAAGGGCAGTTTTATAAAAAGATTCGGCAAAATCATACTCTCCCTCCAATTTGTAAATGTCCCCGAGCAATTTTTGCGCTTCAGGATAGTCCGAATTTTCTTTGATATAAGAAATCAGATTCTGGATATTGTTTTCAAAAAAATTAATTCCTTTTATTTTTACGTAAGAACTAATGATTTTTGCCGTGTCATATTCATCACGTTCATTTAAAACTTTTAAAACTGAATCAATTTTGTTTCCGGCTTTTCTAACCTGCCGAACGGCAATCGCATCGCTTAAAATTTTAGTCTGAGTTTCGCATAATTGCTTTTTTGAAGTTATTGCATCTTCTGCACGACTAAAAGCCTTTCCGTAATCGCCATTATCAAAAAAATGCAAAGCTTCACGGTACAAAAGTTTATAATCAGAATTATTTGAAGTTGAAGCAAAAAGCACGCCTGTCAAAATAAAAAATATACTGAAAAAAGATTTTTTTAACATAATAAAAAATTATTCCTGTATCAAAGAGTTTAATTCACTTTCAAATACTTTATCGGCATTTTTAGCGTCAATTGTTTGCACTATTTGACCTTTTTTAAATATGATGACTTTGTCTTTTCCGCCGGCAATTCCTAAATCGGCGTGTTTTCCTTCGCCAGGACCGTTTACAACGCAGCCCATTATTGCAATTGTTATTTCTTTTTGAGTTTTTATTGAAAGCAGTCTGTTTTGCCATCTGTCCACAAAAGAATGTACGTCAAAACCAATTCTGCCACAACGCGGACAACTTACAATTCTGATTCCGCCCTGCCGTTTTCCGCACTCTTTTAAAATATTCAGGCCGGCAATAACTTCATTTTCTTCAGAAGATGAAAGACTAACGCGGATTGTATCGCCAATTCCTTCATTAAGCAGTGTATAAAATGCAATTGACGATTTTACAATTCCTCCAATCAGTGGACCGGCTTCTGTGACTCCCAAATGCAGAGGATTTGAATATTTTTTTGCATAAAATTCATTACATTCGATAGTTTCTTTTACATCAGAGGATTTCATGCTGACAACATACTGATCAAAGTTGAGTTTTTCAAAATTTTCCGCTTCGCGAACGGCACTTTCGCATAAACCTTCCGCGCGGGTAATTATGCCTTTTGAGATTTTTTCCTGTAAATCTTTAGGAAGACTTCCAGAATTTATTCCAATCCTGATTGCAACACCATTTTCACGGCAATTTTCTACAACTTTCTGAGTATTTTCACCCCCCCCAATATTTCCGGGATTAATTCTGATTGCAGCGACATTTCCTTTTAAACATTCCAATGCCAGCCTATAATCAAAATGAATATCAGCAACAAGCGGCATATCCGTATATTTTGCAATTTCACACAAACCTTTTGCACTAGGAATGTCCGGAACCGCAAAACGCAGAATATCACACCCGAGCATTTTTAATTGATTTATTTTTTTTAAGGTTTCATCAAGTTTTTTATTATTTGAACAAATATCGTCAATATTTTCTTTCCACATTGTTTGCAAAGAAACCGGCGAATCCCCGCCTATGCTGATTCTTTTAGTAATACCTTTTCCGCCCAAAAAAACTTTCTTAGTCATAAAATAAGTATATCCTTTGTAATGATAAAAAAAAAGGCACCGACAAAAGTCAGCACCTTTTTTACGAAGTGTCAAGGTACGCTCGCCATTGCTCGCTCAAGGCCTTGACAAACTCGTCTACCCTAATTATCCGATAGGATAACTATGCAATCATCGAGAATACCATTGAGAAGAGGGCGATTGATTCACACAATCCTACTACCATGATGTACTGTGCAAAACCTTTGCCTGTTTCTCCGAGAGCATCTGAAGCAGCTGCACCGGCTTTTCCCTGTGCTACGGCTGAAATACACATTGCAAGACCGGAAGCAACACCAAGACCGAGTGCCATTCCTGGATTTGTTGTACCTAATTCCTTTAATTTAATATTCATCAAAAGATAACCGTAAATTGTCTGTGTTAAAGGAGCACCTGCAAAGACTGTAAGAATAAAAGGAGCCGGTTTGTTGTTCATGTAACATCTTTTCCATGCTCCAATTGCACCTTGTCCTGCAATTCCAATACCAATTGCCGAACCAATAGCAGCAATACCCATACAAACAGCAGCGCCAAGCATACCTAAACTGAATTCCATATTTTTCTCCTATTTAAAACTCGTGTTCTAAAAATCTTTATTTTTGAACATCAAAGTTTGTTTTTGTATTAAAAATCCCTAGAAATTATCAAAATGATTTTTTTTAGAGATTAGTTTTAGTCTGAAAAACAGACTTTTATTTTTCACTAAACGGCGTATATTTTATTCCTGACCAGGAAACTCCTAAGTGCGTAGAAAATTCCAGAGTATTTAAACGAACTCCGTGAACAATAACGGAAAGTAAGTTTAAAACCATGTTCAGCCCATGTCCAAAGACTAAAAGCAGAACTGCAAGAATAAATAAAACCGCATGACCTAAAATTGGACCGGCAAGAGTGTTCACTGTATCAGAAATTGCGGCACCGGCAAGTCCAACTGCCCACAAACGAATGTAAGAAACAATATCCGAGAAGACGTTTACAATTCCAAGAAGAACTGAAATTATGTTTTTACAACTTTCAAGAATTGATTTTCCTACACTGCCTTCGTAATTTGCAAAGATAAAACTCATTGTAAATCCGACGGCAATCATCGTAACAGCAATTTTTCCGACCGGGACGCTTCCAATTGAACCGAAAACCGGGAAAATCTCAGAATCAACAACCATTCCAAGAACTACCCAGAACATTCCGATTAATTGCAACAGAGAACCAATGTCTCCCAAAGCCTTTAAAACTCGTTTTTCACAGATATTTCTTTTGGCAGCCTTAATATGAGCAACAGAAAGCTGGAAAAGTGCCAGTGAAAAACAGAAAATCTGAAGGTTTTGATCTTTTGTAAGTCCTTTTCCTTCCTCTGCAAGCCAGAACGGCGCCCATCTTAAATCTTCGTAAGCACTTGAAATCAGCGGAATTGACGCTTTTGTAAGCCACTTTGGCAGATTTTCAGCACTAATTCCAAACCAGGTACAAGTAACAAGTCCCCAAACTACCGTTGCACCACCGACTAAAAGTCCTAGTCCCAGCAATGGCGAAAAAGGTTTGTGCTGAATCTTATTTCTTAAAAGAAGAGCAAGAATTCCAGCGCAGACAATAAGACCATATCCGCCATCACCAAAAATCATTCCAAAGAAAATTGTAAAGAACAAAAGGAACCAGCCGGAAATATCAAATTCATGATAGCCTGGAACAGTTCCTAGAAAGTCTGTAAGCGGATAAATCAAACTTACAAAAGAATTATTCTTTAATTTTGTCGGAACTTCAGAATCTTCGTCATCTGGATCAGAAAACGCAACGGCCCAGTTATTTTCACGGCAAGCTTTTTCAAAATCAGCAATGTCAGCGGTCGGAACATAACCAGAAATCCACGCAAGATCAGAATCTTTACCGTCATTTTCGTGTCCAACACCGGCATTTACATTTTCAAATTCAATGTCGCTTTCAAGCTTCTTTTTGAACGATTTTATTGCATAAACGTACGGAACATTTTCTGCAAAAAATTTATCAATCTGATTTACTTTTTCTTCATCCTGACGAATTTCATTTTCAAGTTCGACCGTGGAAATTCGCGGCAGAGGAAGTTCAAAGGCTTCTGGAAGAAGATTTTCAGGCCGGAAATCGCCCCCATTGAGGAGGAGGAATCTGGCCGTTTTTTTATCCTGACTTAACAAAAGCGTGTTTACAGAACCATCAATCAGAGGATATTTTTCAACCGGAATTTCATAAAGCGAAATCTGAATATTTTTTTCTTTCAAATACGAAAGGTCTTCAAGAGAAACTTCGCCCCATTTTTCAAATCTTTCAAGTTCATTTGCATCCGAAGCAATTTCGTCAAGAATCTGCTTTTTCTGTTCTGATTTTGAAACAATTTCAGTACATAACTCAATTATTTTTTCATCAGACAATTCCGGGCCTTTTTTTGCATATTTTTTTGAGATTTTATATGAGCCCAAAACCGACAGTGCAAAAACCGAATTATTTGAATATTCCTTGAACGCTGCTAATTTTTCGCTGTTTCCTTCAAGTTTTTCAAGATGAAGAAGTCCGAGTTTTCGCAATTTTTTTAATGAATTTTCTCTGTCATTATTCAAAAGAACAACAGAAACTTTTTTCATTGGTTCAATCATTTGCTTTCCTCCCCTTCATCAGTTTTATTTTGAAGTTTCTTTTTAGAAATTTTACTTCTAACAACCGCAGCAGTCTGTTCATCACCAAGATAAACAGAAATTTTCTTAATGTTAGCCTTTGTTTCTGGAATTTTGACTTTTTCAAAAAGATTAACTCTTTGAGTCGTGGTTTTTAATTCATCAGAAAGAAGCCTAACCTGCTCGTCAAGAACTTCAGCCTCAAGATCTAAAGAAAGTGCTTTTTCCATTCTGTCGGCGGCCATATCAATCCAGAGCGGACTTTCGTACAAATCATAATCTCCTCTGGAAAAATCGGCACCTTCATAAACTGGAATTATTACACCGGCAATGTTACCGTAACCTTTTTTGATATTACTTACGCTAACCATTCCGCTTTTAAAGGCATCTTCTTCACCAAAAACGGCAATCCATTCATTGAATTCTTTTTCAAGTGCAATTCTGGAAGCGCGAACCTCCTTTGCCTTTGCATCTATGGAACGGATTTCAGTCTGAAGCTGTTGTTTTTTGAGCTGCAAAGTCGGAAGATACCTCTGATACATTTTCAGGGCATCTTTTTGGACTTTGAGTTCATTTTTTGTCAGCTTAATTTTTGCCATTAAATGAAATCTCCACTTTTAGGCTTTTGGCCAATACTGTTCAATAAGAGAAGATTTTAAACCTGTTTCTTCCGGTTCAAAACATTCAGAAAGAATCTTCCAGCCTAAATCAAGGGCATCTTCCAAAGAAATATTTTTAGACAAATCCATCATATTATCTTCGAATTTTGCCCCATAATTCAAAAGTTTTTCGTCCCATTTGCTCAAATTAAAGCCCATTGATTTTTTTTCAAGAGTATC
>CAVHTI010000067.1:6629-12238 GCA_963638805.1 Anaerobutyricum sp.
GATGAATAAAGACGAATCATACCGTCCATCAAAGCGCGGTGGTCAGGTCTAGTAGAACCGTTAACATTCTGTTTAAGTCGCGAAAGTGAACCAAATGGCTCAATACGGCCACCTTTAAGATAATACTGACCTTCTGTGATGTAACCTGTGTTATCTGGAACCGGGTGAGTTACGTCATCGCCAGGCATTGTAGTTACGGCAAGAATTGTTACAGAACCGGCAGAATCAAAATCAACGGCCTTTTCGTAACGGCTTGCTAGCTGAGAATACAAATCTCCAGGATAACCACGGTTAGAAGGAACCTGCTCCTGAGTAATGGCGATTTCCTTCATTGAGTCGGCAAAGTTTGTCATATCAGTAAGGAGGACAAGAACATCTTTACCTTTCAAGGCAAACTGTTCTGCAACAGCAAGTGACAAATCAGGAATTTTCTGACATTCTACGGTAGGGTCTGCGGCAGTGTGCATAAACATTACAGTTTTTGAAAGTGCCCCGCCATCTTCAAGAGTCTTTTTGAAATACAAATAATCATCATATTTCAAGCCCATACCACCAAGAACGATTACGTCAACTTCGGCCTGCATGGCAATGCGGGCAAGCAACTGATTGTAAGGTTCACCGGAAATAGAGAAAATCGGAAGTTTTTGAGAAACGACCAGGGTATTGAACATATCAATCATCGGGATTCCGGTACGAATCATACGGCGCGCCATAATTCGCTTTGCAGGGTTTACAGAAGGTCCCCCGATTGTTACCAGAGAATCTGTGAGGGCTGGGCCATTATCACGAGGTTCTGCAGAACCATTAAAAATACGGCCAAGCAAATCATCAGAAAAAGAAACTTCCATCTGATGACCTAAGAATTTGATGTGGTCACCGGTAGAAACACCTCGTCCACCGGCAAAAACCTGCAATGAAACAACATCACCGTCAATTTTATTAACTTCGGCAAGGGATTTTCCAAAGCGAGTTTCAATTTCGGCAAGTTCACCGTAAGCAACATTATCAGCTTTTACGGTAATAACACTTCCGACGATGGATTCAATCTTACTATAAACTTTGTTCATTACTCACCATCCTTTAACAAAACTGCAATCTGACTGCGGACTTTACCTTTTGCTGAATTGTAATGTTCATCAATAAGTTTTTCGTTTTCAGCAAATTTATCAGACTTCCACAAAGAATAGTTCCAGTCAATAAATTTCTGACGCATCTGATTGAAGAAGTTTCGCGCAGTATCTTTGTCTTCCAGTTCAAAATCTGAACCAAGAATTGTAATTACCTTTGTAAAAGTATATTTCTGACGTTCAACGCTGACAGAAGAATCAACTTCATCAAAAGAGTTTTGCTGCATATAAACTGCATCAAGGAATTCACTCTTAAGATATTCAATATAGTCTTGAGTTGTAGTTCCGTCTTCGCCGACAACTTTCATCATCTGATTAACTTCTACACCAGAAAGATAAACTTTTCTTGCAAAAGCTACCCAGGATTCCGGCAAAACTGATTTATATTTTGACCAGGAAATAATAGGGTCAATTGCAGGATATTTTCGGGCATCAGAACGTTCACGGGAAAGTCCATGGAAAGCACCAACAACTTTCAGTGTGGCCTGAGTTACTGGCTCTTCAAAGTTACCACCGGCCGGAGAAACTGTACCGCCAATTGTAACAGAACCGAGTGAACCATCACGAAGGCGAACCATTCCGGCTCTTTCATAAAAGGCCGCGATATAAGATTCAAGATAAGCTGGAAATGCTTCTTCTCCAGGAATCTCTTCCAAACGGCCAGACATTTCGCGCAAAGCCTGAGCCCAGCGGGAAGTTGAATCTGCAAGAAGAAGAACGTGAAGTCCCATCTGACGATAATATTCCGCCAAAGTAACTGACGTGTAAACCGACGCTTCTCGGGAAGCAACCGGCATAGACGATGTATTACAAATGATGATTGTTCTTTCCATTAAAGAACGGCCAGTTCGTGGGTCTTTAAGTTCAGGGAACTCTTTGATTGTTTCTACAACTTCACCGGCACGCTCACCGCAGGCAGCGATAATTACAATATCAACGTCAGCATTTCGGGAAGTTGTATGCTGCAAAACGGTTTTTCCGGCTCCAAAAGGTCCTGGAATACAGTAAGTTCCGCCCTTACAAACCGGATAAAATGTATCAATAAGACGAATCTGAGTAACCATTGGCTCAGTTGGGGCAAGGCGCTCTGCATAACAGTCAACTGCGCGTTTTACAGGCCATTTGAATGACATTGTAAGTTTATGATCATTGCCTTTTTCGTCAGTTACGACTGCCATTTCGTCTTTGATTGTATAAGAACCTGCCGGAGTTACTGATTTTACCGTGTACATTCCAAGTAAATCAAAAGGAACTAAAATTTTATGAGCAAAAGCTCCTTCCGGCACAGAACCGATTGCATCTCCGGCAACAAGTTTATCCCCCGGCTTTACAGAAGGTGTCCAGTCCCATTTTTTATCTGTTGGAAGAGGGTCAACATAAACACCCCTTTCCAAAAAGTAACCGGCTTTTTCGGCAACCAAAGGAAGCGGGTTTTGCAAACCATCAAAAGTCTGACCTAAAAGGCCAGGTCCTAATTCTGCACAAAGAAGATCACCCATCAATTCAACAGTATCACCGGCCTTAATTCCCTGTGTCATTTCAAAAATCTGCATCTGAGCCTTATTGCCCCTGATACGGATTATTTCACCTCGTAATTTTTTTCCGTCTACATTTACATAGCCAACTTCATTCATGGAAACATTGCCGTCAAATTCAATTGTTACCATGTTTCCGTTAATGCCGACTACCTTTGCTTTTGTATCCGTCATTTCTGTACTATCTCCTGCTCCTGTGTTGAGTCAGCACTGCCGACTAGGATTTATTTTCACTTAAAATCCCATCATAAATTTTACGATAAGATATTTTTCCTTTTTCCATATCAAACTTTTTCATGCGTTCCACAAGAAGAAGCCTGATTCCATAAGCATAAATTGAATCGATAGAAAAATAATCCAAAGGACTTATGTCATTCAGAAGTTTTATTCTATATTCAAAAAGGAACTGTTCTGCGCTAAAAGGACTGTCCATTCCAACTGCAGTACGAGCCGCCGTTACAATATCAGCCGTACAGCCTGCCGGCAAAGACACAGAATCTTTTTTTAATTTCTGAGCCCTTATCTGAGCAAGCGCAAAACGTAAATTTCTTTCTTTTGAGTACCAGTTATCAAGAAAATCAGAACCTGTCGGGGTATTTTCCTTTGGAGGAATCAGCGAAAGATTTTTGATTATTGATTTTTCATTCTCTTTTACAAATCTGCAGCAAATTTCCTGGAATTTTTCGCTTGTAATTGGCAAAACAGACTTTGTGTCAGCAGAAGAAATATCTGGCAACTGCGAAACCAAATAATAATAATCCACTACTCCGTTCCTTTTGCGGCTTCTTTCATTAACGCAGCAACTTTTGGATTAAGATAATTACAGAACAATTCGGCAACTGATTCTGCAGAATAATCATAATATGCAGAGCCATTTTTTACGCCGATTCTAAATCCTGAAGATAAAGTTTTGTCCGGTTTGATTTCCATTCCTTTTGAAATTTCATCTTTAAGTTCAGCAAATAAAGTTTTTTCGAGTGATTTTAAATCTTTTTCGCTCAATAAAACTGAAAGTTCTGAAGCATCAGAATTTTTTGCCCAGTTTTTAACAGTTTCCGGAATTAATTTTGCTAAAAGTTCTCCAGATTCAGCTTTTGAAGTTTCTGATTTTACTAAATTATCAAGTTCAGCTGTCAAAGATTCGCGGAATGACAAAAGCATATTTCGTCCAGCCTGGATAATGGCCTCTTCGCTAGCTTTTTCCATTCGTTTTGTTTCGGCTTTTGCATTTTTTATAATTTCTTCTGCCTTTGCTTCTGCGGCGGAAATAATTTCTTCAGCTTTTGCCTCTGCATCAGTTTTTATTTTTGAAGCCTGTGCATCTGCAACTGCAACGCCGTCATCTTTGATTTTTTGAATCAATTCCTGTAATTGTACATCCATTACGCATACCCTCTCTAAAAATCCTGTGCGGAAATTAAAAAATCATCATTTTGACCTTAAAAATCCGCATACTTTAAGTTTAATAATTTATATTTGTATATTCAAATAAAAAATCTTTTATATTGAGTCTTATATTGTGAACTGATAAACAGTCACGGCCTTCATTTTTTTGCCTGGTTCAAGAATACAAGACGGAAAATCTGGTTTATTCGGAGAATCCGGGAAAGTTTGAGTTTCAAGACAATAAGCTTCGTGATTTTCGTAAATTTTTCCGTTTTTGCCCTGAATTCCTTTTATAAAATTACCCGTATAAAGCTGACAGCCCGGCAAATTTGTAAACACAGACATTTCATGCTTTGTTGAAGGATCTTTTAAAACCGCAAATTCAACTAAATCATCATCAACAGGAACACCGCAATTTTTATTTTCACTGTCATATTTTTCAGTTACAAAACAGTGATCATAACCAACGGCAGTCTGAGCAATGTCCCGTCCAATTGTTTTTTCTTGTGTAAAATCAAAAGGAGTGTCTTTTACATCAAGAAGTTTTCCTGTAGGAATTAATTTTGGACTTACTTCAAGAACTTTTGAAGAATTCATTTTTAAAGTATGAGATTCAATACTTCCGCATCCGGCAAGATTAAAATAAGCGTGATTTGTAAGATTTACCGGAGTTGCCTTGTCCGTTTCGGCAGTATAAGTGCAAGAAAGATTATTATTTTCATCAAGAAGATAGGTCACAGAAAGTTTTAAATTGCCTGGGAAGCCCTGCTCACCATCTGGAGAAAGGCGTGTAAATTTTACTCCGCAGTATTTTTTTTCTTCAATTACTTTGGCATTCCAGACTTTTTTATCATAACCGTTAAAACCGCCGTGCAGACAGTTAGGACCGTCATTTTTATCAAGATGATATTTTTTACCGTCAAGAGTAAAACTTGCCTTTCCAATTCTGTTTGCAAATCTTCCGACAAAAGCACCAAAACAACAGTTATTATTGATATAACCTTCCAATGTTGAAAATCCCAGGAGGACATCAGTTTTAGAACCGTCTTTATTGTTCAAAACAATACTTGTCAAAGTACAGCCGTAATTCATACAGGAAAAAGACATACTTCCGTTAGAAATTGTATAAAGCTGGATTTTTGTTCCATCGCTTAATACACCAAATTTCGCTTTATTGATTTTCATAAACCAGAGCCTCCTTAATTAATCCCTGAGTTAAATTCCTAAATCTATAATTGTCTGAACTTCTGTAACAGAACAATTTAAAAGTTTTGCAATCTGTTCAACCGGATACGATTGAGCAAAAAGTTCGCCGACCTTATCTGCAAGCGTGCGCGATTTTGATTCAATGTTAATATAATTGTTTGAAGTAGGTTTTTCATCAAGATTTTTTGTATGAATGAGCGGAACTTCCTTGTAAGCGGCCCCGTCCTGAGTTAAAGTCACCCGGTCAATGTCATCAAAAAGAGATTTCTGTTCATATTCAGATTTTACGACTTCGTATGTGGCATCAGGATTAATTTTTGAATTATTTACACCATAACGTTTTGCAAGATTTTCT
>CAVHTI010000067.1:12248-13009 GCA_963638805.1 Anaerobutyricum sp.
ATAATGAACTTTATTATTTTCAAGAAAATCAAGATTTGGATTTGAAAAAGAATTGTAAAAAGATTTATCCGCAGATTCAATTTTTAAATTATCAACCTGCGAAATCATATTTCTGAGCCGGTCTGTGGCTTCGTTATAATTTTTTATTGTATTTTCAGTCTGGAGAATTAAATTTTTTAATTCCTGAGAATTATTCCTAACCAGATCAATATCACGCATCGCCTGATTATTCATATCAGAAACCATTTTTTCTATATAACGCTGAGTTTTATCCACAAGTTTTTCTGTAGAAAACAGTTTTTTAAAGCGGATTAAAATCACAATAAAAAAGATGAGACTAACAATGGAAAAAAATAAAGCAAAATAAGCAACCACATTTACCTCGTTATATCAATGATTGTCCCGAGATAAGGAGAACCGTTTTTTCCGTAATTATTTTTAAGATTTTTAAGATCTGCAAGTTTTTCTTCTGACTTCTGTTTATCAGATTTTGAGTTAAAGGAGCCTTGAAAAGGCTGACCGTTGTTACCGTCTTCGCCAACTTTTTCCGCCTGCTCACCAGAAGTTTTTTGAACCTTTTTTGATTCTTCCAGATTTTTTTCAATATCTGACTTCTGCTGCATAGCCTGAGTCAACTGAACCTGCTGAGCGGCACTTAATGTACGGTTCACATTACTCAACTGAGAATACATAGTCTGTAAATCAATTGGCTGTATACCCATCTGGTTCCTCGATTTTTGATGGCGGTTCCCAATCCCCGC
>CAVHTI010000068.1:0-12656 GCA_963638805.1 Anaerobutyricum sp.
AACATAACTGTAATATTCAATATCATTTGAAATGACTTTTTTTACAGATGTTTTAAACGTTCGCCCGACAATTCCAGTTCCTGCAAATAAATCACAGAATATTTTTTCAGAAAGATTATCTCCACAAACAGATTTTATTGTTTTTGGAAGAAAATTCTGACAAAGTTTTAATTTTGAACCAATGTAATTCATTTTTTCTTAATACTCCACATTCTTAAAAAATAAATCATTATCTTTGATTTCATATTCAATGTATTTAAGTGGAAGGACATTGTTTGATTTATTAAAATCACAAAAATCTTGTTTTAATTTATCTGAAAGTTTTACTCCACTTTTACAAATTAAAATTGGTTGAATATCACTTTCAGGTGAATTTGGAACGTAATATTGTTTTATCCATTCGATATAACGAGATAATTGTCTTGTATTATCAAGAGAAGCAAAAACTGCTTTTAGTTCTATAGGCATTACAATTTTCTGGTTTTCATTTATTGTTTTTGAAATCATTACGTCTATTCTTTGCATGCCAACGCCACAAGAAACTTCATTACCAAGCCATTCAATATTGTCTTTTACATCCAAAACTTCATCTAGTGACTTATTTATTCCCTTTCCACCTGTTCCTGCAAACATATATTCAAGGTGATCCTTAAAAGTGTTGTCATCAACAATAAAAACATGAGTCGTCATTATTTCTCTCCACTATCTCCGTAGAGTTTTTTCATTATAAAATCAGTTGTATTTTCACTTGCTTCTTTTGCGATTTTCTTTACAGATTCTTTTCTATATTCAACAGGATCATACTGATAACAACCGACACAGCCTAATTCATCAGTGTAATTTTCATCGCCTTTATAAAAAGAATAAGGATTTCCCAAAATATTTTTTGCATCCCATCTTTTGTCTGTTGCTTTGCAGTTTTTGCAGATTTGCCTTTTTACATCATTTGCTGCTTTGCATAATGGCTGAAAATCTTCCAATTTTTGACTTGCCATATCTGAAACACGCATATCATTTTTTCTACCGTCTTTGTGGTCAATTTCAATCCGTGTATTTACAGAAGAACCACGAATTCCGAGCATAACACAATTTTTATCTTTGTAAAAATTTTTAATGTCACTACGAATATTTTGGCTAAAAGAATCTTCTGTATTAAGACCTGCTGTCCTGACTTTTTCTATAGCTCCGGTTTTTGGAAATCGTTCAAGTATAAACTTTTTTGCTAAAGCTCCATCATTTCTTCCCCAAGACCAACCGTTTTGAAACATTAAATCAGCATATTTTCCTACAAATTCAGTTTTTGAAACCCATCTGCTAACACCATTTTCATCAGGTTTTGCTAATTCTAGAAATAATTCAATTTGAGTCTTTTTTGACATAATTAGAATTCCTTTTTAAAAACAAAAATATACTCATGCTTAAATAAATAATAATCACTTTGCATAGCTCTATAACGCCAGATGCCTTGAGAGCCGATTTTTCCACGATTGCCTTCAATATTTTTTACGATTATGCCTTTTAACTTTGTTTTAAAATTCTGTTTGATTGCATTCATTACGTAAAATCCAAGAGGAATAACTTCCGATTTTTTGTAGACATCACCAATTACAACAGCAAAATATTTATTTTTTTCTAGGAATTGAAGTCCATTTTTCATTGCAAGCGTAAATTTTTCGATAAATGTATTTAAATCTGAAATCGCAGATAAGTCTTCTTTTTTGTCCGTAAATTTTACAATGTCCATATATGGTGGATGAGCAATTAAAAAATCAACAGACTGCTTTTCTACCCACTTAAAACTTTGATTTACAACTTCAGTCATTTTTTCAGAGTTGCACACATCACAATTATTCACAATGAAATGAATGTTCTGCGTGTCTGCCATTTTTTGATAAATTAAATCTATCATCTGCTGATTTATGTCAAAGCCAATGTAATTACGATTTAGTTTTTCACATTCAAAAAGTGTCGTCCCACTTCCCGTAAAAAGTTCCATAACGGTATCGTTTTTGTGCGTGTATCTTTTTATTAATTGATATGGAATCTGAGGAACAAAATTTCCGTGATAGTTGTTTTCGTGTTTTCCACTTGAATCGCGTTTGTTGATAAGCCAAAGGCTGTCAACATTTAAATCTGAAGTTTTCCAGTCTGTTTCGTCGTTTATCATCATTTTTCAGTTTATGATTTTTTTTTACTTTTTTCTATGTCTGCCACCCCCAAAAAAAATACAATTGTAAACTTACTTGAAATAAAATTGGTTTACATTATACTATGAGTTCATGAAAAAATCTGCACTGTCTGTAACTTTACGAACAACTTTTGTAGCACTTTTTGCGGCCTTGATTTGTGCCGGGTGTTTTATTTCAATTCCGCTGCCAGGCGGCGTCCCAATTACGTTGCAGAATATGTTTTCTTTTCTTGCCGGAACAATTTTAGGTTCTTTTTGGGGCGCGCTTTCCGTTGCAATTTTTATTTTGCTTGGAATTTTAGGAATTCCGGTTTTTTCTGGAATGAAAAGTGGTTTTGCGCATCTTCTGGGGGCGACCGGCGGTTTTTTGTGGGGTTATCTTCTTGGCGCGCTTTTGGCCGGCTTGATTCTGGGGCTCCCGAAAATTGAAGAAAAAAAGTTTTCCGTTTTGAATATTTTAAAAATTGCCTTTGCCTATTTTATTGCCCTGATTTGTAATTATGTTCCGGGGATTATCTGGTTTATTGTTTCAAAAGGCGGACTTTCTGATTCTATGACTTTGCATCAGGTTTTGCTTTGGACTTTGATTCCTTTTATTCCCGGCGACATCATAAAATGGATTGTGGCAATTCCTGTTACGGCATTGCTTCGGCCACTTGCCGCAAGATATTTTTATGTTTCTGATTCTGATGATGAAAAAAGGGCCCTTGAAGAATTAAAAAATTCATAAAATTATGGAAAATGCAGTAAAACTTGAAAATGTTTATAAATTGTTTCCCGTTGAAGGCCAGAAAGGAAAATTTAATGCCGTTTTGCAGGATATTTCTCTTGAAATAAAAAAGGGAAGTCTTGTTGTAATTGGTGGTGCCAATGGAAGCGGAAAAACTGTTCTGATGAATATAATTTCCGGTCTTGAAAATGCCACGGACGGCAAAATTTTTACAGAATCAAAACCTGGCCTTGTTTTTCAGGATGCTTTTGTGCAGATTTTAGGCGACACTCCCGCGGAGGACGTTGCCGTCGGACTTAAAAATTTAAAAGTGAACAAAAAAGAAATTCCTGAAATTGTAAAAAAGTCGCTTGTGGCTGTTGATTTGGAAGAAAAGTCTGATTTTCCGGCTGATTTTTTATCTGGCGGGGAAAAACGGCGGCTTGCAGTGGCTTCAATTCTTGCAATGGACCGCGAAATTATTATTTTTGATGAACCTTACGCAAATCTTGATTATCCCGGAGTTTTAAACGTTAATGCCTTGATTCAAAAACTCCATTCTGAAAAAAAGACTGTGATAATTTTGACCCACGAACTGGAAAAATGTCTTGGAATGGCGGAGCAGTTTGTTGTTCTTTACAAAGGCAAAAAAGTTTTTGACGGCCGCCCCGACGATGCAATCAAGTTGAATTTGGAAAACTGGGGAATTAGAAATCCGCTGAATATTTATAATTCTGTAAAAGATTTAATCTGGATTTAAAATATGAATGTAAGGACTGCGTTTTTTCATTACCGGCAGGGTAATACAATTTTGCACAAAATGCCGCCTGCGCCAAAAATCGTTTTAATGCTGATTTTGTCTTTGATGGCTTTTTATGTTTCGGTGGTGGCAGGCGGAATTATTTACTGTATTTTGATTTTTCTTGCGTTTTTTTACTTTAAATTGAGTTTTAGAGAAATTTTTTCTGATAATAAGCCCGCAATTTTTTATGCCCTGATGCTTTTTATTTTTGATTTGATTTCTAATATTGCAGGAATTTGTAAAAATGGTTTTGAAAATTCTGAAATTTTGTTAAAAATTCTGCAGATTTTAAAACCTGATTCGCTTTTTTTGAAAATGTCCGTTCAAGTTTTTTTATCTTTGCAGATAACTTCTTTGTTTTTTAGGGCAACGACGGTTGTACAATTGACAGAAGGATTTTCCGCTATTGAGCATTTTTTTACGCGTAAAGATAAAACTGTAGTGGCAGACGTTATTTCTTTGACATTAACTTTTATTCCGCGGTTGATGAGTTTGTGGCAGGAACTTTGTTTTGCGTGGAAAAACCGTGCCGGAAAAGATAATCCGCGGAAATTAAAAATTCTCTGTCCGTTTTTAATAAAACGGGGAATGCACTGTGCCTGGCAAAAGTCCATGGCAAAATTAAACCGGAGCTGTTAAGTTTTTATTGTACTTTTGCGGTAGGGATTGTAGGGGGCGCGAAGCGAAACTTTTGCCGTTTTACAGAGAATTTTATAGATCCCGGATCGGAGGACGGGATGACGTAGTACTAAGCAAATGTCTGTAGTGTGCAAAAGTTTGGAGCGAACAGCGGAACCCCGAAAAGCCCGACGGCGCTTGCGCCGGACCGCCCGTAAAATCACTTTTATAAAAATTCAAAAAATATTATACTTTCTGCTACTAATTTTTATTTTCAGAGGAAAAAAATGAGCGATGAAGTTCGAGTAAGGTATGCTCCGTCTCCTACGGGAATGCAGCATATTGGTGGTGTAAGAACAGCACTTTTTAATTATCTTTTTGCACGATCTAAAAACGGAAAATTTATTTTGCGCCTGGAAGATACAGACCGCACACGTTATGATGAAAAATATGTTCAGAATCTTTATGACACAATGTCATGGCTTGGAATTGACTGGGACGAAGGCGGCGACAAGGGTGGTCCGTACGGTCCTTATGTTCAGAGTGAACGTTTTGAACTTTATAAAAAATATGCAATGCAGCTGATTGAAAACGGTGAGGCTTATTATTGTTTCTGTGATGCAGAACGCCTGGACAGAATCAGAAAAATTCAGACTGAAAATAAAATGCCACCGGGATACGACAGAAACTGCCGTCATTTGACTCCGGAAGAGGTTAAGGCAAATCTTGATGCGGGCAAACCATATGTAATTCGTCTTAAAGTTCCAATGGAAGGCGAAACTACTTTTGAAGATCATATTCTTGGAACAATTCAGTGGAAAAATGAAGATATTTCGCCGGACCCGATTTTGCTTAAATCTGATGGATTCCCGACATATCATCTTGCAAACATTGTTGATGACCATATGATGCACATTACTCATGTTATGCGTGCTCAGGAGTGGATTCCTTCTACACCGCTTCATGTTCAGATGTATAAATCTTTTGGCTGGGAACATCCGGAATTTTGTCATTTACCGATGGTAAACGGTGCTGATGGAAAGAAACTTTCTAAACGACACGGTTCAACTTCTTTGAATGAATTCCGTGCGCGCGGTTATTTGCCGCAGGCCATTGTGAACTATGTTGCGCTTCTTGGCTGTTCATACGAAGAAGGCAAGGAATTCTATACTCTGGAAGAGCTTGCAAAGGCATTTAAACTTGAGCATTTGAATAAAGCCCCGGCCGTTTTTGATTACAAAAAACTTGAATATTACAACGGAAACTATATCCGAATGTTGTCTGCCGAAGAACTTTACAAGTGGACGCTACCTTTTATTACTGGAACAGGAGACGCTACGCTGGAAATTAATCCTGAAAATCCTCAGCCAAAACCAAAAGTTGGCCCGGAATATTCTGGCGTTGCACTTGGCGAGGACGGCCGCCCATATTGTGTGGACAAGTCAATGAATATGAGCACGGAAGACGTTGAAAAAACACTTCTTGGCCTTATGCCTTTGATTCAGGAACGATTGCACTTCCTTTGTGATGCTGCCGAAATGGTACATTTTATGTTCACAGAACCAGCTGTTCCGCCGGCAGATCAGATTATTCCTAAAAAACTTGATGGCACAAAAACAAAAGAAGTTCTTGAAGCTGCAAAAACCTTTGTTTCTGAAATTTTTGGTAAAACACATGATGATGCAGAAGCTCTTGCAAAAGAAAATGCCGAAAAACTTGGAATAAAACTAGGTGACTTTATGATGCCAATCCGAATGGCCGTAACCGGAAGTCGCGTTTCACCGCCACTCATCGGTTCAATCTGGGTTCTTGGCAAAGAAAAATCACTTGCCAGAATAGAAAGAACACTTGCAACATTGTAATTCCTGATTTTAAGCGGAAGGCTGTCTGAAAATCCCAGACAGCCTTCTTTTTTTTACTTACCGGGAAGTAATGGATTGGTGATTACGGTACATTATGAAAATTTAGTGTGCACCGCCGGGATTTACGGGGCATTATAAAAATTTAGTGTGAAACTGCGTGGATTACGGTAATTTATGAAAATGTAGTGTGACCCCGCCCGGAAATTTACCGTAAAACCGAAAATCTCCGGTTCCGTGCCTAAAATAAAAATTTGTTTATTTTAAAACACGAAAAATTGAGAATATGCGTGAGAAAAAGCAAGCGACAACCGAGACACTCTGAGCGCAGAAAATCTTTGGAAAAAAAATTATAAATATTTAAACTCTGCGCTCATCGTGTCGAATTGGAGCGCTTTTTCGGGAGCATATTCGCTTTTTTTTCTAAGTCTGTAGCGCGGAAGCCTTTTTTTCAGAGCGGGTTCTCGACTGAAGTTTACTGTGTTGTATATGTGTATAATATTCACACTCTGCGCTCATCGTGTCGAATTGGAGCGCTTTTTCGGGAGCATATTCGTACTTGCCACACATAACTCTATATTTAAATAAAAAAAAACAGTAAAATCACCCTATGATTTTTAAACTTGCCTTTAGAAATATTACTTCCCGAAAAAGTTCCTTCGTGATTATTCTTTTTATAGCCTTTGCGATTATGCTTTTTTGTGTGGCAAACGCAATTTTTGACAGCACCGAACAGGGCGTTGAACAGAATTTTGTTTCTAGTTTTACAGGCGACTTGATTATCCGGCCAAAAAACGGAACTCAGCAGACTAGCCTTTTTGGCGACGAATCTCCGGTGACCGGTGAACTTGCAAAAAACGAAATTTTAGTTCCATACAAAGATATTTCTGACTTTTTAAAATCTGAAGACGGAATTCAGACGTTTACGAGCCAGCTTTCCGGATATGCCGTTGCGGAATTCGGAAAAAAGCGCAAAACTCTCTATCTTTTTGGCGTTAATGCAGAAAATTATTGTTCAATGATGACTTCCCTGCAAATAAAGGAAGGCCAGATTTTTGATGATGACGAAAAATCCGTTATGCTTTACGAAAAAACTGCCGCTTCGCTTGGCGTAAAACTCGGCGATAAAATTCAGTTCACGGTTGTTGATGGAATTTCCGCGAGAATTCGTGAGGCAACGGTTTGTGCAATTTACACTTATAAATCTCCGGATTCAATTTTTGAAAAATTCGCGCTTGTTTCTCCGCAAATTTTCCGTTCTTTGATGAATATTACTTCAGAAAATTCAGAAAACCTTTTTATTGACGGTGAAAAACAAAATCTTCTTGAAGAAACTGACGATCTTGATTCATTTTTTGAAGATGCAGAAGATATGGCCGCGTCATTTGATGAAGAATCTTCCCTTTTTGATGAATCAGAAAATCTTGCAAATATTGAAAATTCAGAAATCGGAAAAGTTGATTCAACTTCGTGGAATTTTATAATTTGTCACGCAAATAAAAATGTTTCGCGGGTTATAAAAAATCTAAATCAGACTTTCAAAAAAAATAACTGGCCCGTAGAAGCCGTTTCGTGGCGAAATGCTGCCGGAAGTACCGCGCTTTATCTTTACTGGATCAGAATAATTTTAAATATCGGAATTGTGATTATTTTGATTGCGGGATTTATCATCATCAATAATACTTTGGTCGTAAATATTCTGGATAGAACTGTTGAAATTGGAACAATGCGGGCAATTGGCGCAAAACGCTGGTTTATTTCTCTTGAATGTATGAGCGAAACCGTGGTTATGGCAATTGCCGGTGGAATTCTTGGAATCCTTTTGGGAATTATAGTTTCCTTCTTAATTACAAAAGCGAATATTCATTTTGGAAACAGTTTTTTAATTCAACTTTTTGGCTCTGAAGCTTTAAAAGTTCACGTGACATTTGCAAGTTCATTAAAATTAATGCTCTGTTCTCTGGTTATTGGAATTTTAGGCTGGATTTATCCGGTAAAAAATGCGCTTAAAATAAATCCTGTTCAGGCAATGCAGGGGGCAAAATAATGACGGATCAGATAAAAATCAGTTTACGTTCAATCATATATAGAAAAAAGCAGTACGTTTCCATTTTTCTTGTGACGATGTTTGGCGTTGCAATTTCACTTTTGTGCCTTTTTTTGATTAAAGGGATGCTTTTTTCCATGCAGAATAAGGCCCGCATTTATTACGGTGGCGATTATATGTTTCTTGGCGGAAAAGCAAGTCAAAATCATAATAAAAGTGAAGAAATTATCCCAGTTCTGGAAGAGGTTTTTCCGCAGGGAACGGTTGTTGCCAGTCGTTATGAAATTTCTGTTGAGCGCAGCCCTGTTTTTTATTTTGAAGGGGAATCTTCTTCGTTGCGTTTTGTAAAGGGAATTGATTTTTCTAAAGAAAATGAACTTTTTAGTCAGTTGAACTTTAAAGAAGGCGACCTTGACGGAATTGCCGGTTCAAACGGTGTTTTAATTTCGGAAAAAACGGCTCAAAAACTGTTTGTTCATTGCGGAGACGAAATTACTTTTATGCTCCGGGATTATAAAAATCAGATTAACACTGCAACTTTGGTTGTAAAAGGCATTTTTGTTGATTCAAGTATTTTTGGACTTGCCACGGCATACGTTGATTTGGCTCAGCTTCAAAAAGTTATGAACATCGGAAGTAAATCTGCAAACCGAATAAGCATCATTTTGCCCGAAAATACTAAAATTTCATCATCTGAAGAAAACGAAATTTACACAAAATTATCTGCAAAATTCAGAATGTATAAAATGGTTAACGAAAAAGATGATTTTTTAAATGCCCTGAAAAAAGATAAATCGGATTTTTTGTTTGGATTAATCAGATTGAACGCGAATTTGCAGGACCTTTCTGTCATCATCAAGGCAATGTGGATTGTTTCGGCGCTCATAATTGCAATTTTGACTTTAATAATTGTTGCGGGCGTGAGTTCAACGTTCCGGGTAATCGTAATGAAGCGCATAAACGAAATTGGAATTTACAAGGCGATAGGAATGAAGCAAAAAGACCTTGAAGATATGCTCTGTTTTGAAATTTTTGTACTTTTGATTGCCGGTTGCGTAGCGGGATTTTTCCTCTGCCTCATTTTTGCAAAAATCATAAGTTTATTTACTTTTTCTTTTATTCCGGCTTTTGATATTTTTCTTTCTGCGGGAAGCCTTATTCCTAAAATAAATGTACTATATTTTCTTTTGATAGCTTTTATTATTTGTGTAACTACCGAAATTGCAGTGGTGTTTGCTGTAGGTAAGACCGTAAAGTGTTCACCTTGCGAAGCACTTGCGGTAACCGAATAATTCTGGAGATTTTATGAAAAAATTGATTTTTAGTGTTGCTTTTCTTGCTTTGTCCGTATTCTGTTTTGCAGAAAATTATCAGCAGCTTTTAGTTCAGGCTGAACAGAATACAAGTTTTACAGGAACTGATTTCCGCGCTGATTATTCTGTAGTTCAGGATAAACCTGGCGAAGGAAAAACTGTTAACGAAGCAATTATGTACCGCCGCGATTCTAACGGTAAGTGGACAATTCTTATAACCGGCCCTGCCTCAGAAAAAGGAAAGGGATATTTGCAGTTTGACGGAAATATCTGGTTTTATGACCCAGAAGACGGACGTTTTACTTTTACCAGTGCAAAAGATAAATTTCAGGACACAAATGCAAACAATTCGGACTTTGCACCCCAGCATTATGCCTCTTCCTATGATATTCAGACGGCCGAAGAAGTAAAACTTGGAAAATTCAATTGCGTGCTTTTTTCGCTCAAGGCAAAAGAAAAGGCAAAAAATGTTGATTATCCGGTTTTAAAACTCTGGGTTTCTAAAGATGACGGACTTGTGCGCAAAAAGGAAGATTACAGTGCCAGCGGACAAAAATTGCGCACGACAATTATTCCGTCTTACCAGTCGCTTACGGTCGGGGCAAAAAAATATTCAGTTCCGGTTAGTATGATGATTCAGGATAACTTGAAAGGTAAGAAAATTGGTAATAAAATGCAGTATGAAAAAACTCAGGTTACAATTTCTAATGTTGTTTTTGAAAAAGTTAAAGACAGTGTTTATACAAAGCCATATTTGGAGATGATGAGTCAAAGATAATGAAAAAAGTAAAAAAGTTTATTTTTAGTTCATTTTTTTTAATAATGTCGGTTTGTGCTTTTGCACAAGTTACTGAGGATTCTGAAAATTCTGATGAGTTTGACGCTTTTTTTGATGATGCCACGGACATTGAAATTTCAGAATCTTCCGAAGATGTTTTAGATTCCGCAGAAAATGATGATCAGGAACTCGTTTATGAAGATTTTGACTATCTTTTTGAAGATTCTCAGGACATAAATCTTGATAACGGTGAAAAACCAAAAGTTGCGGAAAGTCCAAAAAAGGAAACTACGGTAAAAAAAGTCACGGATGCCGTGTCAAAAGTTATAAAACTTTCGGGACATCTTACGGCGGACGTTGGTTACGGTGCAAAAAACGAAACTTACAATCCTAATGCGACCGCGACTTCCACAACTACAACGACCACAACAACTACAGAAGAAGATACTTTTGAATCTGAAGGTTATCTTGATTTTGAAAATTATCTTTATTTTGATGCCACTCCGTCGGAACTTTTTAAAATTCACGGAAGTTTTTACACGGCATTTAAAACGCCTTACGGTTCAAATTCGTTTTCTTTTGATTTAAAAACAATTTATCTTGATTATTTTCTTTTTGACCGCATTTACATTAGTGCCGGCAAAAAATCAGAAAGCTGGGGAAATACAAGAATTTTCAACAAATCTGACTATTATGGAACCAGCGGTTATACAAAACGAAACGGTCCGATTTATACAAATATCCTGACGGATGCAAGTAATCACGCTTCTGTTCAGATAAAAATTCCGTGGACTTACGGTAACTTAAATTTTATTGGAATGTATGACTATACGTCAAAGATTACTTCTAAAAAGTTTAAAGATCATATGAGTTATGCTTTTTCTTCTGATGTTGTATTGTGGCACACGAATATAAACTTTTTTACAAGATTTTACGGCAACAATGAAGAAGATTCTGTTAAAAAACATCCGCTGTTTGGTCTTGAAGCCAAAAAAACAATTTTTGGTTTTGACATTTATGCTCAGGGAATTGCCAGTGTAAAGGATTTTTCTCTGTTGAATAAAGCGTCGGAAGGTTATGATTTTCTGGTTTGGACGGGCGGTTTTTACCGTTTATGGAGTAAATCAAATTTTGAATTTGGCATAAATCTTGAGTATCAGGGCGTTAATCAGGCAGCAGAAATCACGGAAGGATTTTATGTTTATGCCCCGTCCGAACAATATACTCACAGGCTTGCAATAGAAGCCGGCTCAAAATTTGGCCCGAACAAAAATCATAAAGTTGGACTTGCATGGAATTACAATCTTACAGAAAAAAAAGGACAAATTGCCCTGAATTATAAAATTGCGGGACTTTTTCCTTATGTTCAGCTTGAAAATGCGGCCGTGTGGTATTACGGCTCAGATTTGACCCAAACAGATTTTAAATTACTGATTGCACTTTCTTTTGATGCAAATTATTAGAATAAAAAAAGGGCTGCTCGTAAATGGGCGGCCCTTTTTTATGATGAGTTACGTTGTGTAACAAAACCTTTAGATTATATTTCCGTCGTGAAGTTTTATGACGTGATTTGCCATTCCAACGATTTTTTGGTCGTGGGTGGAAAAAATAAACGTGGTTTCCAGTTCTTTGTTCAATTTTTGCATAAGTTCAAGAATCTGGTCACCGTTTTCGGAGTCGAGGTTGGCGGTTGGTTCGTCGGCAAGAATTATTGGGCATTTGGTGGAAAGGGCACGGGCAATGGCAACACGCTGGCGCTGTCCGCCGGAAAGTTCGCTTGGTTTGTGATTTTTCCAGCCTGAAAGTCCGACAGTTTCTATGAGGTAGTCAACCCATTCGTCTTGTTGTTTTGGTGTTTCAGAAGTTTTATAGCCAAGATGAAGTGGCATTGCAACATTTTCTGCAACATTTAAAACCGGAATTAAATTGAAGGTCTGAAAAATAAATCCGATTAAATTGTGGCGGTATTCTGTGAGTTTTGAATCCAGGGTGGCAGAAATGCCCTGTTTTTTTGATAAATCAACGTCTTTGTAAATGTCCTGACCGTTTAAAATTAATGTTCCGGAAGTTGGCAGGTCTGTAAGGCCGATTATATTTAAAAGTGTGGATTTTCCGCTGCCGGAAGGCCCAGAAATTGCACAAAATTCGCCTTTGTTAATCTGAAAGGAAGCGTCTTTTACCGCTTTTACTTCAACTTTATCCATCTGGTAAGTTTTGCAAATATTTTTTAGTTCAACGATTGTCATAAGGTTTAGTATAAACTGGAAATGAAAAAGAATGAAGTGGACAGGGCAACCGCATTATAAAAAAAAGACTGTTTAAAAAATTCAAAATCTGATAAA
>CAVHTI010000069.1:0-12612 GCA_963638805.1 Anaerobutyricum sp.
ACAATTTTGTTCACTGGATTAATTCACATTTCCGTAATAACAAATGAACAAAGGCAAACTCAAAATATTGAAATTCAAAAAGCGGAAGACCGGGACATTGCAGTTTTTACGATTGATGATTTTCTTTTTGAAGACATTGTCAGAACTCTCGAAATTACAATTCCTCAAAATACGGTGCAGTGCCTGGTAAAAGTTTCCTGCGAAAAAGAAAGTGACAGCACGCCAATTCTTTATTCGGACAACAGTTTTGCAACAACTTCACAAACCTCTGCATATTTTATTATTCCAAAAAATCCGCCTGAAAAAATGAAATTTACTTATGGAACAAAAGATTTTCCTACCACAATAAAAATTTCGTGCATTTACAAAGGAAAAAATCCAAATCAATTTATAATGCAGGAAAAAACTGTTAAAATAGACTAAAAATGAGTGACACAACCGACAGGCACTGGTATCTTCACGCAGATCTTGATGCTTTTTTTGCCTCTGTAGAACAATTAGATAATCCTCAATACCGCGGAAAACCTGTAATTGTAGGCGGAAAACCCGAAGATCGTCGCAGCGTTGTTTCGACCGCCTCCTATGAAGCAAGGAAATTCGGAGTTCATTCTGCAATGCCGGTAAGTCAGGCATACAGACTTTGCCCGCAGGGAATTTTTGTGCACGTCAGAATGCAGCGTTACGCAGAACTTTCATATCAGATTATGAATATTTTTAAGGATTTTTCGCCGGACGTAATTCAAATTTCAATTGATGAAGCTTTTATTGATTTAACTGGCACGGAAAGACTTTTTGGCCCACCGGAACTCACAGCGCAAAAAATAAAAGAACGCGTAAAAAATGAAACTGGACTTACAATTTCCATAGGCCTTGCGACAACTCAATATCTTGCAAAAATCGCAAGCGGATATTCAAAACCGGACGGATTTTATTTTGTTCATCCCGGCGACGAAGAAAAATTTATGCTGAACCTTCCGCTTGAAAAAGTCTGGGGCGTTGGGAAAAAAAGTCTTGAAAACCTAAAAAACCGAGGATTTAAAACTACCCGCGACATTTACGAAAAAGACATTGAACTTTTGCAATTTATGTTCGGAAATAATATGGGCACTTTTCTTTATAACGCCGTCCGTGGAAATAAAGAGAAAAATTTTCATAGAGAGTCCAAAAATCATTCTGTTTCTGCAGAAACTACTTTTTCCTGGGATATTTGTGACATTTACGTGGCCGAAACCGCCCTTATGAATCTTTGTTACGGAGTTTATTTCCGACTTTTAAAAGAAAACGGATATTCAAGGACCGCGACATTAAAAATCCGCTACGAAGATTTTTCGACGGTAAACATTCAGGAAACTTTTGACCGCAACATTCTTTCTTTTGACTCATATTTTGAAAAAATCAAAAATCTTTTTGAAAAAAAATATGAAAGTGGACGGGGAATTCGGCTTTTAGGCGTCGGATTTGATAATATTGAAAAAGAGGACCGTCCTTACCAGCAGGAACTTTTTGAAACTGAAGATTCTAAAAAAAATCTGCGCAATAATGAAATTGAAAAGACAATTTTAAATTTGACCAAAAAACATCCTGAAGTAAAAATCCAGAAAGCCAGAATGTTAAAATTAAAGACGATTATTTCAGTTTTGTTCTTTTCAATTTTGCTTTTAAACGGAAACTCTAAAATCTCAAGTCAGGAAAAGGATTCTTCACTTTCCACAACGAATGCGACCGGAGCGGGTTCTATTTTGTCAGACACGATTCAGCTCCCCGACTCAGAACTTCCGGATACTTCAGAAACCGAAAAAAAATCGATTCTTGACCTTCAACTTTCGGATGAAAACCATGTACAGTTTTTTATTAACGGATACTGGCTTACTCAAATGGAAAATAATTTGAATTTTAAAGGAAAACCTGGGGATTTTTCGATTTACTGGGGAACACCGATTTTTAAACAGGAAGTTGACTTAAGTTTTCAGGCAATTTTAAATCAAAAGTTTTTTTTTCAAACTGATTTTGCGGATGAATTTACAAAAAACACGTTTTCTTTTGGCTATGAAAACGGCGATTTTTTAAAAAAACTGAAAATTTCTAACCGGCAGATTACAATGCCACTAAATTATTCTGCTCAAAGTTTTAATTACGGACTTTCGGGCGGAAATAATCAGGCGCCGGGCATTTCTGCGCATTTTGAAAAAGAAAAATTATCCCTTGATTTTTTACTACGCTACGATATGACTCAGTCAAAAAATGCGACTTTCTACGGTTTGAACAGCGTCACGGATTCTTATATTGAGCCTGCAAATTTTGTTTACGGTTCATCTTTTATTTTTCCAGAAAGTCAAAAAGATCAGATTTCAAAAATCAAAAATATTTACGTTGAATCAAAAAATGGAACTTACACTGACGAAAACGGCAAAAAATACAAAAAACTTTCAGTATCACAGTATTTAACGTCCACTACCGAATCAAAAATTTTGCTTTCCAGTTCTGCAGCTTCAGGACTTTCGGCGTCCTACAACAGTTTATCTTCTGAATCTTCAAATTCTAAAATTCCGTCCGTGCTTGTAACTTTTGAAAGTGAAGATATTGTAAGTCAAATTGTAACTTCGCTGGGAAATTACGAGGATTCTTCTTCATTTTTGGGGCAGATTCAGGAATTTTTTTCACAAAATCACGAAATTAAACTTTCAAAATATTCTTATAATCTTAAAAACAAAATTGAAAATTCTGCTGCACTTGTAATTCAAAATGACAGTGGATTTTCGCCTTTTTTGAATTGCAGCATTTATGATTTAGGATTTACAAAAGACGCGGATTGCTCTGTAATTTACAAAAGTTCGGAAAAACAAAATCAAAATTACAAAATAATTTTTTCAGAGGACGAAGCTTCGTCGACTTTAACTAGTTTTTTTAACGAAAATCATAATTTTGCGCAGATTTTTTCAAATTCCGAAGATTCTTCACTGCAAAATCCAGAAAACCGCTACCCTTTTGCCTCTGAAATTTCTGAAATTTATTTAAATCAAAATACAAAAACAGATCTTTCAATTTTAAGTCGCGCGTATAATTCTGTAAGTTCGCTCAACATCGGGACAAATGCCGTCAGCGGTAGCATTCAGGTTTATAAAAACGGGATTTTGCAGAGTGACGCTCAATACGACGAAAACACCGGAAACATAAAATTAAACTCAAACATCAACAATACTGATAAAATTTACATTGTCTGGCAGGAAGGTTCTTCTGATTTTTCTTCGGGGGCAATCGCAATAGCGGCGGGCCTAAAATACAATTTTACGGATAATTTTCATTCTGACCTTGCAATAACGTCGAGTCTGCCACTTTCGCCGTACAAACGCTATTCTACCGTGGACAATATTCAGCCGTTTTTTGCAGCCTTGAGCGGTGGCCTTGATTTTTCAAAAAATTCTTTTTCTGTCAGTGAAAAAGCAGCATTTGCAGTCGAAAATCCTAACGGAAAAGGCAATCTTCTGCTTGTAAATCAAACGTCTTTGGCCCCTGTAACTTACTATCTTACAAATACTGACGGATTTCAGACAAAAACCACTCCGGCACTGAATTCTAAAGGCACGGAAAATTTTCCAATTCTTGAAGAAAAAAATAATTTTTCGCCAGTGAATATTTCGCCTCAAAAAGATAATTCAATTTCCGGCTATAAAATTCCTTTGACTTTTGATTTTTCATCTTGTGATAATGACGAAATTTCCTGGGTGGCCGTGGATATAAGACTTTCAAACGGTTATTTTTTAAAAAATTCAAATCAGATTGAAATAAGTTTAAAAAATGACTGTGATTTGACCGGCTACGAAATTTATGTTCAACTTGGAATTTACGCCGGCGAAAATTTTTACGGTGAGGACACATCTTTGATTCCAACCTGGAAAATCAACGGAGATAACGCAAACCTTACAGACACAAACGGAACTTTCAGCGAAGAAAAATATTCATTTTCAAGCACAGAATGGCAGACAGTAGCACTTTCTTTTTCCAGTGAAGATTACGGAAAACTCACTTCAAATTACGATGCAAGACTGATAATTGTCCGGCCGGCTTCTTCAAATCCTGTAAATGATAGTGGAACACTTTTTTTTGGACCTTATGAACCAGAAATTCAAAATATTTTTACAATTCAAGATGAAAAAATTGAAGTAAAGACAAAATCCGCGCTTTCTGTAAGTCCGAGTGCAAAAAAACTTGCAATAAATGACAATTATTCTTCGCAAATTTTCTGGAACACGGAAGATTCCGACTGTGATAGCGAAATTACCACCGCCTCATATTTTACTTCCGCAGATATTTCATCATATTCAGAATTGAACTTTGATTTTGCATTTACAGGTTTAAAATCTCAAAGCACAGAAAGCGATTCTTCACTTACGGCACTGACTTTTATTCTTGACAGTGAGTCTTCGTCAATTTATGAAAGTGGCAAAGAAGCGGTGGTTTTAAAAATTTTTGACATAAAAGATTATATTTCTGAAGATTCAGCATCAGTTTTATCTCCGGAATATCATTTTGTCTGCGTAAATCTTGCAAAACGGACCGTAAAAATTGACGACACGGAACTTCCAGATTCAAATTTCAGCCTTTTTGTGAACAAAAATATATTGCCTTCCCGCCAGAAAATAATTTTTCAGACAATTTCAGACGCAAAACAGTACACAAAAGGTGTTTTTACAATCAGCAACACTTATTGTTCGGATAATTCGCCTTATATTACGGCAAAAAATAATATAAATGTGAAATATCAAAAAAAAGGTACGATTCTTTCTGTAAAAAATTTTGATTTGATAAAAGATTTTTCGTTTACCGCAAATTCTTCTCAAAACTATACGACTTTTACTTCAAAAGAAAATCATTATGATTCAGCAAAAATCAATACAAATGCTGAAGTTGCCGTCACAATTGCAAAAATAAATTTTAATGCAGATGCCGCGACTTCGTTTTATAAAAACACTTTTACTCAAAATGAAAATTTGACAACAGAAACGTCGTCCGCCAATGAAATTTTAACTTATGCCGGGCACGTTATAAAAACAGAAAGTCCACTTTTGGGAATTTTCAGCGTAAACGAAAGTTACCGGTATAATTTTGGCGATAAAACTGTAAAAAAATCTGATTCGGTGGAAATTAATCTTTCAAAATTCAATATTCCGCTAAATATGAAAGCGAATTCTTCTGCAATAACTTATTCTTATTACCAAACTCAAGAAAACATTTTTAATTTTACGTTTAATCCAAATATCAGTAAAACAAAATTAAATTTTTCTGCCGTTTTGACAACTTCACAAAAAATTCTCAGCTCAAATTTTACAAACTCAACTGAAGAAAATTATTTTTCTGAATACAAAAAAAATTCGCTTTTACAAATTTCTTGTGGCGAAAGTGCTGCGCAATCAAGAAAAATTGATTTTTCTGTAAAAAGCTCATTAATTCTTCCGTTTAACAATATTTCACCGTCCATTGAATACAACTGGAACACGCTAAATAAAGATTCTTCAGAACAAACTTTGACAGACACGCAAAGTATAAAATTCGCACTTCCCTTTACCGTTGCAAAAAATAATTTTAGTTTTCAAGCCACAAGAACAGGAAAAGGAAATTCGTCAACGGAAAGCAAAAATTACAAAACTGATTTTTTACAAACCGCCGAAAATTTCGCACAACGGGATTTTTTTTATAAATCAATTCCGTTTTATGATCTTTTTGAAAAAAAGGATCTTTCAGCAAATCTTTCTTATTCAACGCGCTATGATTTTTTATGGAAACGAAATCTTTTTAATTCCGTGCGAGATTTATACATTCCGTCGGCAATGAACGTTGCACTTACAAGAGACATAAAATCTTTGGAAAGCGACGTTTATCAGCTGAAAGTTATAATTTCGGAAAACGCAATAAATCTTTTTGGAAAAAACAGTAGCAAAAAACTTTTTGACTGGTATGAGTCTGATGAAATTTTATCAAATTTTACAGGAATTTTGAAAATTCCGGCCGATTCTGCGGAAAATATAGTTTACCAGACCACTTTTTATTCTCAGATTCTTTTGTACATTTCTTCAGAATCTTCCGTGCAAACTGCACTAAATTTATCTTTTGCAACTGATAAAACCTGGAATTTTGGCACGACTCTTATATGGTCATGGCCCGGAAAGTCCTCACCACTGATTTCACTTTTGAATTTAATCCCGTTTTTCAAAAATAAAGAAATTAACTGGAATTTGACAAGAAAAGAAACGCTGAATATTGAAACTGGAAGTTCAAATTTAATTTTTCATCAAAATTATCTTATTTCTCATTCTCTGGAAATAAATTTTCTTGAACACTACACTTTTTCTGCGGGTGCAGGCGTGAATTTCAATTCAGTTCAAAACAGTTCTGACACAATTTCCTTGAATTTTAACCTTGGCGGAAAAATAATCTTTCAGTAAGGCTAAAAAATCAAAAAATTATTCAAGCGGAGAAAAATATCCGCTTTCGTCACGGCCACTTCTGTTCAAAAGATAAATTTCAGCTTCTACAGGAAGATAATTCTGGCCAAAATTTGTAGGCAAAGAAGACTGAAAACTCAACTGATAATAACCTTGAGGATATTCAAGAACGTCTTTTACAAGAGATTTTAAACCTTCCGGACGGTAAACATAGTAAGAATCGCCGGCGGTATTATTCACAATGTAAGAAAGTGATTCCGAAGGGGAAGTTTGAGACACCGTGACAAGCGAAAATCCAACCGAATTATTGTTCATAAAGGCCGTAAGCTCTGCCAGGTTGTAATTATTAAAAGTCAGAGATTCGCCATCAGAAATAAAAATAATTGAACGTTTTTTTGCGCCTTTTATCAAATCATTTGCGGCAAGTCTGAATGCCAAATCAGCCGGCACAGTTTCTGAAGCTTTTGTTTTTAGAGCCTCAAGAGTAAAATCTTTTACACCATCAGGAGTGCCAGTGTATTCTGTAACAGGATTTTTGCCCGCAGAAACAACCCGCAAAACGCCTTTATTATTCATTCCTTCCGCGATTTCTTTTACGCCAACTTCAATTTCCGAAGCATATTTTTCGCAAGATGCCGAACGGTCAATGACAATCGTAACGTCAGCTTCTGTATTATTTGAAGCAGAGCCGATAAATTTTTGATTTACGACCGGCCGTTTATTTTCTGTAATGTAAAAATTAGTTTCCTGCAAACCGACAACCGGCTGACGATGCCTGTTTTCAACTTTTATTCCAAGTTTTACTTCCGGGAACGCAGAGGCATCAACTTCTTCAATCTGAACAAAAAGTCCGCCTACAAGTTCCTGGATTTTTGACATTATATAAATTTCATTTGAGGCATAATCCGTAACAATAAGATTTTGATTAACATCAGGGCACGCCATTGTCACGCGAGACGGGGCATTTCCAGTCCTGACATATTCAAAAAGCGCTCCGGTATCAGGATCTACGGCAATAATTCTATTTTGATCGCAAATCACAAGATTGCCGTTCCATACCGAAAGTGCCTCGGCCTTTTTAAAAGTTTTATCTTCTACGAGAGTTTTTACAAAATTTCCGGCAGTATCAAATTCATAAATTCCGCCTTTTTGATCATCTGCAACAAAAATACTGTCGTTGTAAATACAAATTCCGGTAGGCCCCTTTAATCCTGCAAAATCAGAGGATTTTGTGCCAAAGAAAAATAAACCGTTGCCGTCACCATCAAAAACATCAACGCGACGATTTCCGTAATCAGTTACATAAATTCTATCCAGAGAATCCTGATCCGCATAAACAGGCCCGGTCATCTGACCTTTTCCACGGCCCCGCTCACCAATATATTTTTTAAAAATTCCGTGTTCATCAAGAACGGCAAGTCTGTCACCGGCAGTTTCGCAAACAAGAATATTTCCGTCATTCAATCTGATAATATCACTCGGATGGTCAAAACCATTTACCGGCCCGTTTGACCTGGAAATAATAAGACCATTTTGATTTATCAACAGAAGTTCATTTGAACCGTAAGAAGCAACCCACATTGTGCCGTCATAATTCGGAAGCACTGCAACTGGTCCGCTAAAAAGCAGATTTTCGCCGTTTTTGCCGGAAAATGAGCCCGCTTCAGTCAATCGCATTGATTTTTCTACAGAATCGCCGGTTACACGACGTTCGCGCACAATTTCAACTTTATTTTCTAAAAGAAGTCCGCCGTAACCGTTGTTCAATGCCGTCTGCCAGTAAGAAAGCGCAGTGCCTTCCATTCCTGACTTGTAATAAGCCTTTCCAAGCCATTCCAAAATCAAATTATCATCAGGAAGGTAAGAAAGTGACTTTTCAAACTGCATGATTGATTCATTAAAAGCGCCACGATAATAAGCCTGAACTCCGCGCCTGAATTCTTCGGCAGCAAAGCCTTCGTTGCTGTTTCTAATTCTTTCACTTGAAACATCAAGCCCCGCAGATGCAGTTGTCGCCTGTGCATACAAATTTGCAGATAAAAACGAGAACGACAAAATAAAACTTATGAACAGATTTTTTTTAGATACGATTTTTTTCATTAGTAATGCGCTTCTTTTCTAACCTTTTTAATATGATCAAGGATTTCAATACTGTTTTTATCCAGTTCTTCAGCTTTTTCCATATATTTTAATGCTTCGTCAAACATTCCAAGTTTGTAATAAACATAGCCCAAAGAATCAAGGCACGCTGCAGACTGTGGAGAGGACTTTACCGCCTGTTTACACAAACTGAGTGCTCTTTTTAAATCTTTATCAGTTGAAGCAAGAACGTACCCTAAACCGTTTAATGCCGTAATATTTTCAGGATCTTTTTTTAATGATTCTTCGTAATATTTTAAACATTTTTCAGTATCATTCTGTTCCCAAGCAATATAGGCAATTGCCGCATCAACAGAAGGTGTCATATAACCAGTTTCAAGAAGTTTATTTAATTCAAAATCAGCGAGTCGCTTACGACCGGACAGGGCATAAATAACGGCAAGCAAAAAACGGCACTGCAAAGTACGTTCAAGCTGAGTACCGGACGTTACAACCTGCTCCAGAAAAATCAGCGCATCGTCATAATGCTGCAATTTTGCGTAACAGAGCCCTAAATAATATGAAACCTCCATTTTATCAATGGAAGCCGATGAAGAATCAGAAGGAAGAGAAAGAAAAAATCCCAGTGCTTTTTTATATTTTCCTTCTGAATATAAAACTTTTCCGTCATGTAATAAATCGTTCTGCAAACTTCCCACCCTTGTCAGACGAAAATTCGACTGCGAGTTTTAATTCTTTGATATAGCACGAATTGAAACGTCGCGTTTCCTTTAGTTGCCTCTAAAAACTGCAATTTTTAGAGACTCCCATAATCTAAACTTTATGAATGATTCTAGTCAATCAAAATTGAAGCTCCATCTGCTGGTTCAACTTCATAGTAATCAGGATGAAAACTGAAAATCTTTTCAAATTCCGCAATATTCTGCTTGAATTTTTCAACATCAGATTCCCTGATAAACGCATAAAGACAGCGGCCAAAACCTTTTCCGGTAATTCTGCCACACGTTACAGGATTTCTGGTCGTTGCAAGATTAGGTTCAAGTTCATTTACCCTCTTTATAAGCCAGTCAATTTCCGGACATGAACTGTTTAACACGTCCCTCATTGTGATGTAACTTTCGTTAACCGCGCGCGCAAATTTAAAAAAGTCAGAATTTACAAGCCCTTCACGCGCATTTAAAATTGCATCGTGCTCTTTTATGATTGCCTTTAACTTATGACGAGTTGCTTCTGGTGCAATAGAAAGCGCAAGATTAATGTCGTCAATATTATTTATGTAGCGCCAGTTTCCGTAAACATTGTTTCTGATTTCTCGCAAATCACCAAGAACAAGCGCATACTCCGGATGGAATATTTCGTCTTCGCTCCAGGCTTTTATGCGCGGAACTTTTGTATCAAGAAGGATTATTTTTTTGTCCTTAAAATTCATAGGAACATAATCCCAACTGTTCGTGTAATGATTCGTGATGGTTAAATTATCCTTTTTAGAAAAAAGAGCGGTAAAATTGTTAGCAAGATAATTTTCCACAGAAAGAAAATTCCTGTTTCCTCTTTCTAAAACCTGCAGAATTTCATTATCAGTAAGATTTAAATTAAACAGACGGCGGATTGCAATTGCGGTCGCAGCTTTTATTGCACTTGTAATTCCAAAACCTGCCGAAGGCTGAATTTCAGAATAAACTGTAATATCCATTCCTGACAACGGAATGCCAGCGGACTGATAACCGTAAACTATCGCTTTTAGTGAATTTGCCCATTTATCTTCTTTTTTGTACTTCAATGCTGTAAGGGTTGTTTTTTTGCGGTCATCTGACTGATGAAAATAAAATTTTAAGGTTGAATCTGCTCTTTTTGAAATTGCCACGAAAACAGGCAGGTTCACGGCCATAGATAACGTTTTGTCTTTAAAAAACCAGGAATGTTCACCAATCAGATGAAAACGTCCGGGAGCTTTAGCAACAACCTCAGGCTTAACCTTGTATTCCAACTCGTGTGCATCATTTACTGCCTTCATGGATTGGACTTCCCCTCATAACCTATGTTGAATTTTTCAAGCATCGTTATTATTATCTATAATATATTTTAAATAATACTCTAATGAACCCGATTTTACAAGTTTTTTATTCCATACTGTCAGGACTCAGCCTTTCGCTTGCACTTCCAAATGAATTTTATGATTTTGGAAATCCTTTTATTGTATTTTTCTCAATAATTCCTTTTTACCTGGCAATCAGAAATTCAAAAAACTATTTGTATTCTTTTATCAACGGATTCATTTTTACCTGTACAACACACCTTGCTTCAAGTTTCTGGCTTGCATATTTCAAGGATTTCGCAGCCCTTACCTTAGGAGCCTCCGCCTTTGGAACCGGTTTGATTGGTGCTTTTCTTGCACTATTTATGTATCTGCCCTTTTCTGATTTTAAAAATAAAAATGAACTGAATAAATATTGCCTTCACGTAAAATTTTTTGATTCTTTAACGTTTAGAATTTTATATTTTTCAAGCCTTTATACACTTTATGAGTGGGTAAAATCATGCGGATTTTTGGGCTATCCATGGGGAACCCTCTCCTGTGCAATTTTTAAGTTCCCGGAATTCATGCAAATTGCGTCTATCACAGGAACTTACGGCATTACATTCCTGATTATGCTTGTAAACTGTCTGCTTGCAGAACTTTTCTTATTTTTTGAAACAAATTACCGTCACAATGTTCAGGGACGCTCTAATTTAATAATAATTTCAAGACTTACCGCAGCCCTTTACGTTATTTCTCTTACTTTTGGATTTATAACTTATCATAAAAAACTAAATCCTCAAAAGACTCTTACAACGATTGTCGTTCAGCAAAATTCTGATCCGTGGAAAGAAGTTTCGGACGATCCTTCAATTCTGGTTTCCGAAAATCTTGCAGAAGAACAGATGCAAAAACTCAAAGAGGAAGGAAAATCTGCGCAACTCATAGTCTGGAGTGAAGGAACTTTAAGACGAAAATTTCCAAATTCGTACAATCACTACAAAAAATCTCCGGAAGAAAAACCTCTTGTAACTTTCGTAAAGGAAAATAAAGTTCCGCTGCTTACCGGCGGTTCTTACGTAAAAAGTTATGACAAAGGAATTTATTTTAATGCAGCCGTAATTTTTGACAAAGACGGAAATTACCGCGGAATTTACGGAAAAAATCACTTAGTTCCTTTTGCAGAAGCAATTCCTGGAATGGAAATTCCCGCCGTTAAAAATTTTATGAAAAAAGTTATTGGAATTTCTGCGGGCTGGACTCCTGGCGATCAATATACTCTGTTTGATATTCCGTGCTCTTATGCAGAAAACTATAAACTTCCGGCTTACAAGGAAATAAATCTTTTGCAGCCTTACGAAGAACAAAAAAAACAGGAAGAAAAACAGCCGGTTGTAAAAATTGCAACTCCAATTTGTTTTGATGATTCTTTCCCGGATATTATGAGGCCGCTTTTTCTTGGTGGCACGGAACTTTTTATAAATCTGACAGACGATTCCTGGTCACTTACAAATTCTGCCGAATATCAGCACTTTGTGGTTGCTTCTTACCGCGCAATTGAATACCACACAACAATGATTCGTTCCTGCAATGCCGGCTATTCTGTTGTTTTGAATCCGCAAGGCAAAGTAATTGCTGACCTTCCGCTTTTTGAAAAAACTGCAATGTCTTATGATGTTCCAGTTTATGAACATAAAATTACAACTTACGCGCGCTTTGGCAACTGGCTTCCGTGGCTTTTATTTATTTTGTTCCTGGCATTTGCCGTTTATTCTGCCATTACCTTCCAAAAATATGATTATATCCAGCCGGAAGTTGCACTTTGGAAAAAGAATTTGCAGAAAAAACGTGAAGTTTTATTAAAAGATGATTCAAAAGATAAAAAAACACGTAAATCTTCAAAATCAAAGAAAGACAAAAAATCAAAAAAATCAGACGAAGAAAAATCAAAAGGAAAAAAGAACTCAAAAAAATCTGACAAAAAGAAAAAAGATTCAAAGAAAAAGAAATAAGGGCATCTCTAAAAATTGCAATTTTTAAAGGCTCCCATAATTT
>CAVHTI010000070.1:0-12286 GCA_963638805.1 Anaerobutyricum sp.
GCCATGCCCTGTATTATGACAGTAAAAAAAAGAAAAATGAAGAAAATTTCAATTTTTTCTAAAGTTTATTTATTAAATTCCGATTTTTCTGATAGAAGAGGCTTTTTGACTCTTAAGTAAACAGGGAAAAATTTATCAGGTGGTGTAAAAATGGCTTATCCAAACGCGTATAATGCTTATCAAAAAACTAACGTAAACACTGCAAATCAGGGCAGACTGATTGTTTTGCTGTACGAAGGTGCAATTAAACATCTGAATGCGGCAAAATCTTATGTTGATGAAAATAATAAAATTAAGCCTGGCGACATTGAACAGTATGGAATTCATCTTCAGAAGGCACAGGCAATTATAACTGAACTTCAGGTTTCGCTTGATATGGATAAAGGTGGCGAAATTGCAAAAAATCTTATGTCACTTTACCTTTACTTTAACGAACAGCTTGTGGATGCAACAATCAGTCATGACAAGTCCAAAATAGAATTTGTTTTGAATATGATGAATCAGCTTGCAGAATCCTGGCGTTACATTGCAAATACAAATGTTTCTCAGCAGGCGCCGGTGCGCAACGCGGTAAATATTCAAGGATAATCAGAATAAAAAAGAGGTGGGAATTATGGCAGAAATAACGGCGGAAGAATTAAACGAAAGAGTTGCATTGTTAAGACGATTCAGAAAACTTTTGGAACAGCAGAGGGCAAAATTTCAAGAATACCTTACAGTTCTTGAAAAACAGCAGAATTCAATTACGGAAGAAAACACGGAAGCCTTGATTGCTCACACGGAACTTGAACGCCAGGTCGTTTCAAACATTGCAAATTTGCAAAAAGTTATTGTCCCGATGAGCAGAATGTGTAATCCGGCTGTAAAACAGAATTCTGACGAAAGCCTTTCAATCACAAATATTCAGAAAGATTTGAATGAACTTCAGACAAAAGTTTTAAGACAAAATCAGATAAATCAGGATTTGCTGAAAGTTCATCTTGAGCAGATTCAAAGTCAGATGAAAACGTTTAAAAATCCTTATAAAAATCTTAAAAGCGTTTATGCGCCAAAACAGCCGGTTGCAAGTCTTGTTGCGATTGAAGTGTAAAATCTAAAAATTTTGAGAAAATTTTTCTAAAAGGGAGCCTCTAAAAATTGCAATTTTTAGAGATGCCCAAAGTAGAGATAAAAATGAGATTTTCAATAATTGCTGCCTGTTCTAAAAATCGTGTAATTGGAAATAAAGGAAAAATTCCCTGGAATTTAAAAGCGGATCGACTGCATTTTAAAGAAATAACCAGCGGCCATACGGTAATTTTTGGTCGAAAAACTTTTGAAGAAATTGATCACGCCCTGCCTGACCGCTTTAACATTATTGTAAGTTCAACAAAAAAATTCTGTGCCGAAAATATGATGACAGTTCAAAGCCTAAAAGAAGCCGTCGCATCTGCAAAAATCGTGAATACTATGGCTTTTTTGCAAGATGATGAATTTAATTCCCCGGAAGTTTGTGTATTTTTTTGCGGCGGAGAAAAAATTTACAGTGAAGCAATGGAATTTGCTGATGATATTTTTTTAACCGAAATTCAAGAAAATTTTGAAGGCGACCGTTATTTTCCTCCCATAAATCCTGAAATTTTTTACAAAGACAGTGAAAGTTCTCTTTTTGAAGAAAACGGAATTCACTACAAGTATCTTCATTTTTCCCGAAAAAACTAGGGGAGAGTTAAGAACTTTTGTCCATAGTGTCATGGGGGCTGTCCAATAATTTTAGTGCATAGAGTCATCCCGAATTTATTTCGGGAGCTCGTTATAACAGATGCTGAAATAAATTCAGCATGACATTAGTTTTTTAGACAGTCCTGATAAAATTTGTTTTATATTTTTAAAAAGGTGGAAAATTCCGTTTTTAATCATTATATTTAAGAAAGATTTACAAGGCCCGCAAAATAAATTTTCGGGTAAACAAGGATTTATTTATGACAGAAGACCAGAATCAAGAAAATCAGACTGAAGGTTCTAGCGAAACTCCTAAAGTTGAAGAAAAATACAGAAAAGAAAGTCCGTGGGATACACAAACTTCCTCTGAAAATTCAGAAAAAGAATCTGAAAAATCAGAAAAGTCGGAAAAAAAGGAAAATAAACGCAAAAAGGATATTGAAGACGATCCTTATTCGTTCTTTAAATTTGCGGGCCCGGCAGAAAATAATGATTCTGACAATAATGACCGCAAAGACAAGGGCGGAAAGAAGAAATTTCATTTTCTTCCGGTTCTGCTGATTGCACTTTTAGTTTTTACAATTCTGGATTTGTTCGTTTTGAACAGAACTGACGTTCCGTTGACGCCGTTTTCTGAGTTTAAAGAGAAGATTTCTTCCGGTGAAATTGTTGATGTAGAAATCGGGGAAAATTACGTTATTGGTTACACGACTTATTCTTCTCAAGATTCTTCTGAGTCTGGCGGATTAAAACTTTTTAGTACAAAAAATACATCTCAAAGACGGTCTTATAAATCAGTCTTTGTTTTGTCAGGAAGTTTTCTTGATTTTCTTGATGAAAGTAATGTGCATTATTCGTTTATTCAGAAGAAAAATAACTGGTTCTTGAATTTTCTGCTCAGTTGGGGTGTGCCTCTTCTGCTTATTTTCCTTGTTTACTTTCTTATGTTCAGAAAAATGGGCGGTGGTACCGGTGGAATGGGAAGCATTTTTAATGTTGGTAATTCCCGGGCAAAAGTTGTTGAGGAAGGAAAAATCAAGACAAGATTCAGTGATGTTGCCGGTGTTGACGAGGCAAAGGAAGAACTTGTTGAAGTTGTAGACTTTTTGAAGGAACCTAAAAAATATACGGATATTGGTGGAAAAATTCCAAAGGGCGTTTTGCTTGTTGGCGATCCAGGAACTGGTAAAACTTTGCTTGCCCGTGCAGTTGCCGGTGAGGCGGGAGTTCCATTCTTTAGTATTTCCGGTTCTGACTTTGTAGAAATGTTTGTTGGCGTGGGTGCTTCGCGCGTTCGTGATTTGTTTAAACAGGCAAGAGAAAAGGCACCGTGTATTATTTTTATTGATGAAATTGATGCTCTGGGAAAAAGCCGTGCAAACGGTTTTAGCAGTAATGATGAACGTGAACAGACTTTGAACCAGCTGCTTGTAGAAATGGACGGTTTTGATAATGATAAAGGACTTATTGTTCTTGCGGCAACAAACCGTGCAGATATTCTTGACCCTGCATTGCTCCGACCGGGCCGTTTTGACCGTCAGGTTCCGGTTGAAAAACCTGATGTAAAAGGCCGTGAAGATATTTTGCGCATTCATGCAAAACACGTAAAACTTGATAATGACGTTGATTTTGATTCTATTGCGCACGGAACGACTGGTTTTGCCGGTGCAGATCTTGCGAATGTTGTAAATGAAGCGGCACTTCTTGCAGTCCGAAATAAACGTAAAAAGGTAACAATGGAAGATTTTAATGATGCCATTGATAAAGTTAGCGTTGGATTGAAGAAAAAGAGCCGTAAAGATAACGAAAAACAAATGAGATTGACTTCCGTTCACGAAACTGGACACGCGCTTGTGGGAGCCTTTACTCCGGATCATCCGCCGGTAAACAAAATTACGGTTGTGCCACGTTCACGCGGAATTGGCGGTTTTACACAATATCGCGAAGAAGATGAAGAAAAATTCTGTATGACTAAAAAAGACATGATAAACGAAGTTGACGTTTGTCTTGGTGGTCGTGCGGCAGAAGAAATTATGCTTGGTGATATTTCAACCGGCGCTTCTAATGATATTGCCCGTGCAACAGAAATCATAAAAGACATGATTACTGTTTACGGTATGAGCGATAAATTCAAGAATATGACTTTGGGTAAAGGCGTTCTTGGAAACCGTGGCGGTGAACCAAATCTGATTCGTGAATTTTCTGAAGAAACGCAGAATTTTATTGATCAGGAAATTGAACGCATAATGAACGAACGTTATGAGCACGTTCTGAATATTTTGAATGAACACAAAGATTTGCTTGAATATATTGCAAACCGCCTGAAAGAAGTTGAAACAATGGACGGAAAAGAATTCTACGAAATTGTAAACGGCGAAGTTCATTGCAAAGAACTTGAAAATAAGTCTGCTGAGTAAAAATTTTTAGAAAAAGGACAGTCTAAGAAGTCATGCTGAATTTATTTCAGCATCTATTGCGTGAGACCCAGACCTGAAACTAGTTCAGGGGGACAATTCAGGGTGACGCTGTGGAATGAACATATTAGGCGTGTCCTTTTTTTATGGGCTCTGCGCGCGAAGGATTGGAAGCACGCCGAAGGCGAACACGGCCGCCATAACGATGAAATTTCTGGTTTTAAACTAAGATTTGCGGTAAAGAAAGAATATTTTTGTTTTTTACCGGCAATTTTGTGGCGGGCGGGTTTGAAGCGAAAGCGGAATGCTGGAAAGCCTGGTGACGCGAAGCGGCACGCGCCCTGATAAAAATCATATTTTTCAATTCTGTTGAGAGAGAAAAAAAATTAGGTTATACTGTGATTATGAAAAAAATCATGGGTTTTGCGCTTGCATTTATGTTTTCGACGGCGCTTTTTGCACAGGGAATTACAACCGCCAGTGCTTATTTTAAGCAGATTTCTGAATATTACGGAACTTTAAAGGATTACGAAGTTGAATTTGAACTGAAAGTAAATAAAAAAGACAGTTCCGGCACTCTTTGCTACAAAAGTCCTAATTTGATACGGCTTGATTACACAAAACCTGCCGACCAGGTAATTGTTTTTAACGGTGACAAACTGATTGTTTATCTTTCGGAGCAGGAAGCTTCGCTTGAACAGGAAATTTCTAGCAGTACGGGCGTTTCTCCGGTGAGTACTACAACTCCGCAGAGCCTTGCGCTGATGACGCGTTATTATACGGTTGCCTACGAAACTGGCCAGGACGCTGTTCCGCTTGACGATGGCAGCAACGAAATGGTAATAAAATTTATTCTTGAGCGAAAAAGCACTTCTGAAGCGTTTAAATATCTTAAAATTGCGGTTTCGGAAGGAACAAATCTTATACGCCGGCTTGAAGCGGTGACTCCAAAAGGGGATTCTTTTATTTTTAATTTTTATGAATATAAAGTGAATTCCGGAATTACGGATCAGAGATTTATTTATGATGCACCGGCAACTGCCGATGTTTACAGCAATTTCTTGTTTTCAGAGTAGGAAAATCTTTTTATGGAAAGTTATGGTGAACTGCTGAGAAAGGCGCGGGAAGCAAAAGGGCTTTCTGTTGAAGAAGTTTCACACGAAATTACAGTTGAAAAAACTTATTTGCAGGCAATTGAAGATGAGGAAAGTTCAGTTTTGCCTGGCGAGGCCTATTTTATAGGGTATTTGCGCAATTATTCAAATTATCTTGAACTTGATACTGATTATATTTTAAAACTTTATCACAATAAAAAATTGCAGGAAGCGCCGGTGCCGCAGGAATTGATTATCAGGCAAAAACCGCGTTTTTTGATTCCTGCGATTGTGATTCCGGCCGTGATTCTTGTGGCGATTGTTGCGGTTTTGTCCATTCTTCTTTATAGAAAAAATGCTTCAAAAACTGAAGAAACTGAAGTAAAAGTTGTTCAGACAAAAAATAAATCTTATGAACTTAGTGAAAAAAAGTTTTCTGAGCGCGTTTATGAAGGCGACCATCTGATTTATCCGACGGAAAAAGGCACTGAAATTGTGCTTACGGTAAAAAGTACAAAAGGTGATTTTGGGCTTGATACTCCGGCGGGAACTTTTTATGTTGAACTTTCAGAAGAATCTGAACTTGACGTGGACGGTGATTCAGTTTCTGACATGATTGTTTATGTTTCTGATATTTCAAACAATGATGCTTCGCGCGGCGCTGAAATTTCGGTTTTGATGCGAAATTCCTCTTCCGCAAGTGGAAATTTAGAGGCAGATGTTTCTGATATTCCTCTTGTTTCAGAAATTAAGTCAAAATATCCTCAGAAAGTTATTCTTGAGGACAACAGGGCTTATCCGTTTACGATAAATGCAACGTTCCGTGCAAATTGTCTGTTCAGAAACAAAGTTGACCGCGAAGATTCAAACGAAGCATATTTTTCTAAAGGCGAAGTGTTTACTTCTACTCCAAAAAACGGAATAAGACTTTGGATTTCTAACAGTAACGCGGTTAGTTTCCAGATTACCGCAGATTCAAGGACTTTTGATTTAGGAACCGGAGCAGCCGGTCAGGTCCTTGTAGAAGACATAAAGTGGATTAAAGATACGGACGGAAAATATAAACTGGTGGTGATTGAACTTGACTAGCTTTTTTATTGATCAGCATGGTTGTGCAAAAAATCAGACAGACGGTGAGTTAATGGCTTCTTTTCTTGAGAAAGCGGGTTATACTCAGGTTTTTGATGCTGAAAAAGCGGATTTTATTTTTATAAATTCCTGTGGTTTTATAAATTCGGCAAAAAAAGAGTCGATTGATGCAGTTTGTGCCGCAAGTTCTAATTATTCTGATTCAAAAATTATTTTAACTGGCTGTCTTGCTCAGCGTTATGCAGACGAACTTTTTAATTCTATGCCGGAACTTTCCGGAGTTTTTGGGAACGGTGACATTTCTAAAATTGCAGATTTTATGAAGCGCCTTGAAGCAGAAAAACGTTGCGTGGCACTTTATCCTCAGGAAGGGGTTTGTACTGGCAGCAGAAATCTTCTGTTCAACTATAAGGCAAGCGCTTTTGTAAAAATTACGGAAGGCTGTTCAAATCACTGTAGTTTTTGTGCGATTCCGTTGATTCGCGGTGAAGTAAGAAGCCGCCCAGCGCAGGACATTGTTGATGAAATTCAGGGTCTTGTTAATGCGGGCGTTTATGAAATTAATCTGATTGGGCAGGATCTGGCGGCTTACGGTACTTGTCGCAGCGATGTTTTGAATCCTGAAAATTTCCAGAAATCGCCGTCGCCTTTGAAAATTCTTCTTGAAAAAATTTCTGAGCTTCAGGGCGATTTTATTGTCCGCCTGCTTTATATTCACCCGGATCATTTTAATAAGGATATTCTTGAAGTTTTTAAAAAGGACAGAAGGTTTGTTCATTATTTTGACATTCCGTTTCAGTCTGGAGATGATGAAATCATAAAAAAAATGAACCGTTGCGGAAGTCAGCAGCATTATCTTGAAATGATTGAAAATATCAGAAAAGAACTTGGCGAATGTATGATTCGTACGACTTTTTTGACAGGATTTCCCGGCGAAACTGATGAAAATGCCGAAAATACTAAAAAATTCCTTGAATTGTTGCAGCCGGATTGGTCGGGATGTTTTCCGTACAGTCGCGAAGAGGACACGCCCGCTTATAATCTGAAAAATCGTGTTTCTGAAAAAATTGCGAAAAAACGTGCCGCCGAACTTGAAAAAATCCAGGGCGAAATTACTCAGAAAAAACTGAACGCTTTTGTGGGCCGGCATTTGAATGTAATCATCGAAGAAATTATTGATTCTGATGAAAATCAAGATGATGCGGAAGGACTTGCAATTGGAAGAGGATGGTTTCAGGCTCCGGAAGTTGACGGTTGCATTGTTATCCGTTATGACAGCGACAGTAAGCTAGAACGTGACGCAATAAAAACCGGCAATGTCGTGAAAGTTCAGATTCTTGCCGTTACTGGCGTAGATCTTGATTCAAGGTTTGTAAGTCTTGAAAAAGAATACAAAGACAACGGAAAACTTGGATTTTTGTACAAATAGAATTGTCGTTACCCGATTTTAGTGCAAATTCGATTATTTTTGAAAAATTTAAAATACAGATATATAATCAAAGTGGTGTGGATTCTTGAAAATTTCGGTTTTTGGGGCTCCATCAGTTAAAAATAATTTAAAAATATACGCTGCATTGCAGTATCCTAGAGGTTCGCTTTGAGAAATATAGCTGTTCTTGTTCCTGATTTTGCGGTAGAACACTGTGTTGACTTTATGGAAGGGGTAAATCAGTATTTTGCCACAAAAGATGTCACTGTTTATTATGCTCACACAAAATTCCAGAAATTTTCGGAAGAAAATTTTGACTATCAGTACTGGACGTCCGCGGAACTTCTAAAATCCTATTGCATTGATGCTTATATCGTTTTATCTGGTGTTTTTTGTTCAATAATTCCACAGAAAGATTATTTTAAATTGCTGAAAGGTTTTTGTGGCCGACCGGTAATTTCTGCGTCCATAAAAGTTGATATGCCTGGCTGTGTCAGCGTCACAACGGACTGCGGATTTTCGTATCATCAGATTGTTGAACATTTGGTAAAAAAGCACGGTTGCCGGCGCATTGCATTTTTGTCTGCAAATTCTACGGGCTCTTCGGAAGCAATTTTGCGTTTTGAAGCGTATAAAAAGGCACTGGCGGAATTTAATATTCCGTACGATGAAAATATTGTTTTTGACGGGCAATTTAATGAACACGAAGTAATCAGAATTTTTGAAGAAAAGTTTAAAAGTCGTAATGATATTGATTTTGATGCTTTGATTTCTGCAAATGATGTTATGGCGACCGGCGCGCTGAAGGTTTTTAACGAAATTGGCGTGAAAATTCCTGATGACGTGAAAATTATCGGTTTTGACGATTCCGTTTTTGCGAGTCTTTCGACTCCGCGGCTTTCTACCGTAAATCAAAATATTGTGAATCAGGGAATGTTGTGTGCTCAGCTTGCAGAAGAAATTTTGGACGGCAAAGAAGTTCCTCCTGAAATTACTGCGGATTTAAAACCGGTTTTCAGGCAATCTTGCGGTTGCCTGGGGCTTGATAATTTAAGTTATTATCTTGATGCAAACGGAAACTGCTGCAAAGAAAAGAATTCCAACGCGGAACTTTTAAATCTTTACATGACTCAGACTTTTGAAAAAAAACGCTATATTTCGCTTTTGGATTTGCTCCGTTCATCAAATACTTTAAGACAGTTCTTTTTTAATATTCGTGCCGTAATTGACATCATGATGATTGATGAAATGAAAATCTGTCTGTACAAAGAACCTTTTGATATGGGAAATACGGACGAATATTCAATTCCTCACGAAGCGGAACTCGCAATTTATGCAAATGTAAAGGGTGATTTAAAAGTTTTTAGAACTGGTGAGTTTTTTGATCCTCACAAAGAAATTTGTGTTGCTTCTGCAATTCCGCAATCGTACGGGGCATATATTGTTTATCCGGTTTATTCGGGAAGTTCAAATTACGGTTACATTCTTGCAAAACCTCGTAGAAAAAATTTCTTTAGTTATACCGTAAATATGAAAATCCTGAGTGCTTATATTGCGCAATCCGTTGAATATACAATGAGTATTTTGCAAAAAGAGCAGATAAAGGACGAAAAAAATAAACTTGAGCAGAATAATGAAAAACTGATGAAGCAAAACAAAACTGACGAATTGACCGGCATTTTGAACAGACGCGGTTTTCTTGAATTAGGGCAGCGGACTCTTGATGTTATGCAGGAAATGGAAGTGGCCGGCATTGTTTTCTTTGCAGATATTGACAGACTTAAGTCAATAAATGATATTTTTGGTCATGCAGAAGGTGACCGCGCAATACAATTTTCTGCAAAAGTTTTGAAAAAAGCGTTCCGACAGTCTGATGTTGTGGGACGTTTGAGTGGCGATGAATTTGGCATTGTTGCAAGCGGAATGGATTTTGAAAGAGTTGAAAAATTAAGGCAAAAAGTTGATAAACTCTGTGAAACTTTCACTCAGGAATTTAAATTGCCTTACAAACTGTCTATAAGTCTTGGCGCTTCTGATTTGTGTAAATCAAGTCAGCTTTCTCAGATTCTTACGGTTGCAGATAAAAATTTGTACGAAATAAAGCGCGAAAAACACAAAAAACTATAGGAAGGGGCGGGAATTGGACATTCCATTCCGCCGGCGAGTCTTGGTATGGATGAAAATTTACAGAAATATATTGATGTTCTGAATGATGAACAGAAAGCCGCTGTAATTCACGAAGGAAAATCACTTTTGATTCTTGCGGGGGCGGGTTCAGGAAAAACAAGGGTCATTACAACAAAAATTGCCTGGCTTATCAGTGAAAAAAATATTCCGCCATATCAGATTTTAAGTGTGACTTTTACAAAAAAAGCGGCAAACGAAATGCGCGAAAGGGCCGTGGCAATTGACGCTCGTGCCGCTGAGGCGCAAATCAGGACCTTCCATTCTTTTGGCTCGTGGTTTTTGCGCCGTTACAATGAAGAAGCCGGTCTTGAAAAATCCTTTACGGTTTATGATGACGACGACATGGTCAGCCTTGTAAAAAAAGCCTGCCCTCATTTAAAGCCAAAGGACGCGAAACTGGCCGCACATCAAATTTCTCTTGCAAAAGATTATTGTCTTGGCCCTGATGATGATTTGAGCATTATTGACAGTGAATATGATTTAAATGACATTTACAAACGCTACAATCAGCGGTTGCGTTCTACCGGAAATGCCGATTTTGGCGATTTGATTATGCTTCCGGTTTTGATTTTAAAAAATAATCCTCAGATTGCGTCTTATATTCACAATCGTTTTAAAGTAATCATGGTTGATGAATATCAGGATTCAAATATTGCTCAGTACAAACTTTTGCAGGAACTTTCTGGCGTTCGTGAAAATTCTGATAATTATGTTTGCGTTGTTGGTGATGATGACCAGTCCATTTATAAATTCCGTGGCGCAGAAGTGCAAAATATTCTTGATTTTCCTAAGAAATTCCCCGGAACTGATATCATTCGGCTTGAACGAAATTATCGTTCCACCGCTAAAATCTTGAATGCCGCGAGTCTTGTTGTAAAAAATAACGAAAATCGGCTTGGCAAAACTTTAATTGCGGATAGGGGCGAAGGCGGCCAGCCGGTTATGGTTTTTACGATGGATCAGAATGCGGAGGCAAAACTTTGCGGTGATTTGATTCAAAAATATGTGGAAAAGGGCACTTCGCCAAACGGAAAAGTCCATAAATATTCGGACTGGGCACTTTTGTACAGGACTAATGCGCAGTCGCTCAATTTTGAAAAAGAATTTTTGCGGCGGAAAATTCCTTACAAGGTCGTGGGCTCGCTGAAATTTTATGAACGTGAAGAAATCAAAGACGCTCTTGCGTATCTTTCGCTGGTTGCAAACGCGCGGGACGAAATTTCTTTTAGAAGGATTATAAATAAACCTGCGCGCGGAATTGGCGAAAAAACTCAGGATAATATTCTATCTTCGGCGCTGGTTGTTGAAGAAAAAGACGGCGATTATGTTCAGTATTATAAAAATCTTTTTGAGGTTTTAAAAAATCAAAAGGAAAAACTGACCAAAAAAGCGGCTGAGGGCGCCGGCAATTTTATAAAACTTTACGAAAATCTGAATAATTTTTTTGAAACTTATAAAAATTCAAAGGAAAAGAAACTTTCTGATTTTATTGAACGTCTGATTATTGATTCTGAGCTTGAAGATTATTATATGACTCAAGATGAAATTGAAGGTTCAACAAAAAAAGACAACCTGCGCGAATTTATAAATTCTGCCGTGCCGTACGAATGTTCCCCGGAAGGTTTGACGGAATTTCTTGATGCAATAAATCTTGACCGTTCGCTTGAAGAAGAAAACGACAATGGCAGTGGCGATGCGGTCACTTTAATTACAATTCATAACACAAAGGGCCTTGAGTACAACAATGTGATTATTACGGGGCTTGAAGAAGGCGTTTTTCCGCGTGCAAATAAAGCTGGCGCGGAACTTGAAGAAGAACGCCGGCTTTTTTACGTTGGAATTACCCGTGCAAAAAATCAGCTTTTTGTAACACTTGCGTCAAAACGTTGCCTTTACGGGCGGTGGGAATATATGCGGCCAAGTATTTTTGCAAGCGAAGCGGCTCCGGCATTTAAATTGCTCGGCTCCGTACCTTTTGGATTCACTTTTTCCGCGAATAAAAATAAACCGACCGTAAGCAGTTTTGGAAGAGACGCTTCCGGTTTTGCAAGTTTAAATCGTGGCGCGGAAGAGTCGGCGTTTGGCGAAAAATCCTTGATTGCAAAAAAATATCCAAAAGGAACAAAGATTTATCATGATGAATACGGAAATGGTGTTATAATTTCAGCAGGGCTTAACGAAGGCGAATATTTAATTGAAGTTTTGTTTGAAAGTGGATTTAAAAAGAAATTTTTACCTGAATATCAGGAAAAATCTCTGCAGATAATGAAAGTATGATAAGTGAGCCTCTAAAAATTGCAATTTTTAGGGGCAACTTTGAAAACGCGATGTTTTAATTCGTGCTATATCAACGAATTAAAACTCGCAGGCAT
>CAVHTI010000071.1:0-12054 GCA_963638805.1 Anaerobutyricum sp.
GTCCAGAACAGGTAACTTTTACGGCTGAAACCTCTGACGAAATTTCTGAAAATACTGATTTTCCAACTCAAAATGACGAAGTTTTGGCAGAACCTAAATCAGAAGTTCACGGTTTTGAAAAATCTGAAAATCTGATTCCTAAATTGGACGAAGAACTTGAAGATGCAATTTCTACAGAATCAGATCTTTCGCTTTTTATTATAAAAATCACGAATTTATCGGCGGAAGACGAAGCGACTCGTGAAATTTTCAATTATATCACTGCACAATTTCAAAAAAATTACATTGTTGGCGAAGAAAGTATTGCTTGCATAAAAAATGATACAAATATAGACAAGGCAATTGAATTAGGTGACGAATTTCACCGTGAAATTTTGAAAATCCTGAATAATGACAAGTCTGAATGTTTTATCGGAATTTCATCACGGGCATTACGAATGATTGGCGCAAAAAGACTTTTAAAAGAAGCTCAAATGGCTGTGGAACACGCTCAGGAAGATAAAGAAAATCCGATTGTTGCTTTTAGGGCCGATGCAGAAAAATTTAGGGAATATATTGAAAGTAAATAGCAGGATTTTTGCCGGAAAATTACGAATTTTCAGGCGGAACTTGATTTTCTTCTGGATTTTCAGTTTTTGCTTCGGGAGTTTTTAGCGCTTCAACGGCTTTTGTAAATTTTTCGATATTTTTACTTTCTGGAAATTTCGTTAAATAATCATTCAAAACTTCGGTGGCTTTTTTTGATCTTTTATCTTGAATTAAAATTGAAAGATAATTTTCTAAATAAGTCTGGTCATCGCTTTGAGTTTTCAGTAAATCTTCGTAAAGTTCTATTGAAGCCGAAAAATTACCGTTCATAGCGTAAACATAGGCAAGAGACGCTTTTATACTGGAATTTTCAGAATCACGTTTTAATAATTCTTTGTAAGATTGTTCTGCATTCTGCCAGTTTTTTTGTAAAACATAAGTTTTTGCAAGTTTATAGTAAGCATCCCAATAGATTTTTTTATTTGACAGGGCATAACTATAATAGGTTTCAGCTTTGTCGTATTTTTCAAGACTAAAATAAATATCCGCAATATTCAAATATTCCACATAAACATTTTCAATTTGCTTAGTCTTACTTCCCGGTATAGTCGCAAGACTTGTTGCACAGGAAATAAAACCAAAAAGAAAAAGGCTGAGAAAAATACTCGAGATTTTACAGATATTTATTTTCTTCAAAACAGAACTAACCAAGAACTATTTTTTCAATCTGGAAAAGCTGATTTCTGTACAAACCGGAAATATTGTGTCCATAATCAGCAATCAACTGAATCATATTACGAGGTGCTTCTTTTGTGTCGCAACCATTAAGACGATCCCCTGCATCACCAAGACCCGGCATAATGTAAGCTTTTTCGTTCATAACAGGATCCATCCACAATGTGTAGCAAGTACAGTTTTTAAGCGCACGAGTAACGCGGATACTCCCCTTCAATGTTGAAATAGTATTAAAGAAAGAAATTGATTTTGGATTAATTCCCTGGCTCTGAATATATTTTACGACAGTTACAAGAGAACCACCTGTTGCATTCATTGGGTCTGCAAAAATTAAATCTTTGCCGTCAAGGTCTTTAAGATTGAAGAAAGATTTATTTAAATCAAGAACATATTCCATGTCAGATTCATTTTTTTGATCATTACGGCTGATCTTGAAAAGTGCAAACGGAGTTTGATAACCGGAAGTTGAATATTCCTGAATTTCCTTTGACATAATCATACTTGGAAGCAAAGCTCCTCTAAGCATTACACACATAACTGTATCTTTAATTTTGTCTTCAATGTCAGGAATTTTGTGAACTGCATAATTCTGAACCGGATAATTTACCGGAGTTTTTACAAAAATATGACTTTTTTTATCAGTGTGCTTTCCTGTATATGCCATTCTAAAAAGCATTTCGTACGCACGCTGGCTGTAATAAATAAATTCCTGGTGATCTGTGTTTATATCACGAAGTTTAGAAATTACATGAGAAGCCTCGGCATGAGCGCCTTCTTCTGTTTCAAACGAATAAACTTTGATATTAGGATGTTTTTTGCAGATTTCCTGCATTACGTGGCCCATGTTATCATAGCCGGCAACAATTTTTTCCTCATCTACCGGTTCAAAAGATTTCATTGTTTCTTTAAATAAAGTGTCAAGTTTTGCAAGGTCCTGCATATCTTCATTTGTAAGATAACCGTCAAGATCTTCCGCCTTAAGAATAATTTTGTTGTCTGCCATATCTCGCCTCTTTTATAATTATATTTTCAACTCTAAAAATTAATATTTTTAGAGACTCACGTTTTAAATCACCAATAATTTGTACAAAGATTCCTTACTGATTTTTATTCCAGAAATTACAAGTTCATTTTTATCAGATTCACTTTCTTCAGCTGAAAGGCCAAAAGCCAAATTCAATAAACCGCGTCCAGCTTTTGCAAACTTTTCACTTTTGAAAACAAAATTCAGCGTCACAATGTATTGATTATCATGATTTTCATCAACTTTAAAAGTTCCGCTAACTTCATTTAACTGCAAATTCAAATTTGTCCCGGTTAAAATTGTCAAAAAGGACTGAGGTTTATTCGCATAAAAATGAATTTCTGATTCTGCACTTCTTAAAAAATTATACACCGTTTCGTCTAAATCTGACTGCAAATTTCCATTTATTTTTACATCATCAAATTTATCAAGCATGGATTCTACATCCCGGCCAATGCACAAATTTGAAGACGACGGAACACTCACGTCAATTTCTGAAGAAGAATACAAATCATGTTCTACGGAATAAGGAGTTTTATATTTTGATTTTTTCCAGCCACCTTTTTTAGTAAAAACTTTAGAAACATAGGCGGTTGGAATATTAACAGAAAGAGAAGCCTGAATTTCTGTTGAACGCTTTGTTCTGTTTAAACCACAGTAAATTTTATCTATGCGGTCAACAACAGTTTTACAGTCTTTATCAGAAATTCCGTCCACATTATTTTTGATAATCCGGTTTACAAGTTCTCTGTCTGCATTTTTGGGAATTGCAATAAAAAATGAACTTTTATTATCCAACAGCAAAAGAGAATCCACGGTATTTGCTTCTGGAGACGATTTACAGCCTGCAAAAGTAATTAAACACGCAAGACTGCAAATCATCAGAAAAAGGTTAAGCTTTTTCAACTTTTATACTCCACTGTTTGTCATCTGCATCAACAGTTACATCAAGAACAGCATCGTTCCAGTTGATTTTTGAAGCAAGAGTTTCTGAAGCAATCATATCTTTAAACATTTCGTAAGATGCCTTTAATTTTTCATCACCGGAAACTTCAAGAATAATTCTGTCAGTAACTTCATAACCGTTTTCTTTACGCTGATTCTGAATGCCACGAATTAAATCACGGACATAGCCTTCCATTTTTAATTCTTCTGTAACTTTAGAATCAAGACCAACGGTTAAAGTTCCGTCATTCAAAACTTTCAAATCATCTTTTTCAAAACGTTCAACAATTACTTTTTCAGAATTAAGTTCAACTTTCTGACCATCAACATCAATTACAACAGGATTTCCAACAATAATATTTTCAATCTGTTCTGTGCTTAAAGTCTGAATTACGGCCGCAGCAACTTTCATTTTTGAACCGAGCTCCTTTCCAAGATTTCGGAAATTTGCCTTAGCCTTATATTCAACAAGTTCGTCTTCCCGTTCGTGGAATTCAACTTTCTTGACGTTCAATTCTTCGGCAATTACGTCCTGCATTTCCTGAAGTACTGCTTTTTCACTTGAATTTCGTGTAACAAGAGCGACAGAAGCGAGTGGCTGGCGGTTTTTAAGATTAAACTGATTGCGGAGGCTGTGTCCCATTGAAACAGCTTTTTGAACCGTAGCCATTTTGAATTCAATTTCTTCGTTACGCCAGTTTTTGTTATAAACCGGATAATCTGTAAGATGAACTGAATCTTTATCGCCGGCAACTTTTAAGTTCTGCCACATTTCTTCTGTAATAAAAGGAGTTACAGGAGCGGCAACTTGAGCCAAAGTCTTTAATGCAAGATAAAGTGCCTCGTACGCTTCTTTTTTATCTCCGTCATTTTCAGATTTCCAGAAACGACGGCGACTTCGGCGAATGTACCAGTTATTAAGTTCATCAATAAATTCAACAATCGGGTCAATTGCAGCTGAAAGATCATAATCATCAAGAGCGGACGTAACATTTTGAACAAGACGCTGAGTCATAGACAAAAGCCACAAATCAAGAGGATTTGAAGGCAATTTTGAATCAAAAAGGTGTCCATCAGGCTGAATTTTATCAATATTTGCGTAAGTAACAAAGAAAGAATAAGAATTCCACCACGGAATAATGATTGATTTTAAGACATCACGAACGCCCTCGTCCGAATATCTTAAATCATCAGCCTTTACAACTGAACTGTGAATTAAGAAAAGTCGGAGAGCATCTGCACCAAATTTATTGATTGCTTCGACCGGATCCGTGTAATTTTTAAGACTCTTTGACATTTTTCTGCCGTCAGAAGCAAGGACAAGACCGTTTACAATACAATTCTGGAAGGCCGGTTTATCAAACAATTCTGCAGCAAGAACTGTAAGTGTGTAAAACCATCCTCGTGTCTGATCAAGACCTTCTGAAATAAAGTTTGCAGGGAAGTGTTTTTCAAAATATTCCTTGTTTTCAAAAGGATAATGCTGCTGAGCATAAGGCATAGAACCCGATTCAAACCAGCAGTCAAAAACCTCTGGAATTCTGTGCATTGTTCCACCGCATTTTTTACAAGGAATTGTAATTTTATCAACGAACTGTTTGTGCAAATCTTCTGGGTAAGTTCCGCTCAAATCTGCAAGTTCCTGACGGCTTCCAACGCACAAAACTTCTTTACAATCAGGATTATCACACTTCCAGATTGGAATAGGATTTCCCCAATAACGATTACGGCTTACAGCCCAGTCACGGCTACCTGCGAGCCATTTTCCAAAACGACCTTCCTTGATATGAGCAGGCTGCCATTTTATCTGACTATTTGCGCGCAATAATTCTTCATGATGATCTGCAACTTTTACGAACCATGAACCAATGCCACGATAAATAAGCGGAGAACCACAACGCCAGCAATGAGGATAAGAGTGCATGTGCTGTTCTTTTTTTATCAGTTTTCCTTCTTTTTTGAGGCGATCCATAATGTCTTTATCGCAGTCTTTTACAAATCTGCCCTGATAATCTGGAACTTCTTTTGTAAATTTACATTCTGCGTCAATTGGTTCAACTTCCGGAACTCCAGAACCGGCAAAAACTTTATGGTCATCTTCACCAAATGCTGGAGCAATATGAACAATGCCAGTACCGTCATCAGTTGTAACGTAATCAGCATTAAACATGCGGAAAGCGCCTTCTGTACATTTAAATTTTGAATCAGCTTCGCAAACAGCAGGATCTGCATATTTTGAAAAATAAGGAAAAAGCGGTTCGTAACGTGCACCAATAAAATCCTTACCCTTACGGCGATAAATAATTTCGTAAGAATTTTCATCTTTGTAATATGCCGAAAGTCTTGCTTCTGCAAAAATATAGCACTCGCCAGATTCTTTATCGCGGATTTTTACGTAATCAAGTTCAGGGCCCATACAAAGACCCAAGTTTGAAGGAAGTGTCCACGGAGTTGTTGTCCAGGCAATAAAATAAGTGTGACCGTCAGTCATAGCAGGATCATCAATTGCAGCCGGAGCCTTTGTGATTTTAAAGCGGACTGTGACAGTCATATCGTTTACGTCTTTATAGCCCTGCGCAAGTTCATGAGTTGAAAGTACGGTAGAACAACGCGGACAATACGGAAGAATGTACTTACCTTCGTAGATTAAACCTTTATCCCACAAAGATTTAGCAACCCACCAGATTGATTCCATGTAATCAGGATTCATTGTTTTGTAATCGTGATCAAAATCAACCCAACGGCCCATTCGTGTGATAGTTTTGCGCCATTCTGATGTATATTTTAAAACCGAAGCCTTACATTTATCGTTAAATTTATCAATTCCGTAGGCTTCAATTTCGTGTTTAGAATTTATGCCAAGTTCTTTTTCAATCAGATTTTCAACAGGCAGACCGTGACAGTCCCAGCCAAAACGGCGTTCAACTTTTTTGCCTTTCATTGTCTGATAACGTGGAATAATATCTTTGATTGTAGACGGAATAAAATGTCCAAAGTGTGGAAGTCCTGTAGCAAACGGAGGGCCATCATAAAAAACAAAATCTTCGGCGCCTTCTCTCTGACTTATTGATTTTTCAAAAGTTTTATTTGTTTCCCAATATTTAAGAATTTCTTCTTCCTGTTTTGGAAAATCAACTTTAGGATCAACTGGTTTGTAACTCATCTAAAAATTCCTTGTAAAAAAATTTCTGAATATTATAACTCATTTACAATCTTTAATCTATGAAAATGATTTTTTGAAAACCCAAGAATTTTTTGTGAATTTTCATTCTTTGACACTTTTTGAAAAAACGTCATCTACTTGATTATTGAAATATTGTGTTATAAACTTGAAAGGCTATGGAAAACACAAACAGGGAAATCCCTATATTTTTTGCTTCTGATGATAATTATGTACCGTTACTTGCAATAGCAATTAAATCTCTCCTTACAAATGCATCAAAAGAATATCAGTACAATATTTATATACTGACAACAAATATGAGCGAAGAAAACCGTGACATTTTAAAAAAGATGGCTACGGAAAATTCAACAATTGAATTCATTGCACTGGCAAATGAACTTGATAAAATCAAACATCTTTTCAGACTGAGAGATTATTATTCAAAAGAAACTTACTACAGATTTTTTATTCCGTCACTTTTTCCAAAATACACAAAAGTTTTGTACCTGGACTGCGACATTATTGTAAAAGGCGATATTTCTGAACTTTATAATATTGATTTGGGCGATAATTACGTTGCGGCCGCTCAGGAAGAAGTTTTGCTTTTGAATGATACTTTCCGCAACTACCCTCTTAAAACTTACGGAATTCCGGTTGAAGAATATTTTAACGCCGGCGTAATGCTTATGAACACGCAGCGGATGACAAAGGACAAAATTGCAGAAAAATTTGTTGCCCTTGCAGAAAAATATACTTTCAGAATCATTCAGGATGAAGATTATTTAAATGTTCTTCTTAAAGATCATAAAAAACTGATAAGTCTTGGCTGGAATAAAACCGCATTCAAAAATGACAAATTTGATGACAAAGATTTAAAACTTGTTCACTACAAAGTAATCTGGCGGCCGTGGCATTACGAAAATGTCCTTTACGAAGATTTATTCTGGGAATATGCAAAGCAGACTCCGTTTTATCTTCAGATGAGGGACGTTCTTGATTCTTACAATGAAGAAATGAAAGCCAAAGACGATTTCATGATGAAAAATTTTGTCGTAACGATGAAAGAAGATATGGAAAATCCGAATAATTATTTAAAAACCCACAAAGTAGTTATGAAAGAAACAAACAATATCTTTGACAAATGGGGATTTAAAAACACTTTAAACAGAATTTCCAAAAAAATCAAAATAAAGGGATATAGAAAATTTTATGGCAATAGAAAAAAGTAAGGATCGACTGCAGGTTCTTGAAAGAATTGATGAATATGAAAGAAAAGGATGGTTTACAAAGGATGTTGAAGAAGATCCCCCGACCATACCTTTATTGCCAGAACAAATTGATTATACTGACAAAAAATTATCAAGTCGCATAAATTGTAAAATTGCAACTTTTATTGGAATTTCTTTTGTAAAAAAAATGATTAAAAAAGGCTTTTTAGTTCTTGCTGAACCGGAAGGCCTTGAAAATTACGAAGAAATAAAAGACAAAGGCGCTTTAATTACCTGTAATCACTTTAATGCTTTTGATAATTTTGCTTTATTTTTTGCAATAGACAAATATCTTCCGCATCACCGGTTGTGGCGCGTTATTCGTGAAGGAAATTATACGAATTTCCGTGGTTTTTACGGTTACCTTTTTAAACACTGCAACACACTGCCTTTGAGTCAGAATTTTTCTACTCAGAAAAAATTTATGGCGGCAATAAAAGAATTATTGGAAAAGAAAGAAAAAATCCTGATTTTTGCAGAACAGGGAATGTGGTGGAATTACAGAAAACCGCGCCCATTGACAGCCGGAGCATATAAATTCGCGGCGCAGAACAATGTCCCGGTGTTGCCGTGTTTTATAACATTGCGCGATACAGAAAATATTGGCCCGGACGGATTTCCGATTCAGGAATACAAAGTCCACATTATGAAGGCTATCTACCCGGACGCAGAAAAATCTTTAAAAGAAAATGTTGAGTACATGAAAAATCTGAATTATCAGATGAATAAAGATTTGTACGAAAAAACTTACGGAATTCCTCTTGAATATTTAAAAGATGAAGAATCAGAAAAATCAAAATCAGAATAAAAAAGATAGTCAGCGGATTATTTATTATTCAGATGAATTAAATGAAGAATTCTCAACTGCGCAGATAAATCCTAAGAAAATTGACGAAAATTTTGACTATGGAAATGCCGGTTTTAAGTGGAAAGCATTGCGTTTATTCTGGTATAGAATTGTGTTTTTTCCGTGGGCAATGCTTTTTTTAAAATTGCACGAAGGAAACAAAGTCGTAAATAAAAAAGTTTTGAAAAAAGTTTCTAAAAATCAGGGTATTTTTATTTTTGGAAACCACACAAACGCAATTGCCGACGCTTTTATTCCTTCAAAAGTGAGTTTTCCGCGAAGCACTTATGTAATTGTGCATCCGAATAATGTTTCTATGCCCGTTCTTGGAAAAATTACCCCTTATCTTGGCGCAATTCCGCTGCCGGACACAATAACTGCCGCTAAAAATTTTATGAATGTCATAAAACTGCGCTGTGAACAAAACGCTTCCGTCGTGATTTATCCTGAAGCACACATCTGGCCGTATTATACAAAAATCAGGCCGTTTACAGATTTGTCTTTTAGGTATCCGGTTCAAAACAAATGCCCGGTTTTTTGCTTTACAAATACGTATCAAAAAAGACGATTTTCTAAAAAGCCAAAAATGATAACTTATGTTGACGGACCTTTTTATGCTGACGAAACATTAAAAGAAAAGGAACAGAGAAAACAACTGCGGGACAAAGTTTACGAAACAATGTGTGAACGCAGTAAATTAAACGAAGTTGAACTGATAAAATATATCAGGAAGTAAACGCGCAAGGGATAGTAAGGGCCGCGTTAGCGGGATTTTGCAAAGCGAAGTGCCATTGTTCTGGCACGCAGCGCAAAAGCCGGAGGCGAATGCCGGAGCCCTGAATAGCCCGGTCTGCCCTTGTGGCAGATGCGCCCATAAAAAAAGAGGAAAAAATGATTAATATTTTATTTTGCGGAAATAATAAGGTTTTTGACGGTGCAATTACAGAAATGCTTTCGATTTTTAAAAGGACGCAAACAAAAGAGCCGTTCACGTTTTATTTTTTTACCATGGACGTTTCGCACATAAAGCCGGAATACCTGCCGATGAGTGACAGCCAGATTGCATTTTTGGATAAAATGGCAAAGGAATATAACGCGGAAAATAAAGTTATAAAAATTGACGTAACTGACATTTATAAAAAGGAATTTGCAGCCTGCCCGAACGAACAGTGCTATTGTTCACCGTACACACTTTTGCGCCTTTTTGCAGATTTGGTGCCGGGTCTGCCGGATAAAATTTTGTATCTTGACCTTGATTTGCTTTTTAACAAAGACGTAACTTTGCTTTGGAATCAGGATGTTTCGGACGTGGAATATGCGGCCGCGCGGGATCATTACGGAAAGATTATTCTTTTTTGGAACAGAAAATTTATAAATGCGGGCGTGATTTTGTTTAACTTAAAAAAATGCAAAGAAACGGGGCTTTTTTCAAAATGCAGGGAATTGATAAAAACTAAAAAACTGACCTTTGCAGACGAAAGCGCAATTATTTTGAGTACAACTTCGCAAAAAATTTTAAGTCAGCGCTTTAATGATCAGAAATTTTTATACAAAAACACTGTAATCAGACATTTTTCTAAAAGACTTTTTTACAAACCCTACCCGCACACGGAAAATATAAAGCAGTGGAAAGTGACAAAAATCCATAAAGTTTTTAAATACGAAAATTTTGACGACATTCTTTACGAATACATTTATCAAAAAAAATGTTTTGAAAGGGAAGAAAATCGCTAATTAGGGACGTTTGAGGCACTTTATTCTGACCAAAGTTTAATTTTCATTTGAATCATACGAGAAATTTCGTCTCCAACGTCTTCTATGCCCATTTGAATTATACTGTCCGTCATTTTTTTCCAGGAAGAAGAAAAATCTTTTTCCGGGCCAATGATGATTTTGATGAGGCTTTCTTTTACAAAATCGTCAACAATGGTGACTTTTTGTGACATTTTTGGACTCAGCTGATATTGCCAGACCTGGCCGTGACGACTTTGAGGCAATTCCTTTTCTGACGGAAAAAGCTCTTTAAACATTTCAATTCCATAGGCTTCAAGGGTTTCTTTTTGGGCAGAATTATAAGATTTTTTTATCTGATCCAGATTTAATTTTGCGATTGTATTGCCGGTTGAATCTATATAACCTTCCCCTGCATTTGGAAAAGGATAAATCCACTTGCCAAGACCTTCGCTGTCGCTGATATTTTGAAAAGAACGCCGGATATTTTCGGAATCATAATAATAATGAACGTCTTTTATGCCCCAGTTGATTAAAATCTGAGCTTCTTCTGAGCAAAACCAGTCAAAAAATTTAAATGCGCGGTACTTGTCCTTACAATTTTTGGTAATTGCAATTCCCCAGCCGCCAGAAAATCCGTAATCCTGAAAAGAAACCGCCTTAGTTTTGTTATCAACGGTAACCGGAAGATAAGCGTAAGTGCGCTCCGTGAGTCCTGAATTTTCCATTTCTGACTGAAGACTCTGGAAAAACCAAAGCGGAGCCGCCGTGCCCAAAACACAACCGTCCTTTACTTTTTGAGTCCAAATATTTATATCCTGAGTAAAACTTTCAGGATCAAGCAGGCCTTCGTGATAAATTTTATTCAGCCACTTGTAATATTTGCACATATCAGGATTTAAAAATTTGTACGTTGCCTTTAATGAATCCTGATCTACAATCCACTGACCATCATCTGGGTAGCCAATAACGTAATTTCCCGGATTTGACAAATACAAGTACCAGTACCAGGAATCCGTCAAAAATGAAAATCCGACCGTTTTGTGACCATTTATGACGGGATACTTTTTTTTGTACGCAAGAAGTATGTTTTCATATTCTTCCAGAGTTGTAATTTTTGGATACTGATATTCCCTTAAAACCGCATTTTGAATTTGCAAATTGCCGGAAGATTCAAGGACGTTTGTTTTTATTGCATAAGTTCCAAAAGTATAAATGTGAGGATCTTTCAAACTGTTGCGGAGTTTTACAATTTCACTGCCGTAAAGTTTTTTTATGTTTTCGCCATAATTTTCTATGTAAGAATCAAGCGGGACAACAGCGTTTGCTTCTATGAGTTTTGTTAAATCACTTTTTGCAAAAATTAAATCAGGATAAGAATCATTTGCAATCATTAAATCAATATCGTCGGTGGCATTTGATTTTGGGCCTATAAAATCAAGATAAACTCCCGTCCGTTTTGTAATTTCGCGGGCAATTGTATCATTAAAGTTTAAAGGTTCTTCTAAATCTGCGGAAAATAAAGTAAAAGTAATCGGTTCATTTTCAGTTTTTTCTGCCTCATTTTGATTTTTAGAACAACCGGTAAAATTAATAACGGCCAGCAAAATCATAAAAATACAGAGCGCGTTCCAGGTATTTTTGATTTTTCTTAAGATTTTTACGTTTTCAAGTTTTATGCCCATAATAAAAAATCCTTTTTGCAAATTTCAAAAGTTTTAATCAGTTTCTTTGCCAATTTGACGGCGGAATTCTTTTGGCGTAATTCCGGTACTTTTTTTGAATTTCATAAAGAAATAATCGGTGTTCGTGT